>CAIOHJ010000048.1 GCA_903858085.1 uncultured Chloroflexota bacterium
CCGGGCACGCACGTTGCTGCAGCAACGCCATGCACAGCTGGTCGACGTCGCAGAAGCGCTGCTCGAAAAAGAGGTGCTGGAACGCAAAGAGTTTTTGAAGATTCTGGAAGGCACCGCACAATAGCCCTCTGTCGAATCACCCTGCCCTCTGTGCCAGAAGCTGCCGAGCCTGCACGAGCAGCTCGGCAGCCGCAGAGACATCGACCCCTCCCCCCTGGGCGAGTTCGGGCCGCCCCCCCCCACGGCCACCGAACAACGCCAGCACCGCACGCAACAGCTCACCCATATGGAGCTGGAGGTCGTCGCTGCGGGCAAAGAGCGCGGTCAGCCGACCGTTGGCGGTCGAAACCAGCAGCCCGACCGTCTGGGGAGATTGGCGGATGTGGGCTGCCAGCTCTTTGAGTGTCTCCGGAGAATCTTCGTCGCTCAGAAACTCCACCACCGCCCAGCTGCCGACCGGCACAGCCTGCGCCGTCAGTTCGGCAGCCCGCCGCACCAGCAGCTGTTCCTGCAGCAGCTGGCTTTGCGCGACCAGCAGCTGCTGCTGCAGCTGGAGGCGCTGCACCGCAGCCGGTACCGCCGCCAGCTCGGTGTTGAACAGGCTGGCCGCCGCTGCCAACAGCCGATGTTTTTCCGCATAGTCGCGCCAGGCGCGCAAACCAGACAAAAAGGTCAGCCGGCTCTGGCCGCGGCGCCGTTCCTGGCGGATCAGCTTGAGCGGTGTCAGTTCGGCTGTCGTGTGGACGTGCGTGCCGCCACAGGCGGAATAGTCGTAGCCCTCGATCTCGACGATCCGGATCAGGCCGGTGACCTGGGGCGGGCGGCGCAGCGGCAGCGCAGCAGCTGCCGGCTCGTCGACAAAGTAGGAGCGGATCGCCAGCGCCTGGCAGGCCAGTTGGTTGGCCGCCTCTTCGATTTCTGCCAGTGCCGCTGGAGACAACTCGCTGCAGTCAAGATCCAGCGTGGATTCCTCGCTGCCAAAATGCACGGCTACAGTTTCATGGCCGTACAGCCGGTGGATCAGCTGGGAAAGCAGATGCTGCCCCGAATGCTGCTGCATCTGGTCGTAGCGCCGTGCCCAGTCGATCTGCCCAGCGACCCTGTCACCGACCACAAACGGGGAGGCAGCGGCCAGCCGATGCAGCACCACCCCTTGCTCGACGGTCACCTCTGTCACAGCAACGCCGTCCAGCTGGCCGAGATCGTGCAGCTGACCGCCCGAAGCTGGATAAAAGCAGCTGCGGTCCAACACCACGACGGCCCCGGCAGGCAGCGGGCGCAAGTCCACCACCTCTGCCTCGAACTGCTGCCTGTAGGCATCCTGAAAATCCAGACGTATTGTCATCTTGTCTCCTCCAGACCGCACCAGAACCCGCGATCGCCCCTTCCTGGGCTACAATACAGAGCGTTCGTTCCATCAGAACGCAGGAAAAGAATGGATCTGCAACCCATGACCGGGGGCCACTGGTGCCCCCCCAACAAAGTGAGAGAACTGCCGCTATGCATCTTTACATGATTCGCCACGGCCAGAGCTACGTCAATCTGCCGGACTGGCGAGGCACCAACTGGGATCAGCCGCTGACCGAATTGGGGGGAAAGCAGGCCAATGCCCTGGCCTTGTGGCTGCCCCAGCAGCTCTTGGCTGTCTCGGCACTCTATGCCAGCACCATGCAGCGTGCCCGAGAGACTGTCCTGCCGCTGGCCAGCGCCTACGGCCAGCCAGTCCGTTTCGACGACCGTGTGCGCGAGATCGGCAACAATCGTTTCGACCATGTGCCCTGGGCCACCGACGACGAACCGGGCGAATACTCGGGGGTCTGGGCCAGCGCTCGCCCGTTTGCCCCCGTCATGAAGGAGCCGCGCAGCGAAACCTTGATGCACTTCCGGGCGCGCGTCGGCGTCTTTCTCGAAGAGCTGCTCGAACAGCACCATGGCCAGAAGGTGATCGTTGTCTGCCACGGTGGGGTGATCGAATTTGCCTTCGACCACATTTTCAACATCGGGCCCTGGCGCCGCTGCGAAATCTGGACACACAACACAGGGGTCACCCATTTTGAGTGTGTCGAACACCCGGGCCGAGAAGTCTGGCGCCTGCACAGCCACGATCGTCTGGAACATCTGCCCGCCGAGCTGATCTCGTAGCCGCCGCTACTCCCCCAAAGCGACAACGCTGGCTCCGTCGGCGGCCTTGGTCGTGTAGACCTCGGGCCAGATGCCGGTGGCCTTGGGATACCGCTCAAAAATTGTGTCGGCCATCGCCTGTTCGCTGCCAGGTTTGACCAAGGCGACCGCGCAGCCACCGAAGCCG
>CAIOHJ010000049.1 GCA_903858085.1 uncultured Chloroflexota bacterium
CTGGATCATCTGGACCACCTGGCCGTTCACTTCGACGTCCCAGAGATCCTGTTCTTCGCCGTCGACCAGGGTTGTCTGTTGATCCATGAAACCACCCGTCGGTTTCACTTCGCGAACGGGCAACTGGTAGGTCACCTCCAGCGCGTTGGGATCGGCGTAGATCCCGATGCGGATGTTGTCCTGAACCAACGCCAGCTGCCGTTTTACCCCGTCGACCTCGATGTTGAAAAGTGGAGCCGGCTCGTCCATGTCAGGCATGACGACAGTCAATTGTTCTTGCGGTAGAAGTCGCGGCGGGTAGGAAAAAGTGTCCGCCGGCACCTTCAGCGAGGTGAAGATCATGACGAGAAAAGGAAAGATCATGACAAGGGCCATGATCGTCAACAAGCCATAGATCGCCACCTTGCGCAGCCCGTCCAGCCAGCTGCGCCGGGCCTCTGGTCTGGATACCACAGGAGTCTGTAGGCCAGGGTCTTTGCCTCGAACAGTGATCATCGTCTCCCCTCCACACTACAGTTCGTAGGAAGTATTGCCCTGGCGCCGGTACTGAATCAGGGTCACGATAAAAATGATCAAAAACAAAAGCCAGGCAACAGCCGATGCATAGCCCTGACTGAACCGCTGAAAGCCATTCTGATATAAATACAGCACTGCCGAAAGCGTTGCGTTATTGGGTCCGCCAGCCGGGTTGGTCATGATGAATACCGGCTCAAAGATCTGAAAGGCCGCAATGATCGATGTCGACAGCACAAAAACCGTGGTCGGACCAAGCAAAGGCAGGGTGATGCTGATAAACTGGCGCCAGGCGCCAGCACCGTCTACAGTGGCTGCTTCGTAAAGAATCTTTGGAACATTCTGCATGCCAGCCAGGAAAAGAATCGTGTTGAAACCGATCGTCTGCCAGGTCACCATGACAACGATCGCCAAAAGCGCCGTATCGCTGACAGAAAGCCAACGTGGCTGTACAGCGACGATCGACAGCCCGGTGATCGAGTTGAAAAAGTTGGTTGCAACCAGGAGACCATAGTTGATCCATCCCACTGTAGCGTTATACATCCACTGCCAGATCAAGGCGATGCCGACGACGGCCGCCACGCTTGGGATGAAATAAATACTACGAAAGATCTTCATGCCGGCCAGCTTGCTGTTCAGGACAGCCGCCAACCCAAGTGCCGGGAGCACCGCAAGGGGAACCACCAGGAGGCCAAAGAGAAACGTATTGCGCAGTGCCAGCCAAAAGAGCTTGTCCGCCGCCGCAACAAGATAGCTGCGGCCAAAGAGCGAAAAACGCCAGAGTTCGTCATAGACCCTGACATCGACAACCTGATTGGCCGGCTGCCGGGCCTCCGCTAGCGGAGCAAAGGTCAGGTTGAGCAGTTTGGCGTAGTTCGCCACGCCGATAAAGTCGCGCGTACCAAAGCCATCCCAGTTCGTGAAGCTCGTGTACAAAGAGAGCATCAGAGGGCCGGCAAGAAACAACAGGAAGCCGATCAAATTGGGGGACAGGAGCAGATATCCCTCAATCGCCTCCTGGCGCGCGTTGTTCACCTGCATTGCAAGTGCCGCCGGACGCCGCCACATCGCCCAGAACATCAAGCCAAAGATCAGCCCCCCTGCCAACAGAAGCAATATGGGAACCTGCAGCCGCTCCTGTACAAACTGCGGCACCGCTTCCCAGCCGATCAGGGCAAGGAGGGCCATCAACAGGCCGGCGATCATGACGATTTTGCCCGTTCGCTGAATCGTGCGCTGACGTTGCGGAAAGTTCTCGTAGCGGTCGGCAAACGCGTAGATCAGGTAGCCGACAAAGGTACTGCCGAGAAAAGGCAGGCTGCGCGGAAATCGATCGGCCAACTCATCAAAACCAGCAAACGCCCCAATGAACTGCAAAAAGGCCAGCACACACAGGAGAAAGCCAATATAATTGACCAGCAGCGAGAGCGTCCGGCCGCGATGATCGCGCCGCGGGATGAAGAGGATGGCACCAAGACTGCCCGGCGCCATTAGCAGCAGAGCCCCTATACTGAACCAGCGCACCCACTCGGGAAGGGAAATCTGTGCTGTGTACAGTGCATACACCCCAGCGCTTGCCCCCAGCAAAACCAGGATATGCCAGATCACGAGACCGGTGAGCCAACCGTCTGCTTCTTTTACCGGCTTCTCCATCGGTCGTGCCATTGCCGCCATCCCCTTGACTCCATTTGGTGCGCGCTCTTGGAAATGAGAAGACTGGAGGGACAGGCCACATCGCTATCAGACAAACACTCCAGGCAACCACAAGATCTGTCTGCGAATTGGATGTCGCCGTCCCCCCCGATCTCAATCAGACATTACTGGAAAGTCTTGTCAGCTTCGTCACAAATTGTTGCCGCGAAGTCGTCAATGCTCTTTTCGCCGGTCATCAGCGCCTGAACATTGGAGTCCATGACCGTGACGAAGCCCGGCCAGTCGCCCTTCCAAAGCGGGCCTTCGGCGACAGCGTTGTCCTGTAGGCCGTTGAGAAAGGCCTGGTTGTTGGCTGGCGGCGTGAAGGTCAGGAAGGCATCGGTCGCCTCCTGGCTGACGCGACTGGGAATATTGGTGCCCAGCGCGCTGATCTTGGCCTGGGTTTCGGCCTGGGTCAGCTCCTGGACCAACTTCCATGCCTCCTCAGGATGCTGGGTGTTGGCATTCACCGCATAGGCACCCCAGAACTGCCAGTTGCCAGCGCTGCCATTCGGTCCCTTGGGGAGTTCGACCACGTCCCAGTTGAAGTCAACGGTGCGGATGCCCGGGGTGGCCCAACGGCCGTTCTGGAACATGCCAACCTTGCCGGCGCGGAAGGGCGGTTCGCTGTCCTCGCCGTACGGAACGGCTACGTCGAGATCCTGGTACAAGCGCTGCTCGAATTCGAGACCCGCCAGTGATTCAGGCGAGTTCAAATTGCATGCAGTGCGGTCCGCATTGAAGAAGCCGCCACCAGCGGCGTTCATCCAAGTGCCGTACGGCCCCCACCAGGCATTGGCGCCATAGCCATAGATGTCGCTCCCAAGACCACGCACTGCGGCGGCGACCTCCACGAATGCATCCCAGTCCCAATTGCCTTCAGCAGCAAGGGCAATGGGGTCCGCAGCGCCAGCTTCAGCCAGTAAGTCCTTGTTCAAATACAACACAAACGTCGAGACGTCGCGCGGCAGACCCCACAGGGCATCGTTGACATCCGTCTCCGGGTTGTAGGTCAGAAAGTCCATCGGCCCGGCATAGAAATCGTCGTTGCTGTAGCCTTCCGTGCTGGCAGCCTGCCCCGCCAGATTTAGGATCAGGCCGCGCTTGGCAAAGTCCGCGACATCAGTGCCCGGAATCCAGAAGACGTCAGGAGCGGTGCCATTGGCGATCTCGGTCTTGAGCTGATCCTGGTAAGAGGCGCCCTCGCTGCCACCCGGCTCATAGGCCAGGCCGATCCCTTCCAGCCTGGCATCGATCTCGTCGCTGATGCTCTGATAGACACCGGCTTCTTCCTGGTTGTCTGGGCGCGTGCGCCAGCGGAGCGCAACGTCGCCTTCTGCGGCAGCAGGAGCCTCGGACACAGCCTCTTCGGCCGGCGCTTCGGTTGCCTCTGCCGGTGCGGCTTCGGCCGCAGCAGCCTCGGTCGGCGCCGCTTCATCAGCGGCCGGCGCTGCCGGCGCCGGAGTTGCCGCCCCACCACATGCGCTGATCAGCAGGCTGAACAGCACAAGCAGGCTGAGCAATATGCTCACTCGTTTGCTAGACATACTTACTCCTTTTGAAATGTAGTTGCACAACACTCTATGCAAAACAGCCGGCGACGCTGGATGCCACCCGTTGGCACACAGGTCGGCCTGGCCAGCCCTGCCAAAAACAACCCTACCGTAACTGCTCAGGCTACTGGCGGGGCACGATCAGTGATGCAAGTAGGAACGAAGGACGTGCCGAGCAGAGCCAAATGGAACGAGTCGAACACGCGCTGGTCGTTTTTTCGTGCGGCTGAGAGAGCCGCGGGTTTGGCAGAATGAGTTGGCGCCGGCTGCCGAGCGAAAACAGCCTGAGCCCTTCTGCTTGACCTTCATTCTGCGCAGATTGCGTTCGGCCTGATTGTTGTCGAACGGCGCATGAAAATCGCACATAAATGCCAGCACGCCGGCCTGATGCCGCTGTAAGCGGTCGAGCAGGTTCTTGGTTGGACTTTGCGGCTGGCAGCCACGCTTTTTCTGGGTTCACTATAGTCAGTGTGATTCATTGGAGCGATTTTACCACGGATTGAGTACTGATTAAAGAAAAGCCGTATCTTCTCAATAGTTCGTGGTATGACATTGTCAACAAAACGCTAGCGCCGCGCATATGCGAAATCTATGCTATAGATGGGAGAATAGCCAGCATTGAAACGGCAAGAGAACAAACAGGCAGGCAATCATGTTGAGTGGATTCAATCCCGAAACGATTC
>CAIOHJ010000050.1 GCA_903858085.1 uncultured Chloroflexota bacterium
CCGCAGGTTGGGCAGTCGATCAAACTGTGGCGGCAGACAGGGCGACCGCAGACCGCACAGCCTTTGATCGCAGCGGCACACTGCTGGCAGAAAACACGTTTGCAGTCGATGCACTGGGGGGCCAGGCACGCTTCGTGGACCAGATGGCCGCCGCTGCAAAGCTGCAGGCTCTCCCCCGGCTGCCCACAGACGTCGCACACCAGCATTTCCAGCCGATGCATCAACGGATCCCAGACGATTGTCCGTTGGATCGTGGTCGTGCGGTTGCTGATGCTCACGGGAAGCGTTACTTTGGGCTGGGCAACGAGCAAGGTGTTGACCAGCGCCAGTTCGACGCGCAGCCCGTAACGTCCGCGCACATCGTCGGCCTTGGCGCGCTGTTCCGTCTTGAGCATGGCCAGCTTGTCTTCAAACTCTTGGTGGCGCGCCAGCTCTGCCGGGTCGACGCGGGCCTGGCGTTTGCGCAGGTCGGCCCCCAATTCGTTGTAGTATTCTTCGAGCCGTGCCAGGTCGAGCGTCAGGTGATGCGCCATGCGCTCCGCCAGCGCTGCCAACCGCTGCGCCAGGCTGGCGCGCGCGGAGAGCTCGGCGCGTAGCAGCAGTTCGTGCAACGCCTGGGCAGTCAACGGCTCGCCGCCAGTACCCCAGCGCAACGGTGCCAGCGGAAAACCGCTGAAGCGAGTCTCTGGCTCTACCAAAGTGAGCAGATCCAGATGGCGGCGTTCGGACACTGCATGGCCCGCCTGAACATCCATCATCACACTGACCACCTCCTCCTGCTTCTCCTCGCTCAGGATCGTCGCCTTGAAATTGAACTGCAGGTAGTGGTGCTGTTCGCTCCGCTCCTGCATCTTGGGGACGAGGTCGAGACGGGCATTGGGCAGGCGAACCTGTTTGTGTGCCAGCTCCACCAGCCCACGTTTGTCCAGCCGCACATGGTTGATATACCCGGCTGCACAGGCCGGCTGCTGCGCCACCAGGTTCGCGATCTTGTCGACAATCGGGTGATGGACGCTCAACGCCAACGCGGTCTCAACGCCCCCCGCGGTGGGCTCCATGTCGAAACGCAGATGGAGCGAGTCCTCTACGCCCAGCCGTGCAGCCATTTCTTCGGGCAGCAGCACCTCGTAGACGCCAAACGCAGGCGGCGCCACAACGCTGCCTTGTTGCTCCAAAAAATCGAGCACAAAGCGCCCCAAATCAAAACGTTCGTGGTGGAGATCGCTCATCGCCGCTTTTTATTCTGTGCTGAAGTCTTCGCCAAACAAGGCTTCGTCGTACTCTTTCATCTCCTGGTAGGCGGTGCGTGCCTTGACCAGCGCGTCGCCCAGATCACCCATCTTCATGGACAGATCCGCTGTACTTTGCGCCTGGCGCCAAATTTCGAGGACGATTTCCTCGAAATCGCGCTCATCGGACAGCTGCCCCAGGATGAGATCCATTTCACCGATGACCAACTCAAACATATTGAGCTTGCGGTCGAGAATGTCGAGCACATACTCCTCGAGGGTGCCCTGTGCGGCCAGGTTGAAAATGTCCACCGGCAATTTCTGGCCGATACGGTGGATGCGCCCAACGCGCTGTTCGATTCGCTGCGGGTTCCAAGGCAGGTCGAAGTTGACAAGCACACGGCAGAACTGGAGGTTGCGTCCCTCGCCAGCAGCCTCGGTCGAGAGCAGCACATCTGTCTTTTCGCTGAATGCGCGGATGGCCTGATCCTTCTGTGCCGCGGTCAGCCCGCCGTGATACAGCGTAAAGTCGACGCCCCACCCCTGCATCTGCTCTGCCAACAGATCTTGTGTGGCGCGAAACTGGGTAAAGATCACGACCTTCCCCTGCCCGGCTCCGGCGGCAAGCTGCGCATCCAGCAGCTTGCGCAGCGCGTCGGCTTTGGCGGTTGTCCGAACAACATCCGCCTCTTCTGCCAGTCTCAACAGTTCGCTGCGATAGGTGCCGAGCCCTTTCACCTCAGCCAGCGAACGCAGCGTTGTGCGCGTGGCAGCAACACTGCTTCCAGTTTCCAACAACAGCGTGCGCACGCCCCAGCGATGGGCGCCAGAGATCGCTTCGTCGCTCAGCATGCGACGCCCCAGGTCGACGATGGCATCGTAGATTTGCCGTTCGTCGGCGTGTAGGACAATCCGCACAGTGTGGGCCCGGCGCGGGGGCAATTGCAGATGGATCTGGCTGCGCGAGTGGCGCACCATCACGTCGCTCAACAGATCACGCAGCAGGCCACGATTTTTGGGCAGACGTGGGTCCCCACGCACGACAAATTCTCTTTGAAATTCTTTGGGACTTTTCAGCTGTCCTGGCTTGAGCACCGTCACCAAGTTGTACAGCTCAGCCAGGCTGTTCTGGACCGGCGTGGCGGTCAACAGCAGAATGTAGCGCTTTTGCAACTCGTTGACCAGCTTCCACGTCACCGAGGTACGATTTTTGAGATGATGCGCTTCGTCTACAATCACCAGGTCGTACAGCGCCGCTGTGATTTTTTCACGATGCTCGGGGCGCCGCGCCGTAGCCATCGATGCAATTACATAGGGGAAATGAAGCCAGGCTTCTGCCCCTTGCTGGCGAAAGCGTTCGTCGTTGTACGTGACAAATTCGGTAATCTTGAACTTGGACGCCAACTCCTCGTTCCATTGCTCGACCAGCCCCGACGGGGTGAGGATGAGCACACGCTGCACCATCTGACGCAGCAGATATTCCTTGAGCACCAGCCCAGCCTCGATGGTCTTGCCCAAACCGACCTCGTCGCTGAGCAACCCCCGTCCACGAAAACGGCGCAGAACCGTGCGCGCCGCTCGAATCTGGTAGTCGAAGGGGGTAAAGTCGATGGCATCCAGCGCCAACAGCTCATCGAAGCCAGCGACCAGCCCCAGCTGCAACGCCATCAACCGCAGCTGATACGCGCGCAGATCCGCAAGCCTGCCCTCTGCAACGTTGTCCAGAATGGCGGCAGCGCCGGGCACCAGATCGAAAATTGGTGTGACGGTTGTAGATGGCACCGCATTCGCAGAGAGGGAGTGGGTCACTTTTGTCGGCACAGCAGCTGGTCGAATCCTTGGGTGAACTGCTTAAATAGGGGGTGCTGACTTGCAATGTGCGCCAGCAGAGAGCCCTCAGCAAAGAATATCATACCAAACAAGAAATTGTATAACAGTTCTTCAGACTCTTTGTCCGCCCTGCGTCGATCAGCCACAGTTGACGGGGCTGTGGCTTTGCGTTATCTTTGCTGGCTGTATGTGTTTGGTCCGTATCAGGATGTGAGGAGAGAGTGATGACAATTTCGACCCGCAGTATCGTGGTGGCCGGCGTGCTGATTGCCATTTCCGCCGTGCTGTCTTTGACCGGGCTGGGATACTTCCCGGTTCCGAATGTGACTGCCTCGGCGACCATTCTGCAGGTGCCGCCGATCATCGGGGCTGTGCTGGAGGGGCCAGCGGTCGGGGCGTTGGTCGGGCTGGTGTTTGGGGTCGACTCGCTGGTCAAATTCGCAAGCGTCGTGTTGTCTGCACCGGCCTACGCAGCGGCACCTCTCTGGCAGGGATGGCTGGCAGCGATCGTGATCATTTTGCTGCCTCGCCTGCTGATCGGGCCTGCCGCCTGGCTGGTCTATCGAGCGCTGCGTCGCGGCAGCCCGATCGTGGCCCTTGCCGCAGCCGGTGTGGCCGGTTCGCTGGCCAATTCTGTGCTGGTGCTCGGTTTTGCCATCGGGCTGCAGGTCTTTACAGCCGAGGTGCTGGTCAGCGTGATCCCGCAGGTTGTCTTCGAAGCGGTGCTGTCAGCGGTGGTCACAGTGGCTGTGGTGGCAGCCTGGCACCGCCTGGGCAGCGGGCGCGGCGGGTCGTCGGTCTGAGCCGCGCCCGCTGCCTCAAGCTGTCCTGGCCAGCTCTTCCAAAAAACGGTCAATCTGGGCTGAGACAACCCCAGGCTGTTCGAGCAGCACATTGTGTCCTGCCTCGGCGACCAGACAGAGCTGGCTGCCTGGGATCGCTGCGTGCAGCGCCTGGCTGAGCTGAGGAGGCGTCATGCGGTCCTGCTCGCCACAAAGAATGAGCGTCGACGTGCCCAGCTGGGCAAGCCGGCTGCGGATGTCGAACGCTTCCACGACAGCAAAATCGTTGTAGAGGGTCTGGGCGTCATGCTCGCGCAGATGGTGCAGATAGCGGTCCTTTTCTTCCGGGGGGGTCGCAGGGTGATAGGAGGCCTCGACGATCTGGGCGGTCGTGCCCCAGTAGTCGTGAAGAACGCCAGAGAGCAACGCCGGAGAGACCCTCATGCGCGCCCCAGCCCCGATCACGGCGATGCCCGCCAGACGGTGGCTGTAGGCAGTGGCAAAGTCCAAGGCGATGGCCCCCCCCAACGAGTGGCCAGCCAGCACAAACCACGGCAGTTCCAGCGCGTCGACAAAGTCGCGCACCACTTCGCTGTAGGCACTGATCGAAGCACAGGCCGGCAAGGGCGACGCCCCATGGCCAGGCAGATCGAGCGCGTAGACGGCTGTGGCTGGCAGATGGCGCACCTGGGGAGGCCAGATCAGATGATTGGA
>CAIOHJ010000051.1 GCA_903858085.1 uncultured Chloroflexota bacterium
CACCCGCTCCACCGCTGTGGCCACAGCACTCTGCAGCGTGCGATCCATCCCAACTGCAACCCATTGCTGCGCCACGACCGCCGTCAGGTCGATCTCGGCCAGCTGATCGGCAAAAATTTGCTGAGAAAGCCGATTCAACGCATCTTGCAGCGCCTCCTCGGAGAGGTCACTGCAATTTTGCAGCGCGTCCTCTGCAAGGGCCCCCCTGGCTGGCGCAGCAACCAGGGGGGCTGCAGGCAGCAGCAAACCAACAACCACCCACAACACCCCCCATCCTGCGCCCCACCTGCCCTGTCGCCTTTTCTGCATCGCCCTTTGCTGCATCGCCCTTTGCTGCATCGCCCTTTTCTGCATCGCCCTTTGCTTTGTCCATTCCTGGGGCGGAGCTGTGCATCTCGTCCAGCCAGAGCCGCTGCCCAGCGGTTCCTGCACCAGCAACCTGCCACGCTACCCATACGTCTGCCAGCTGCAAAATGTTTCAGAGCTGCCAAAATCAGTGAAAGCCAGCAGACCGATAGAGCGCCCTGAAAAGCAGGCCTCGTGAAACGACGCTGCCCAAGCGGGCCGACTCAGAAGGTTGTGCGCAGATCCTGAGCCTGGCCAGTGGCAGCCGAGCGATAGGCAGCGTCAAAAATTTCGACCACATGGCGCGCATGCTCCGCCGTCGCCACCGTGGGCCGCCCCTCCAAAATCCAGTCGACCAGCTGCATGACATCTTCGTAGACGTGCGCCTCTTCCATCGTGCGATGCACGCCTACCACATGGGGCAGCGAACCGTTCAGCCCAAACGCAGCGTCCAGCTCCATCCCCGGGTACTCGATCGGTTGGCCGTTGAGGACAGAGCCGTTGATCACCCCTCCGGTGCCAAAGATCAGCGGGCGTCCCAGATTGGGCAGGCTGCCGGCAGGTACGCCGTAGACAAAGGCAAAAAAAGAATCGCCAAAATCCAGCACCATCAACGTGTTGTCGTCCATGTCGGTCGGCAGCAACTGCCCGCGAAATTCACGTTCGTGGACCCGCACGCCGGAAAACGCAGTCACACGCCTGGCCGGCCCCAAAATTCCGGTCATCGCATGCAGCCCGTAGACAGTCATGTCGTAAAGAGGCCCCCCACCCGGACGGCGGAAATACCAGGCCGGGTTGATATTGGTCAACGGGTCGTTGCCGCTGCGCACCGAGTCTTCATCTTCGTGGTAGGTGCCAAAGGCAGACCCCGTGACAGCCCAGGTCAGACGCCCCAGCGCCCCCTCGGCGACCAGCTGCTTGATCCGCTGGTGGCGCGGGCGCAGCATTTCCCCCGGAGAAGCGACCAGCTTGACACCCGCAGCGTGGGCAGCGGCGATCAGCCGGTCGGCTTCGTCGACCGTGGTGGTCATGCTTTTGTTGAAATGGACATGCACACCGTGCGCGACAGCGAGCATCCCCTGCTCGTAATGCACACCGATCGGGGAGCAGATCGACACCGCATCGACCTCCCCAGCCTCCAGCAGCTCCTCCACCGTGGCGTAGGCTGCTGGCACCCCATATTTGGCCGCGGCAGCCTGCGCCCGTTCCAGCACCGGGTCGCACACCGCCGTAATGCGCACACGGTCGCGCACATCGTCCAACGTCAGGTGTGGAAAGTGCCCGCGCAGCGCAATGCTGCCTGCACCGACAATCCCCATCCGTACATAGTCGCCCATAGCCTCTCCCCTGTTACAAAAAATATTTTGACAGCACGCCCTCTGCATTCTATCATCGCCCCAGAGCGGCGCCAACACTGCACGGTCGTTCCAGGTTTGCAGGTTTGCAGCACGCGCGATGGGCTGCTACAATGGACCAATGACAATTACATCTGAAACCATCCAAGCTGCCCGTGCGCTCCGTCTGCATCTGCTCAAAGACCGCTATCGGCCGACCTATCACTTTGTCGTGCCAGAAGATTATGCCATGCCCGCAGACCCCAACGGCGCAGTCTTCTGGAATGGCCGCTACCACCTGGGGTACCTCTACCAGGAGCAGGGAGTGCATTGCTGGGGCCATCTCTCCAGCCTGGATCTGCTGCACTGGCGGCACCATCCACCCTCTCTGTTCCCTACCCCAGACAGCCCTGAAGAGGGGATCTTCAGCGGCAACTGTTTTGTCAACAAACAGGGCGAAGCAACCATGCTCTATCATGGGGTCAAAACGGGCAATTGCATCGCGACCAGCGCCGACCCTGAACTCGATAGCTGGCAAAAACTGCCCGGCAACCCGATTGTTCCGGTCGAAAACAAAGATGTCTGGCGTGAAGCGGCCCAGCTGCCCTACGCCTCCTGGGATCCACACGGTTGGCTGGAGGGAGATACCTACTACGCCATCTTTGGCGGCAAACGCCCGGCCGTCTTCAAGGCGCAACAGCTCGACCGCTGGTCCTATGTCGGCGACCTCTTCGCCCACGGCGTAGAAGGCGTCAGCCTGAGCGAAGATCTCTCCTGTCCCGATTTTTTTCCGCTGGGAGACAAATGGGTGCTGATGGGCATCAGCCATGAACTGGGCTGCCGCTACTATGTAGGCAGCTGGCACAACGAGCA
>CAIOHJ010000052.1 GCA_903858085.1 uncultured Chloroflexota bacterium
AGGACATCACAATGCGCAGCGCGCCAGGTTCGTAACATGCCCCTTGTGCGGCAACCGGCTGGGGCACCAGCCAGAGCAGGCCCCCCAAGAGGAGACAGAGTCCGAAGGTAAATACCCACACGGTGGCGCGTGGACGGCTGTTGCCAAACAGTGGTCGTGGCATCTGTGCTCCTGGCTGCGAATATCTTCGCCCAGCGCGCCCTGGCCGGGCCTTTTTTCACCGAACTGGCAGGCTTTCCGGGGCGGGCTGCCGATGCCCAAAGCCCTGCCTCCTATTGTATACTGTTACAGAAAAAATTTAGAACCCAGATTTTCGCCGGAGCAAAAGCCGATGACCACCATTGGAATCACCTTACACCCGCACACCTCTCCCGATCGAGAGGAACTCGACCAGCTGGTCAGCCAGATCGCAGCCGGTGTCGTTGCGGCGGGGGGCGTCCCTCTTTGGATCGCAACAGGGCTGGAGGAGGCCCTGTTGTACGCACAATTTTCCAACATGGATGGGGTGATCTTCTCTGGCGGCGGCGATGTGGACCCGGCTTGCTACGGTGAAAGGCCGACTCTGCACCTAGGCGGCGTCGACGAGCAGCGCGACCGAACGGAGTTGCTGCTGGCAGGCTGGGCGCTGGCCGAACGCAAGCCGCTTTTGGGGATCTGCCGTGGTCTGCAGCTGCTCAACGTCGCGTGCGGCGGTTCCCTTTACCAGGATGTCAGCCAGCACGACGGCGCGATGCAACACGCCTGTTCTCCCGACCATCCCCACAACTTTCTGGCGCATGAAATCTTTGTCGAGCCAGAGAGCCTGCTGGCGGCTCTTCTCGGCAAGACCACCGTACAGGTCAACAGCCTGCATCACCAGGCCTGCCGGACGATGGCGCCTGCGCTGCGGGCTGTCGCCCGTGCGGCCGACGGCATCGTCGAGGCCGCCGAGATCCCCGAACATCCCTTTGCCCTGGCCGTCCAGTGGCACCCAGAGGCGCTGCTGCAGACCGAAGAATCGAGAGCACTGTTTGGCGCGCTGGTTGCAGCGAGTGCCCTGGAAGGTCAGCCCACGCGTACAGGCGCTTCTCCGGTCGGGGCAGGGCCGGTCGACCCTCTGACGACGAGCGTGGTGCGTACCAGGGTGGAGACCACTTCGATGTAGTCGGCGCGCGGTTTCTCCAGCAGCTCGAAGAGCAGACGCATGGCCAGCTGGCCGATCTCATAGCGGGGCAGCGCGACGGTGGTCAGGGGAGGGTCACTCTGGGCTGCAAGCCAGATGTCGTCCAATCCGAGCACCGACAGCTGCTCGGGGACAGCGATGCCGTGTGCGCGTGTTTCGAGCAAAATCCCGAGAGCGGTCAGGTCATTGGCGGCAAAGAGTGCGGTTGGCAGCTCGGGCAGGGAGAGCAGTTCGTGCATGGCCTGCCTTCCACCGTCGATGCGCAGATTGCCGTCGATCACCGGCACGGTCGCCGGGTCGATGCCATGCGCAGCGACGGCCTGGAGAAAAGCAGTGCGACGGTCTTTGCTGGTCTGAAGATGGGGAGGGCCCCCCACGTGCGCAAAGCGACGATGCCCCCACTGAACCAGATGTTCCACCGCAGCCTGGATGCCCCTTTGGAAATCAACGGCAATCGTGCTCACATTGTGTCCGCGCGTCTGTACCTCCCAGTCCAGGAGAATGACCGGTACGTTGCTGCGTTCCAGCTCTACCAACCATTCCTGTGAGAAGCTGCTGGTCATGATCAGCACGCCGTCGACACGTTTGTCGATGAGCGACTGAATATAGTGTTTCCCGCGCGCCAGGTCGTAGTTGGTATTGCACAGAAAGACACTGTAGCCCTCTTTCAGCGCGCTGTCCTCAATGCCGTGAAAGACATCCGGGTAGAATGGGTTGCTGATGTCTGCCACCAGCACGCCGACGGTGTGCGTCCGTTTGGAGGTCAAGCTGCGCGCCACGCTGCTCGGCCGAAAGTTCAGCGCCTGGATCGCCTTTTCGACACGAAGCCGCGTGCTGGTACGGAGATGTTTGTGGTTTCCACTCAACACCCGGCTGACCGTGGCTTTGGAGACGCCGGCCGCTTTGGCCACTTCGTCGATCGTCGTGCGCGACATAGAAAGAGCCCTTCACAGGTCCGTGGGGACGCCGATTCCGCAGCAGCTGTGGTGCAGGCACCGTCGCCTGCTCGCCGCGCCGCCTATCGCTGCAGCCAGACGGCCATCTCCCCTGTCCCACGGTGCCCCCAAGCATAATAGGGCACAAAGATGAGCTCTTCCAAACCCGAGCGGGCGTGCACGGTCACGACACCCTGCAGCAGATCCGGCCTCCAGCTGCTGTCGAAGACCGCGTCGGCGGCCAGGCTGCGCCCACACGCCCTGCCTTGGTTGTCGATCCCTTCCAGGCAGTAGACGAGCGGGCCTCGGGTCACGGCCACGCTGTTGCGGTTCTCGACGACCGCTTCGTGGGTTTCGACACAGCGAACCGGAAGGGGCAGCAGCAGCTCGACGACGTCGCCAGGCTGCCACAGACGCTCCAACAGCGCGTAGCCGTTCTGGATCTGGATCGGTTCCGGGCGTCCGTTCACCGTCAACACAGGCTGGGTGGGTTCCGAGGAGCTGAATCGATAGAGCAAGCCCGGGAGTGGCTCCTCTTGGGCCCAGCCGGGGATCCGCAGACAGAGTGTGAAGCGGGCGGCTACATCCGGATCGACCCTGATCTGGACTGTTCCTTCCCACGGGTAGTGTGTCTGCTGGGCGATCCGGACCGTATGGCCGTCGATCTGGGTGGTGGCGTGGCTGGCGACAAACAGGTTGACAAAGAGCTTCTGTCCCTGCTGTGCGTAGAGATAGCCTCCCAGCGAGGGAAAGAGGCGCACCACATTGGTCGGGCAGCAGGAGCAATTGAACCAGGGCAGGCGCTCACGGGAATCGTCTCGGTTGAACGAATAGGTGCCGTCAAATTCGAGTGGGTTGACATAGAAAAAACGGTCCCCGCTGAAGTCGACCCCGGAGAGGAAGCCGTTGTACAAGGAGCGTTCGAGCACGTCGATGTACCTGGCGTGGCCGTGCAGCTGGAAGAGGCGTTGATTCCAAAAAACATTGGCGATCGCGGCACAGGTTTCGTTGTAGGCGGTTCGGTTGGGCAACTCGTAGGCTTCCCCAAAGGCTTCTCCTTCATGGCGGGCCCCGATGCCGCCGGTGAGGTACAGCTTGCTGTTGACAACATCCTCCCAGATGCGGTCGATGGCGTCGATGTAGGGCTGTTGGCCAGTCAGCGCGGCGACGTCGGCCATCGCAGTATACATGTAGCCGGCGCGGACTGCGTGCCCGGTTGCGGTCTGCTGTTCGACGACCGGCAGGTGATCCTGTGCGTAGGCACCGTAGAGTTCATGGCCGTCGGCCCGGCCGCGCTCGTCGAGAAAAAAGCTGGCCAGCGTGAGATAGCGTTCTTCGCCTGTCACCAAAAAGAGCTTGACCAGCCCGATCTCGATCTCCTGATGGCCGGGCACAGCACGAAGCCTGCCGGGGCCGAAGACGCTGTCGATGTGGTCGGCATTTTTGAGTGCAATCTGCAGCAGGGTTCGCTTGCCCGTGGCTTGAAAATGGGCGGCCGCCGCTTCGTAAAGATGGCCGACATTGTACAGTTCGTGGCTGACCTTCAGGTTGGACCAGCGGACAGCCCCCTCGCGGTCGGGGGGGAGCGCCTCTGGCGTGGCGTTGCGCTCGGCGATGGTGCGGGCTGTGTAGAGGTAGCCGTCCGCTTCCTGGGCTGCCCCAATCACGTCGATCAGCTGGTCCAGATACGCGTCGAGCGCACCATCGGGATGCAGCATCAGCGAATAGGCGGCTCCTTCAATCACCTTGAACACGTCGGAATCGTTGAAAAAGATCCCCTCGTGTGCGCCTTCCTGGCGGCCTGCCGCGCGGGCAAAGTTGGCGATTCGCCCGGTCTCTTCGCATTTGGCGAAATCGTAGGGGACGGTGACCGTGCGGTTGGTTTCGATGCGAGGAGACCAGAAAGCGTCGTCGATCGTGACAGCGGTGAAGGGCAGAGGGGCGATCGGGTAGCTGGCAGTAGAAGACATACTTGGATCCTTGGGTGGTGTTGCAGGCTGTTCAGAGGCTGAGATCGAACAAAACGTTTATTTGAGGCCGGTAATGGCAATGCTGCGTTGAAAGTAGCGCTGGCCGATGATAAAAATGATGATGGTTGGGATGACGCTGATGGCGGTGCCGGCCATCACCATGTTCCACTCGGTGTAGAGGGTTCCGCGCAGCTGCGACAGGCCGAGCGGCAGGGTCCGCATCGATTCGCTGTTGGTCACCACAAGTGGCCAAAGCAGGTCGTTCCAGACCCCGGTGAAGTGCAGCAGAAAGAGGGTGATCAGGGCTGGCACGGAAAGTGGCAGCATGATCCGCCAAAAAATCATGAACTCGGAGGCTCCGTCCACGCGGGCAGCATCTTCCAGATCGGTGGGGAAGCCCAACATGAACTGGCGCAGCAGAAAGATGCCGAAGGCTGTGATGACATGTGGGGCCAGCAGGCCCGCATAGGTGTCCAGCAGTCCACTCCCCCCCTGGCCCAGCAGGTCGTTGCCGCCCAGCAAGGGCATCCGGGCCACGATCAGAAACATGGGGATGAAGGCAATCTGCACCGGCACCATCAGCGTGCTCAAGATCAAGGTGAAGACCACCTCGCGGCCGCGAAAGCGCAGCCGCGCCAGGGTATAGCCCATCAGCGCGCTGAGAAATGCATTGACGGTCGCTGCGGCTGTGGAGACGATCAGGCTGTTGAGGGTGTACTGGCTGAAGTTGGCGCCGACCCAGGCGCGCACGTAGGGTTCGACCAGCAGAGGGTCGGGCCAGAGGAGCAAGGGGATGGTGCGCACCTGACGGTCGCTCTTGAGCGAGGTCAGCACCATCCAGAGAAAAGGCAGCATAAAAATGACCGCACCGAGGGTCAGAGCCCCCACAATCAGCGACAGCGAGGGGTTCCACGCTCTGGCTCGACGCCGTCGGTTGCCGACAGAAGGGGGGAAAAGGGGCGGAGATGTGCGTTGGCTCATAGGTAGCTCGTGACGGGTCGGTTGAATTGCATGGGAAAGCCGCTGGGTGTGGCCGGCTTCAGTGGGCTGTGCTGCTGCCAAAAAGTCGAAGGTTGGTCAGCGCCAGAAGCAGGATGAAAAGAAACAAAATGATCCCCAGCGCACTCCCGTAGCCCATGCGCAGATATTGAAAGGCGTTGATATAGACCTGGTGAACGATCACCGTTGTCGAATTCAGGGGGCCGCCGTCGGTCATGATCAACACGGTGCCAAAGACCTGCAGCGAACCGATGATCAAAATGACCAGCACAAACAGGGTCGTCGGGGCCAGCAGCGGCCAGGTGATGTAGCGAAACAGCTGGCCGCTGTCGGCGCCGTCGATCTTGGCGGCCTCGTAGTACATCTCGGAGATGTTTTGCAGCCCTGCCAGAAAGACCACCACCGACCAGCCGAGGCTCTGCCAGATGCCGGTCCACATGATCACAGGCATCGCATAGAGCGGGCTGACCAGCCAGCTCTGTTTGGGCAGCCCGGCCCACGCCAGCAGATGGTTCAGCAACCCCACCTGGGACTGAAAAATCCACATCCAGAGCAGCGCCGTTGCCGCCGCAGAGATCACAACCGGCAGATAGTAGATGATTCGAAAAAAGGTGCGCCCGAAGAAGGCTCGGTTCAACGCCAGAGCCAGCAGCAGACCGAGCGCAATCGTGACCGGGATGGTGACAGCGGCGTAATAAAAGGTGTTCAAAATGGCTCTCTGGATGGTGCTGTTTTGCAGCAGTTCTGTGTAATTCGCCATTCCGACCCAACGGGGGGGCGTCAAGATGTCCCAGTTGGTGAAACTGATGTAGACCGACGCCAACACCGGCAAAATCAAAAAGATGGCAAAGTAGACCAGCCCGGGCGACAAAAAGACCCAAGCCCAGAAGGCCTGGCGGTAGCGCAGTCGCTGGAGCCGGACAGAGAGAGAAACCATGCAGTTGCTCCTTAAAAACAGAGGATGGCGCTGGCGCTGCCCTGGCTGGTTGACCAACCAGGGCAGCGTCAGCAGCAGGGTCATTGGGTCGAGTTGTAGCGCTGCAGGATTTCGTCGCCTGCAGCGTCGAGCTCGGCCATTGCATCCTCCACAGCCACCTGTTCCAACATCATCTTTTCAAAGGCCAGTTTCAACGGTTTGTCGATCTCAAAGATGGCCGGGTGGTTGACCAACGTCCCGACTTTGAGGGCGTCGATGAAGACGGCGTAGTTCGGGAATTTCTCCAGGTACTCGGCATCCGCCGCAGAATTGCGGGGGGGCAGGCCTTGGATCCAGGTCCCGTTGTTCTCCATCGCGATCTCTTTCATCAGCGCAGCGTCGGTCATCCAGCGAAACGCTTCGATGGCGGCATCTTTCTGCCTGGTCGCCTCGATGATGCTCATGCCGTCGCCGCCGACAAACGAAGAAGCGGCGCCGGCTTCGGGGCCTGGGATCAGGGTGATGCCGTAGTCGAGTTCAGGATACTGGCCAGCCATCAGCCCGACCATGTAGGGACCGCTGAGCAACATGCCTGACTTGCCGCTGGTGAAGAGCCCTTCGACGTCGCCCCAGGTCCCGCTGACACATTCGATGGGGGCAAGCCCGGCCAGGTACATGTCCACCCAGAGCTTGGCGGCCGAGAGAGCGGGCGGGCTGTCGAACTCGGTGCCGGTCAGATCGGCATTGAAGGTTTGTCCACCTGCGGCCCACATGAAGGGGGCCCAGAGGAACCAGGTGGCACCCGAAGAGGTGACATTGGTCAGGAAGCCCCAGATGTCCTCGCCCAGCCCAGAAACCGCTGTCGCCTGTTCGACCACCTCTGTCCAGCTCTTGGGCCCTTCCAGAGAGGGTACCCCGGCGTCGGCCATCAGTTTTTTGTTGTAGTAAAGTGCGGAGCAGTCAGACCACATCGGGTAGGAGATGTACTTGCCTTTCCAGGTGGTGCCGACGTCGTAGCCTTTGAAGGCATCCTCGCGCATGTTGGCTTCGTCCACGATCGGGCCGATGTCCATCAAGACGTTGCGGTCTGCAAACTGGGCGGTGAAAGCAATGTCGATCATCACCAGGTCGGGGGGCAATCCTCCGGCAATGGCTGTCGTCAGTTTGGTCAGCATGTCGCGGCCGTCAAACGCCGACACCGTGAGCTGGGAGCCGGCGTGCGTGTCCTGGTACCTGGCCGACAGTGTGTCTAGCTGTTCGTTGTTGGTCAGGCGCGTGTACATCTCCAACGCCGTGCTCTGCGCAGCGGGCTCCTCTGCCCCGCTCTGCCCCCCTGTGCTGACAGCTGGCGCACAGGCTGCCAGCGCAGCTGCGCCGGCAAGCACGCCGCTCAGCTGCAAAAACGACCGCCGGCTGAGTTGGGTTTTTCCCTTTTCCATCATCTGCCCTCTCCTTTGGCTCTACATAAAATGAAAACGATCGGCCTGCCAGGCAGACGCTGGCCAGATCCGCGCCAGGACTGCACGACGCACGCCTGCCAATGAACAACTTTTGATCAGATGGACTTTCCGAAACCGGTTTTACTCTATCACAGCCAAAGCGCGCCTGTCAAATGCAGTTTGGAGGACAAAATTCCAGAAACGCGCTCTCTCACGCTGCAGAGTCTGAAAAAGCCCCTTCTTTTCAGAAATTTGACAGCCAGCCGCCGCAGTGATAGAGTGCATCAAAATTGAAAGCGGTTTCTGAAACTGTTCCAAAGTCAGGAGTTCTTCATGTCTACCCTGCCGCTGGCAGCACAGCCCAGAGAAGAGCCTACCGCAGCGTTGGCGGCTGCAGCGTTGGCGGCTGCAGAGACCGCCATCCCCGGACTGCCCCCGCTGGCCGGGCTGGCGACCTACAGCCGGGCCGCCGATGTCGGCTACGACGTCGAGGCCAATGTCGCACGGATGCTGCGCTACGCCTGGATCACCCGGCGCACAATGGAAACTGCGCTGCACTGGCTTGCACCCACCCCGCAGTGGGAATTCAAAGAGGCGCTCGGCCTCCACATTTTTTTGGATGCCCGCCATGTCGATGCCTTGCGCACCCGCATCAGCGAAATGCGCAGCCCGGCCCCGCGGATGGATGTCAGCCCCGACCCTGCACTGGACTGTCTGTTCGACGAACTGTTGTCGGCCCGCACGATCCTGGAAAAGCTGGTCGGGCTCTACGGGGTTGTCCGCCCGGCTTTGCTTGAGAGCTACCGCCGCCACGCACAAGCGGTCAACCCGGTGGCCGACTACCCGACTGCCTACCTGCTCAAACATCTCCTGCTCGACGCCGCCGAGACCGCCGAATGGGGAGAAGAGGCCATCGCTGCCGCGCTGCAAACGCCCGGTGCTGCCGAGACCGCCGCGCAGTGGGCACAGCATCTGGCTCGCTTTTTGGACGCTGCCGGGGGCATCATGGGGGACCAGCCGCGGCCCGCAGCGCCGCCCGCTGCCCAGCCTCCCCCTCCCCCTGATTTTTTCCCGCGGCGGGATGACCGGTTTGCACTGCGCTGGAATTTTGTCAACCCGCAGCGCCAGGTTTCTTTGAACGAAGAGCTCCCCCTCGACGAACGGACACTGGCGTTGATGTGTCGGCGCATTGTAGAAATGGATGTCCCGGAATATATGGCCCGCATCATTTTGCAGGCTGCAGATGAACCGTGGCAGTATTATGTTGATATGACCCGCCAGCTCTGGGATGAAGTGCGCCATGCCATGCTGGGGTCGGTCTATTTTGAAGCGCTCGGCGTCGACTGGAAGCGTTTGATTGCGATCCATCCTGGCATGAGCATTCGGCTGCTTTCTCTGAACGTGCAGGACGCCCATCTGGTGCTCTATGCAATCGAACAAAAGTTGATGCCGGGCAACAGCGGCAAACGGCTTGAGTATGAGATCAGCCGCAACGCCCAGGACCGGCTGGCGGCCTACATTCAGGATTATGACTGGGCCGACGAGGTGCTGCACGTGCAGATCGGACGGCAGTGGCTGCTGCCCAGGCTGGCGCTGCGCCCCCAGGAGGCGGTCGAGCGAGGGTGGGCGTTGCGTTCGCAGACGGCCACTCTGCTGGATGCCTATGAATCGCACGGTGCGCAGGTCAACTGGTGGCCCGAGCTGGTGCAGACGGCACTTGGGAAAGCCAGCGCCGTCAAGGAGTTTAATCTGGCACGCCTTTGAGCAGATCGCCCAGCGAAGGCAGGAGGGCTCTGTGGCCAGCAGATTGGACAGCAGCAAAGGCAGGGCGCTGTGACGACAAGGAGAAGGCGATGCCGCTGACAGGCAAAGAACGTGTGTGCCGGGCAATGCGACTTCTGGCCCTTTCACACTGCAGGATGTCCGATATTTTGATGGCAAACGAGGAGGCTCTGCTGGCTGGCTTCGCCGAGCTGGGCAGCGGCTCCTCGGCGTTGTCTGTTTACACCCCCTGAGACCTATGGACAGAGTGGAACGAAGAAACTGGCTGGCGGCAGAATTTGAAGCGCGCTACGGTGCACAGCCCACCCTCTGGGCACGGGCGCCTGGCCGTGTCGACCTGATGGGCAGCCACACGGACTACAACGAGGGCTGGATCCTGACGATGACCATCGATCGAGACGCCTGGATTGCTGCACGCCCGCGCAGCGACGAGGTTGTCCAGATTCACTCGCTCAACCTGGGAGAGAGCGGCCGTTTTGTGCTCGGCGCGATCGAGCACAGCCGTCAGACACCCTGGCTGGACTATGTGAGCGGCGTTGCCAAGGTCTTGCAGGAAGCTGGTTTTACCCTGTGTGGCTTTGACGGGGTGCTGCACACCACCGTGCCGCTGGGCGGCGGGTTGAGTTCCTCGGCGGCGCTAGAGATGGCCACTGCCCGTCTGCTGGAAAGGATGTGTCGGCTGCCCCTCGACAGCGTGACACTGGCCCGGCTTGCCCAGCGCGCAGAAAATGAATTTGTCGGTGTGGGCTGTGGAATCCTGGACCAGTACACGTCGGCGGTCGGCCGGGCGGGCTGTGCCCTCTTGCTGGACGCCCGCCAGCTCTCCAGCCGGGATGTGCCCATTTCCTCGGGTCTGCAGGTGATGGTCTGTGACACGCGTGCGCAGCGTACCCTCTCGGGCACGGAATATGCAGAACGCCGGGCACAATGCGAAGAGGGGGTCCGGCGAATCCAGCGGATGGCTGCGGGCGTGAGTGCGCTGCGCGATGTCGGTGTAGAAGCGTTCGACACCTATGCGGCAGGGCTGCCGCCGGTGATTGCCCGGCGCTGTCGGTTTATCGTCGAGGAGAATGCGCGGGCGTTGGCCATGGAGACAGCGCTGCGGCAGGGAGACTGCGCCAGGCTGGGCCAGCTCTGGGCTGCTTCCTACGCCGGCGCCTGTGAACTGTACGAGCTCTGTGTCCCTGCTATGGCGCAAATGATGGCGGCGATGCGAGCAGCTCCTGGGTTTATTGCTGGCCGACAGGCTGGCGCAGGATTTGGGGGCTGTATGGTTGCGTTGGTACACCCTGCCGAGAGTGCACTCTTTGCCCAGCATGTCCAGCAACAGTACCACCAGAGCAGCGGGCTCCACCCGGCAATCTACGCCGTGTCCCCTGCGCCCGGGGCCAACCTCCTCGATCCCCACGACGTCTTCCCCGTTGACAGCTGAGCCGGGGCGCGGGTCGTACAAGCCATGAAAATCTCTGTCGTGGTCGACAGCCTGCAAGACAGCATCGAACGGCTGCTGGCGGCGCAGGGCGGTGATTCCGTCGCTATCGTCACCCTCTGCTCAGCGTTTTTGCAGAGAACACCCCAATAGACTATACTGCCCCACAGTGATTTCCGATGGAAGGAGTGTGCCAGCCTGGTGGCTGGCGAGATGAGCTTACTAGATGTCGGCGCCGACCGCGTTGAGCACAGGGTACTTGAGCACAGGGTACTTGAGCACAGGGTACTTGAGCACAGGGTACTTGAGCACAGGGTACTTGAGCACAGGGTAACACTGTGGGTTGCGTCACAACAGACAATTCAGAAGGAGTCTCCATGGGGCTAAGAGTACTCGTGCTGGGGGCAGGCTTTGGCGGCCTGGAACTTAGCACCACACTGTCCGAAACGCTTGGTGAGCAGGTAGAAGTCACGCTGATCGACAAGAAAGAGTCGTTCTTCATTGGCTTTTCCAAGTTTGAGGTCATGTTCGGCCGCCAGACGGCCGATGCAGCGCGGATGCTCTACCGCAACATCGTCAAGCCGGGCGTGCGCTTTCGCCGAGAAAACATCATCGCCATCGACCCCGAGGCACGCTCTGTAACCACCGACAGCAATGTATACGAGGCAGACATACTTGTGGTGGGACTGGGGGCCGACTACGATTTGACCGCCACGCCGGGTCTTGTGGAAGGCGGCTACGAGTTCTACTCGTTTGCAGGGGCTGAACGCCTCCGGGAGTATCTGCCGACATTTCTCGGTGGCCACGTGGTGGTCGGTGTGGCCGATACTCCGTTCAAGTGCCCGCCTGCACCCAGCGAGTCGGTGCTCCTGTTGCACGATTATCTCACCGAACGCGGACTCCGCGAACAGAGCAAAATCACCCTGGTCATGCCCTTTGGCCACCCTATCCCGCCGTCGCCGGCCACATCGGAAGCACTGCTCGAGGCCTTCGCCGAACGCGGCATCAACTACATCGCCGACCGTCTCGTCAAGGCCTATGACCCAGAGCGCAAGGTTGTGACGCTGATCGACGAGACCGATCTGCCCTGTGACTTCTTTCTCTGCATCCCCAAACATCGGGTACCCCAGGTGGTGGAAGAGAGCGGACTTGCGCAGAACGGCTGGATTCCGGTGAACCCTGCCACGCTGGAAACGCGCTTCCCTGGCGTCTACGCAGTCGGCGATGTGACCAGTGTGGGCACGCCCAAGGCAGGCGTCTTCGCCGAGGGCGCGGCACGCGTGGTTGCGCAGAGACTGATCGCGCAGGTGCGCGGGGAGGAGCCGCCGCCACCCTTTGACGGTATTGGCGCATGTTACATCGAGTTCGGCGACAAACGCGTTGGCCGCGTTGAAGTGAATTTCCTGTCAGCCCCCACACCCACTGGCACCTTCACCGCCCCGTCACTCCAAATGGTGCGGGACAAATTGGAGTTCGCCACCAGCCGCCGGGCACGCTGGTTCGGTGAGTAGCGCGACCCGGAACGACTGTTCACTGCGAAAGCCAAGGATCCTTCAGCGACAGCTTCCGGCTGAACTTGGAGACTGTGCTGGCCTGGATGAGAAAGGGAGCAGCGAAAATTTCAAGCTGGAGAACTTTTGGCCAAGAAATTCGGCTTTTCTAAAGCACCACGTCAGGCGTAGAAGGCTGTATGTTGGCAGCTACGGTCGATGAAAAAGCCGAATTTTGTCAGCAGATTGCCGTAGCCGATCTCGACAAAATTCCTGCACCCTAGCCCAATCAGGGTTTCGATGCCCTGCTGCCAGCGTACTGGAGCCGTGATCTGCTGCACCAGCTGCCGGCGCAGAGCCGGCAAGGCTTCTGGCAGAAGTTGGCCGGTCACGTTGTCCACCACAGGAATCTGCGGCAGATGCTGCAAGATCTGCTCCAGATAGTCAGCGAAGGGAGAGGTAGCGTCCTCCAGCAGCTGGCTATGCCAGGGGCCTGACACTGGGAGGGCGAGGACCTTGCGCGGCTGCAGCTGCTGCAGCGCCTGCATGACCGGCTGCAACGCGTCGGCTGCCACCGCCAGCGAATACTGCCCAAGGCAGTTGTAGTTGCTGATGGCCACAAAATAGCCGTCTGC
>CAIOHJ010000053.1 GCA_903858085.1 uncultured Chloroflexota bacterium
CAGCCCCGACCTGGTGTTGGCAACCGATATGCTCCACCTGCCTGTCTGGTTGGGGCTGCTGCACGGCCAGCTGCCTGGCCGGCTGCCCATCGTGCTGTACATGCACGAGAATCAGCTGACCTATCCCTGGCGTCCTGCAGAAAAGCGAGACCTGACCTACGCGATGTTCAACTGGCTGAGTCAGCTGGCTGCAGACGCTGTGTTGTTCAACAGCGCCTTTCACCAAAAAGCCTGGTTTGACGCGCTGCCCAATCTGCTCAAACACTTTCCCGACTACAACCATCTGGCCCAGATCGAACGTGTACAGGCCCGCAGCCAGGTCTGCCCGGTCGGTGTCGAATTACAAGCCCTGGCCCAACAGAGACGACACAGAACGACAGCTGCCCCGCCGCCGCTCATTCTCTGGAACCAACGCTGGGAACACGACAAAAGGCCTGACCGGTTTTTCGAGCTGCTCTATCAGCTGCGCGAGCGCAATCTGGCCTTTCGACTGGCTGTGGCCGGCGAAAATTTTCGCCAGGTCGCCGCCGAATTTGAAACAGCCCGCCTGCGGCTGCACGACACGATCGTCCAGTGGGGCTATCTTCCCTCGCGCGCTGCCTATCTGCAGCTGCTCCAGGAAGCAGAGCTCGTCATCAGCACCGCCGACCACGAATTTTTTGGCATCAGCGTGCTGGAGGCGGTCGCCGCCGGGGCCTTTCCCCTGCTGCCCGCCCGGCTCAGCTACCCAGAGTTGATCCCGCCGACACTCCAGGCTGGCTGTCTCTACCAGGACGAAGCGGATCTGCTGGCCAAAGCCTCTGCCTGGCTCACTGCCCCCCACCCTGCCCCAGGCTGGCTGCGTACTTCTCTTGCCCAGCGCTTCGACTGGCAGGAAGTCGCAGCCCGCTACGATGCTCTTTTTACACAGCTGCTCTGCAAAAGTTGAGAGTTCCTATGCATGAACTGGACAAGTATCTGACTTCCCTGCTGACAACACCCGGCGCGCCCCTCTCTGGAGTGGCTGTCGTGGTCTACAGGCAAGGGCAGATCTGCTATGAGGGCTACTTCGGCCAGCGGCGGATCGACCCCCAAGCACCAGCACGTTCGCTTCCGGTCACACCGACCACACGGTTTCGGGTAGCCTCTCTCTCCAAGACTGTCACCGCGCTGGCCACCATGCAGTTGGTCGAGCAAAACCGCCTCGACCTCGACGCCGACCTCAGCACACTCCTCGGCTGGCCTTTGTACAACCCACACTGGCCAGCCATTCCCATCACAGCCCGGATGCTCCTCACCCACACCTCCTCGCTGCGCGATGGGGAAAGTTATCTCTTCTCCCCCACCAGCACACTGGCCAGCGTGCTGGCCGCTGACCGCCCTGGCGCAGCCAGCAGCGCCCATGTCTCCGCCCCACACCCAGAGCTCGACCTGGCCCCCGGTCGCTTCTTCACCTACTGCAACCTCGGCTTCGGTCTGCTGGGCACAGTGATCGAAAAAGTGAGCGGCGAACGCTTCGACCGCTATGTCGCCCACCATCTGCTGGCCAGGCTGGGGGTCGAGGCTTCTTTCAACGTGTCGGCGTTGAGCGCTGATGCCCTCAGCCAGCTGGCTCCCCTCTACCGTCGCCGACAGGCAGAGATCTGGACCCCAGAGGGGCCCTGGATCCCCCAGATCGATGACCTGGCCAGCACCCCGCCCTTCCCTGCCCCCCACGAGCTTGAACAGTACCAGCCCGGCAGCAACGGCACCCTCTTCTCCCCCCAGGGAGGGCTCCGGATTTCAGCGCGCGAGCTGGTCGAAGTGATGAAGGTCTTTTTGAACGCCGGGCAGGGAGACCATCGCCCCCTCCTTCAGCCAGCTACGGTCGCACAGATCCTGCGGGTCGAATGGCGCTTCGACCCCACCCTGCGCAACGGCGACCCCTACGGCGGGTTGATGCGCGCCTGGGGACTGGGGTTGCACCACTTCACTGGTTCGCCCGCCGATGGCCATGGCCGCTCCGACCGCCTGGCTGGCAACCACCCCAGGCCCGCTTGGGGCCATCTGGGCGATGCACATGGGCTGCTCGGCGGCATGCTCTTTGACCCCCACCACAACACAGGCATGATCTATCTGATCGGTGGCGTCGG
>CAIOHJ010000054.1 GCA_903858085.1 uncultured Chloroflexota bacterium
GGGAATGCTGTCACCCCGGTTGGCGGAGCGCACGCCGTAGTCGCTGCCGTTGCACGACCCGCTCCGCAGCATACGGTACGTTCCCGTCGCTGGTCCCTTGGGGTTGTTGCTGGGTGACACGCTGTAGTAGCTGTCGTCGTACCAGTCGTTCACCCACTCCCATACATTGCCCGCCATGTCCATCACTCCGTACGGGCTGGCACCCTTCGGATACTGGCCTACCGGCGTCGTGTCGCCCACATTGTTATTGAAATTGCACAGTTCCATCGTTGGCGGCTCGTTGCCCCACGGATACTTCCGCCCATCCGTGCCGCGTGCCGCTTTCTCCCACTCCGCCTCGGTCGGCAGGCGCCCGCCCGCCCACGCACAAAATGACTGGGCGTCCTTCCACGTGACATTCACCACAGGGTGGTTCTCTTTGCCCGTCGGAATCTTCCCGCCTTCCCAGTGCGACGGCACCTCGTGCGATGTCGCCTTCACAAAAACTTCATACTGCGCATTTGTCACAGGGTGTCTGGCAATTTGGTATGCAGACAGATACACCTGGTGGATCGGCTTCTCATCGTTAGAATCACTGCTTCCCATCAAAAACTCACCCGCAGGGACTGTCACCCACTCAAACCCAATCTGTTTCAGCTCTACAGCGACTCTCTCTGTGCTGGCGGATTGATAGCAGATTGCAGTGGGTTCTGCAGGGGGTGCAATTTTGGACGGGTTGCTGGTGTTCCGCTCAACACGATCAAAATTGATAGCCATGAGAAATGATCTCCTTGGTGAAAATTGCCTGAATCGAATGCGAGTGTGCAAGCACTTTTCTTTCGTGTAATTCTCAGGAGCTGTTTCGTTTTCAGAGAGCGTTCCGCCTCCACGTGCCGAAACTCCGCCGCAGAAACCGATTTTATCATTGCGGCAGAGCGCCAGTAAGGTGCCTACTGGCTCGGATCGGTGCTGTTGCACATGTGCTGTGTTGGGAAACACAGTGGCACATCGTGAGAGCGACACCGATCATTTTAATAATACCACACTAATGGGGCAATGAGCCGCCGGCCATAGAACTGTGCAATTTCAGTAACAATGTGGGCGACATGACACCTGTCGGCAGCTATCCGTCTGGCGCCAGCCCGTACGGGGTGATGGACATGGCAGGGAATGTGTGAGTGGGTGAACGACTGTATTGTCGTGGACATTTCCTGGCACATTCGCTATAATGCTTGCTGTCTCGCCCTAAAAAAGAGAATGACCTAGAAATTGCCATGCATCATGAAATTTTCGAGCTGCGCATCCAACCGAGTCAGCACGGCTGCAATGAGTCTATAGCAACCTGCTCCCTGGCTGCATGCCGCAGGACAATGGGTGCGGCTGCACCCTGACAAAACTGTCCCGGTCGAAATGTCGATGAACGAAACAGAAGCTCTCAAAAAGCTGCATCAGCTGCTCACTGAACTGATTGATGACAAAGCCAGGATCAGACGGCTGGCCGACCAGTCTGGTATCCAAACTGCACAGATCAATTCAGACTGTGCAGCCACTGAATACTGGTGGCAGATTCTGCGCGAAGCGCACAAACGCCGCAAGGTAGATAAAATCGTTGCAGAGGTCGGCGGGGAAATAAAAGAACGAAAAGGCGAGCTGGACGAGGCCTATCGTCTCTACGCAGACGCGACAGGTAACAGTGTTGGAACACCCGAAGAAAAAGATGCTGTACCTATGACCCCTCTCGACGGCGAACAGATCCATGATCTTGTCGAAGCGCTGGTTAACGCCTATTCATCCGAAGCCGAGCTGGCGATGATGGTGCGCTACAAGCTGAACCAGCCCTCCTTGGCCGCCATTGCCATGGGCGGCAATCTGCGCGTTGTTGCTTTTAACCTCGTGACCTGGGCCGAGCGCCACGGCTGCTTCGACAAGTTGGTCAGGGGTGCCATCAAGCAGACGCCCGGCAACCTGGCGCTGCAGGAGTATCTGCTTCGCTGGCCGCTTGCAGCTGCGCCCGCACCGCCTCTGCCGGCATCTCCCCCCACCGGCCCGGCCACCATCGACATCTTCCTCAGCTATAGCCGCCACAACCGGGCCGCCATGCGCACGGTGGAGGCTGGCCTGCGCTCTGCCGGGTTGTCGGTGTGGACCGACGAAGGGCTGGCCGCCGGCACGCCAAGCTGGACGGCGGCGATCGAGGCGGCAGTGGAACAGGCGAGCGAGATGGTCGTTCTGCTGTCGCCGGCGGCGAAGGCGTCGGTATGGGTGGGGCGGGAAGTGGCGCTGGCGGACGAACTTGGCAAGCGCATCTATCCGATTCTGATCGAAGGCGATGTGCGCAGCGCAGTGCCTTTGCGGCTGATCAACGTGCAGCGGGTGGATGGGCGGCAGGAACTGGGGGAGGCGGTGGGGCGGGTGGTGGCGCAGATGGGA
>CAIOHJ010000055.1 GCA_903858085.1 uncultured Chloroflexota bacterium
GTATGAACTGCACCAGTTGTTCCGCGATCTGCTGCGGCGCACCTTGCGCCTGCAACGGTCACCGGCACAACTTCAGTTGCTCTACCAGAAGGCGGCCGACTGGCATCTGGCCTGCGGCGACATGGCACAGGCGTTGCACTATCTGGTCGCCGGCGGCACCCCGGAACTGGCCGCCTCCTTGCTGGCCAAACACGCACGCTCAACCCTGTTGGACAATCGGCAGGCTGAACTGCGCCACTGGTTCAACCTGCTCCCAGCCGCAACACTGGATACTCACCCCCAGCTGCTGCTGGATCGCGCCTGGCTGAGTGTGGGGAATGCCTTGGATGAGCTTCGCTCTGTGCTGGCTCGCGTGGACGCTGTCATGGCTGCACTTCCCTCTCTGCCGGTGGCCTGGCAGGATGAACTGGCCACTCTGCACATCTGGCAGCGCATGATGAGCGGCAGCCAGGCTGGGGTGTATGAGGATGCACTGGCGACGGCTACACGCCTGGCGCCGGAAAGCGCGCTGGCGCGCGGCTGGTGCTGGCTGGCCGCGCTGCTCACGCGCAGCGCCCAGCCCGCAGGCGCGCCTGTGGCCGCGTATGCCCAGGAGGCCGACTCGGCGTTCACTGCCGCCGGCTACGATTGCGGGAGTTTGCTGGTCACCGGCTGGCAGGCCGAGTACTCTGCGTCGATCGGCGATGCGCCGGCGGCGCTGGCCCTCTGCGAACGATCCCATCAGCTCATCCTCTCCCAGCAGTATCCGGCCTTGCATGAGCGAGGCTACTTCGATTTCCTGGCGGGCGAAGTCTACTACTGGTTGGATCGTCCCCAGGATGCCGCTGCGTACTTCCAGCGTGTGCTCGACGATGCACGGACGCGCAGTGAGGCCATGTCGACCTTGCGAGCCAGCGCGGCGCTGCAAGTGTGCGAGGTCGTGTTGGGGCGATCGCTGACGCCGACCGATGCAGACCGTGCTGAGGAGGCAGAACTCTGGCAGCGCGCCGAACAGGGCTGTTCTGTTGGCTTCAAAAGCCAGGTCGTTCTCTGGCAAATTCAACGCTGGCTGCTGTTAGGACAGCCGACAGAAGCCTGGAGCGCCTACCAACAGTTGCGCTTGTCGCCAGAGACAGCTGCGGTGGACGCGCCCGAAGCCTTGTGGGTGGCGATCTTGCTCACAAACGTGGCGATGGGGCGCGATCTGGCGATGTTGACCCCCCACTTCGAACGGTTGATCGCTCAAAGCGAGCGCAACAACCTGCGGCTCACTGCGATTCGTGTCCGCCTCTTGTGGGTGCACCAGCAGCAGCAGCTTGGTTTTCACCACCGCGCCCGCACTATTCTGCGCCAGGCGTTGCGCGATATCGAAGTCACCGGCTATGTGCGCCTGCTGCTCGATGCCCCGGCCATCTTGCCGACGCTGCGTGCCGTTGACACCCACTATGCCCGATCGCTGGTGACACGGCTGGACGCGCCCGCGGCTTTGTCCCGCTACAAGAACCTGACGGCGCAGGAACTGGCTATCTTGAGGCATCTGGTAAACGGCGCCAAAATCACCGAGATCGCGCAGATGCTGGTGATTTCGCAGGGCACGGTCAAATGGCATCTGACCAACCTGTACACCAAACTGGGCGTCAAGAACCAGCGTGAAGCTGTCGCACTGGCGTTGCGTCTCCGGTTGTTCGCAAGATAGACAACACGCAGCCCCCAGTGGCAAGCACACCCCCTCCCCAACCCGCACTGGCACCTCTCACTGTAGGCAAGTAGGGCGAAGGGACACTGCGCCCTACAAACATCCCGCCCTACAGCCTGTAGGCAACACCCTGCCCTGTGACACGGACATGACCCGCAGCCGACCTCCAGCAGCACCTGACCACATGGAACTGGCGGTCCGACGCCGGGTGTGCAAACGAGATGCCCCCCCCAGCTTCGCCGAGCGCGTAGCCTACCGGGCCGGTGTCGCCGTGCCATCGGTGACTTGATCCAGTACTTTTGGAGAGGATACCTCGAATCGCTTCCCACGCGCATCTTGTGGATCCTCTATCTGGGCCAGCGTCTCAGCCAATGTGATATAGTTCATTTTGCGCATCGCCTGCTCTCCTTTCTTGTTTGTCCGCAAGGAAAGAGGAAGCGATGAGTTTTGTATTGTGCAACGCCCCCGTTGCCTGCTATTTTTATGGCATCACACGCTCGTTTCGCAACATGAATTTGCCCTATGCCTCAGCCTGAATAGTTACCCTTTGCGCACATCAGTCAGCGTCAGCCATGACGCACGCAATCGCTCAATGATCCGGCCCATTTTTATCTGTTTGGTCATCGTTCGCTCCTTGAATTCGATGGCCTACAGTAACAGATTTTTGCGCCCTTGTCACTAGCATTTCCTCATTTGGAATTGCTGCGGCGGATCAAAGACCTGCAGGATTTTGCGTCCCGCGCCCCGCAGGCCTGGCGCGATGTCCAAGCACTGATCGAGGAGAAGAAGGCGCGGCCCTATGATGAGGCGGTTGCCCTGCTGGTCAAACTGCGCGACCTGGCTGTGTTTCAGGATTGGCTGGCTGAATTCGAGGCGCGTCTGAGCAGCCTGCAGGCGCAGTATGCCGGCCGCCCGGCGTTCCAGGAACGGTTACGCAAGGCGGGGTTGCTTTGAAACGTGTGTCCGTGGTAGATGCGTGTCCCGTTACAGATGGGAATTGGGGCTGTCCGTGGCCAAGCCCTCATGGGTTGCCGCGGTGTTGAGCCGGTCATCGGCCGAGAGGAATAGCAGGGGTGGCAGACGGACAGCCTGCAGCGCGCGATTTACGCGCAACGCCGAAGCGAGTTGAACAGCATCGTATGCGCGCAACGGATGGCGATCCAGTAGATCGCGCGCCAGTCCGACGACGTTGAGGTCAAGCTCAACAAAGCGATACTCTGTCGCGCAATGCTGATTGAACGCCTGGACCGCAATCAGGCATGCTTGCGCATCAACGGAGCCTTCCCGCAGCCGGCAAGCCAGGGCGCTGTGCAACTCTACCATCGTGATTCGGGCGGTGACGACGGCATTGCCCGCAGCCGGCGCCAGGATACCGCGCAGCCAAGGCGTGCCAGTTTCTTCAACATAGCGTTTGCTGAGCGCACTGGAGTCCAGGTAACAAGTCGTCATCGCCCCTCGCGTTCGGCGATGATCAACTCGGAGAGAGGGCCGGCAACGGCGAGAGCCCGTGCTGCTGCAACGAGCTGGGCTTCGGAGATCATGGGCAGCTCCTCGCCCGGCACCTGCGCGCTGATGATGCCCGCGGCTTGCAGGGCGTCATAAGCCAATTTGCGCTGGTCGCCGGTCGGCCGTCGGACAATCTGAACTTCCAGATGCGAGTGTTCAGGCAGTGCCAAAGGCTGCAAGGGTCGCAGAACCCCTCCCTCGTAAATCACAGCAATTGATTCGTTCATTTCCATCACTCCGTCACTCATTTTGCCATTGTTCGTTGGTTCGAATCTAGCACAGTCAGCTTGATGTCGCAAGTGCGAATGTGAGAATCTTAGCCGTCCCCTGATCTCAGCCAACCAAGTGAGGTCGCTTCCGATACCCGGTACAGCGGTGCACCCTATCCGTCATGCCGCCGATGCCTGTCAGACACATCCCGACCGACCTGACCGAAGCACGCGACTCAGTATCGCGGCGACATTCCAGGCGTCATCCCCGCCCCGGTGATGGGTGCCTTCCAGCGGCAACCTCATCCGCTTGAGCGCCTCACTCATCCCCACCTCGCGCGACCAGCCGTAGACGACCACCGCCAACGTCTTCACGTTGAGGTGCGTTGGCCCGAACGGATACGGGATGTCGAACTCGCCACAATTGCGTTCGAATTGCTTGCGATCGTAGTCGCCGTAACTGGCCCACAGCCGCGCCGGCGCCTGATACTCGTGAACAAGGACCTGACAGGCCTCAGTCAGCGGCATGCCACCATCCACATCGGCCTGGGTCAGCGTGGTCAACTGCGTGCAGTAGGCGCTTACCGTCGAGCCTACGGGCCGCACAAGGATAGTGCGCTGCTCGGCGCGCGCGAGGGTTGGCACGTCCAGAACACACAGACCGATCTCGATGATCTCGCTGGTCTGACCCAGCGGCGGGTTTCCCTCCCAACAGGTAGCCTCGACGTCTATGACAAGAATCTGATCCAGTTTGCGCGCCATGATCATGCTCCAGAGAAATCGCGGTGACATTTGTATCTGTACACGTGAAAACACTATTCGAAATGGCGCAAATTCCAAGCGACCAACAGATTCGAAACGTACTGGACCCCGTAGCGCCCACCGAAATCCACGCCGATTCTTGGTGGGTTATCGATGAGTTGGCTGCAGCTGGTCACCTGGACAGCTATCGCTGCCTGGAGGGAACGCTCCTGATTGCCATGGACGGCGTAACCTATCATACATCGACCCAGATCCATTGTGAGCACTGTCAACAGCGACGGGATAGCCA
>CAIOHJ010000056.1 GCA_903858085.1 uncultured Chloroflexota bacterium
GGCTGTTTTCAACCCAGAAAAGCTGAAATCAAAGCGGTGGCTGGCGGGATGGCGCAGCGCGCGCGGCAGGGCAAAGGCAGCTGGGTCGCCCTGGCTGGCTGCCTCTTGGATGGCAGGCCCCCCTGGAAACCCCAGATCGAGCAGGCGTGCAACTTTGTCGAACGCTTCGCCGGCGGCATCGTCGAGGGTCCCTCCCAGCCGCCGATAGCGGCCATGGCCGCGCATCTCGATGAGCTCGGTGTGGCCGCCCGAGACGATCAGCACCAGGCTGGGAAAGCGGCTGGCCGGACGCTGCGGGCCATCCAGCCAGTTGGAATAGATGTGCCCTTCCAAATGGTTGACCGCAAGCAGCGGTTTGTGTGCGGCAAAAGCCAGCCCTTTGGCGGCGTTGACGCCGACGAGGAGGCTGCCAGACAGCCCTGGCCCACAGGTGACGGCCACTGCGTCCAGCGCTGCCACCGAAGTAGCGGCGGTTGCCAATGCCTGAGCGATCACCGGCTGGATCGCCAGCACATGCTGGCGGCTGGCCAGTTCAGGAAACACACCGCCAAACCGGCGATGCAGTTCGATCTGGGTGGCCACGACATTGGCGTGGACGATGTGGCCATCTTCGACCACCGCAGCTGCCGTCTCGTCGCAGCTGGTCTCAATTGCCAGGATTTTGGTCATCGAAGTCCCCGATAGCTCCCCTGTCAGGCGATCAGAGGGGCCAGGAAGGCGTAGGCCAGACGCAGCCCACGCAAGGCCAGCTCGGGAGTCTCGCTCCAGACCGGGTCCTCATGTTCGACGCTGAGAACGCCCTCGTACCCAATTTGCACCAGCGCATCCAGATAACGGTACCAGTTGACCGCTCCGTAGCCGGGCAGGCGGTAGCGCCACCAGTCGGCTTCAGCGGTGGCTGCAAGCTGGCGACCATAGATCCCATACCGGTTTCGCCCCTTCTCGATGATTTCGGTGTCCTTGGCATGGGCATGCACAATGCGGTCGCCAAAGTCGTAGATCGGCTGCAGATATTCGATGCCTTGCCAGTAAAAATGAGAAGGGTCGTAGCAAAGGCCGATGGCCGCTGAGGGAACCGCCGTGAACATTGCGTCCCACATCTCCGGGGTGGTCGCCAGCATGGTGCCCCCGCGCGGCCAGTTTTCAAAGGCAAATTTGACACCCTTGGCTTCGGCATGGGCGGCCAGCGGGGTAAAGAGCTCGCTGAAGAGGGCAATGTTTTCCTCCCCGCTGTAGCCAGAGGCACGGCCGATGACCGTGGTGATCGTCGGAATCTGAAAACGAGCGCAGCTCTCGATCGCCGCCGTCGCACGGCGGGCACTCTCTTCCTGAACCGTCGCATCCGGGCTCAGATCTGGCAAATGAAGGGCGCCGGCGCTGTGGATGTGCAGCCCATGTTGGCGCACGATCGCCGCTGCGTCGGGGACGTTGAGTGGCATGTCGATGGCTGTATAGCCGAGCAGGGCAACCTGCTCGACAAAACTGGCAAATTCGATTTGGTGCAGGCCGTGGTTGCTTTGAAAACAGCCGAGTTGCATAAGCGTGCTCCTTTGGGTGAAGGGGTACTTCAGAAAAAGATTACAACGATCCTGGCCCCTATTGTAACAGCAAGGGAGGTCACGGGCGCGATCGCAGCGGCGGTGTGTGGCTGGATGGAGCTTTCCAAGGCCGCCAGAGCAGGTTGCCAAATTTCCCCGATGTGGCTATGATCGGGCTGTCGTATGTACAAAAAAGCAAGGCGGGGAGAACCGGCAAGGAGGGGGCGATGCGCAGCGGTCGATTGTGGGTGCTTGTGGGGCTTGGCGTGATGTTGTTGTTGATGGGCAATGTTCCTGCCCCATACTATGCTTGCCAGGGCAAGTCTGCAGGGGATCCCTGCAGCTATGGCTACGGTCCCTCCTGCATGGGGCCCAATGGCATCTGCCAGTTGTCCGATGCGTCTGTCGACAACCCCAGCACTGTCGATCTCAACGAACAGCTGGTTTGCCAGACCCGTTAAACCGGGGGGGAGGGCTGGCCATGCAGCTGTGGGCGTTGGGGGGGACGCTGCTGGTGGAGGGAGGGGGGATGGCTGTGGCCACCTGGCTGTTGCCTGGCTGGCGTGCACGCAGGCGGCGTTCTGTCTGGTTTGCTGTCTGGCTTGCGCTGGCCCTCAATCTGGTCAGCCACACGGCTTTCTGGTTTCTGCTGCCAGGGCTGCCGGTGGCACCGCTGTGGAAAGTCCCGGTCGGGGAGGGGATTGTCATATTGTTTGAAGGGGGAGTCTATGCTGCCTGCCTGGCGCAGCCACGCTGGAGCGGCTGGGGGGTCAGCCTGGGGCTGAATCTGGCATCCTGGGGGCTGGCCAGCCAGCTTTGGGTGTGGCTGCTCTGAGAGGAGCCGCTAGCGCAGGAGTGCCGGCAGAAAACCGCCCACAAAGGCATCGCCCAGCCCGATCGTCGTTGCGTTGGTTTGTTCCACGGCAGCGACTGGCACACAGCAGACCTGTGGGCCAAGCCGCCGGTGAAGCGCTGCGGCAAAGTGGGCTCCGGCGGGGGGAGGCGGGCGCTGTTCGATGGTGCGGTACGCTTCCACCCCAAAATCGTCCCCGCAGCAAAAGCGTGTGGTGGCCATGGTCACGCCGCCTTTGAGGGCGGCGGCCAGGGCAGGGCTGTTGTGGCCGTAGGCGATCGCCCAGTACATCGAATGCACCACCAGTGTGGGAACTGGGATCAGGCGCTGCAGGTCGGCGAGTGCCTGGGCCATCTGTTCCACATCCAACAGATCGAGTGAACGCCCCAGGTGGGCCTGCAACTCATCCTCGTTCAAGCTGAAAATTGTGAGCTGGCTGGCCAGCGCTGCCAGAATTCTCTGGCTGAACGCCGGGTTGTAGAATGCGGCATCTTCGTAGAAGAGCGCTGCGTTTTTGGGCAAGCTGCGCAGGATGTGGCGCAGCGAATCCAGCCGTTCCTGGAGCAACGGTTCGCTCTGCATGGCGTTGAACCCTGAGACGAGCAGGACTTGTGCGTCGGCGATCAGATCGGCAAAGTCTTCGTTCAACGCCAGCGCAATATTGTCGCGGTCGTTGTGGTAGATGATGCGATTGGCCCGGCTGCTGCACAGGGTGAAGCCGTTGGCCTGGATCCGGGTGCCCGGGTCGAACTGCACGATCAGATGGGGGTAGGCTGTATCCTGGGGGTTGCTGCAGACATAGGGGCTCTGGGGGGGGATGAGCCGGCGGACGTGGTCGTTGAGGGTCACCAGGTGGAGGGCTGGGGTATATCCGAGCTTGTGCATGGCGATCGCAGCGCGCACCGAGGTGCCGCCCAGCGTAATTTTTTTGGTGAAACGGCTGGCAAACTGCTCGATGAGCGGCGAGGAATCGACAAAGCGTTCCCCTCCTGTGCCGGACTGCAAGAACTGTAAAATGGAGAGGAGCAGATCCCGTTCGCAGCGGATCGGCTGCGGGTGCAGCAGCTCTGCTGGCTGGATCGCGTATTGGGCGACCAGCCCTTCGATCACCTGTGAATCCCAGACAATTTCGTAGTCGATGTTGTCGCCGAGCCCCAGAGCAATTTTTGCTGGCACTGTGCGTTCCTTGTTTTGGTTCTGCCCAGCCTGGCGCGTGCCAGGCTGGGCAGAGCTGCGGTTGGGTCAACGGTCAGCGCTTTTTTCAGGGGAGGGGCCGCCGGTAGAGATCTGCTTTGCCTGCGGCGTCGAAGAGCTGGATTTTGTAGCGGGCCACCTCTTTCATGGCAGCAATGCAGGGGGGGTAGATCGAATTGGGCTCGCGCAGGACCGGGTCTGCCAGGATTTGGCGGCATTTTTGATAGAACGCGTCTTTGATGTCGCTGGAGATATTGATTTTGTTGATACCCAGCTTGACGGCAGCGGCGATTTCATTCTCTGGGTTGGCCGAGCCGCCGTGGAGCACGAGGGGGATGTCGACGCGTGCTGCGATTTCTTTGAGCAGGGCCAGCTTGAGCTCCGGTTTTTTGTTTTTGGGGTAGATGCCATGTGAGGTGCCGATCGCCACCGCCAGGGTGTCGACCTGGGTTGACTCGACAAAGGTGACCACGTCGTCCGGGTTGGTGTAGATGATCTCTTCCGAGCCGGCCTCTGCTTCGGGGCCGGTGGTGCCGATCGTGCCCAGTTCTCCTTCGACGGAGACATTGACTGGGTGGGCCAGCTCGACGACCCGGCGGCTGATCGCGATGTTGTCGGCCAGCGGCAGTGTGGAAGCATCGATCATGACCGAGGTAAAGCCACACTGGATCGCTTCCATGATCTGGCCCAGAGAGGATCCATGGTCGAGGTGGATGCAGACGGGCACCGACGCCCTGATGGCCTCCTCCAGGGCAGCTTTGACAAAAGAAGTCCGCACAAAGTGCAGTTCATCGGGGTGGATGGCCAGGATCACCGGCGAGTTCATCTCTTCAGAGGCTTCCATCACCCCGCCGAGCAACATATTGCTGCTGATATTGAATGCTGGAATGGCAAAGCGGTGGGTATGGGCGACCTTCAGCAGATCTCGCATGTTCAGTAACATTGTGTTTCTCCATCATAATTTGATAACAGTCAACAAAACAAAACCCAAATTAGCATGGGGGCATCGAGCGCTGCAAGCAAACTGGCAACCTTCTGAAAGACCAATGAGGGGTCGCCACTTTCTGATTTGGGCAATTCACGCACCGTGTGGGGGGTCAACCTTTGACAGAACCGGCGGTCATGCCGGCAATAAAGTAGCGTTGGAAAAAGAGAAAGAGCAGCAAAACGGGCAGCGATCCCAGCACACTCATCGCCATCATTTCATTCCATTCGTAGGAGTGCTGGCCCATCAACAGCTGAATGCCGACGGGTACTGTGCGCATGTCGGTGGTCTTGGTCAAAGTCAGCGCAAACAAAAATTCGTTCCAGGCGAGCATAAAGGTATAGATGCCGACCGAGACGATACCAGGCAGCGAGATAGGCACCAGCACGCTCCAGAGCGCCACAAAAGAACTGCCGCCGTCGATCATCACTGCTTCGTCCAGCTCGCGCGGCAGGGTGTTGAAATAGCCGGTCATCATGATGATGGCATAGGAGAGGGTGAAGACCATATAGGTCAGGATCAAGGCCAGGTAGGAGTTGTGCAGCTTCAGACCGACGATCAGGCTGAAATAGGGGATCAGCAGGGTGATCGGCGGCACAGCCTGTACCCCGATAATCAGCATATTCAACGGCTTTTTGAAAAAGAAGGTGTACCGGCTGAAACTGTAGCCTCCCAGGATGCCGACCAGCAGGGTCAGCAACGTCACCATTCCCGAGACCAGATAGCTGTTCAAAAAGAAGCGCACTTTTTCGGCGTTGGTGAAGACAGCCAGGTAGGCCCCTGCGGAGAACGATTCGGCGATCAACCGGGGGGGATACGCGAAAATTTCGGTGTTCGACTTGAACGAAGAGGCGACCATCCACAACACCGGAAACCCGGCGAAGAGGGCCCCCAGCAGGAGGGCCAACAGCACCCCCAAACGGGCAAGGTGGGTCTGGGTCGATTTGGAAAAGCGGCTATTCATCGCTGGCCCTCTGTTTGCGCACATAAAACCAGGCGACGCCCATCGACAGCAGCAGAATGACAAACGCGCTGGTGGACGCCAGAGAAAATTCGTAAGAGCTGAACGCCAGTTTGTAGGTGAACGTGCTCAGCATTTCCGTGGCGCGAATCGGCCCTCCCCCGGTCGTCATCCAGATCAGGGTAAACTGCTGCATTGTCCAGATGAAGTCGAGCATTGCCAGGCTGACGATGATCGGGGTGAGCTGGGGCAGGGTGATAAAGCGGAACAGCTGGCGTCCGTTGGCCCCATCGATCCGTCCTGCCTCGTACAGCTCGTCTGGAATTCCCTGCAGGCCGGCCAGCAGGCTGACCATGTAAAACGGGTAGCCGGCCCAGATGTTGATAAAGGTCACCGTGTGCAGCGCCAGCTGTCGAGAACTCAGCCATTCGATCTTGTCGCTGACCAGCCCTGTCCAAAGCAGCAGGTAATTGAGGACGCCGTTGGGGTTGAGCAGCAGCCGCCAGAGGATGGCGATGATTGTCGCTGTGAAGACCCAGGGCAGGATATAGACCATGCGGAAGAGTGCTTTGGGGAGGGGGCCGATCAGGCGGGTGTTGAGCAGGAGTGCAAATGCCAGCCCCAGGAGCAGGTGGAAGAGCACACTCATCCCGGTGAAATACAAGGTATTGAGCAGGGCCTGCTGAAAAACAGAGTCCCCCAAAATTTTGCTATAATTTTCGAACCCCACCCATTGGGGGGTTTTGTTCATGATCACATTGTCCTGCAACGAATAGAAAAAGACCATGGCGATCGGCAGGAGCGACAGCATGGCCAGCAGCAGGAGGGTAGGGGAGAGGTAGGCGAAAGGCACAAGCTTTTTGCGCAGGGCGGGCAGCTTTTGAAAAGTTGTGGCCTGACTGTGGTTTGTGGACAAGGCGGTTTTCTCGCTTGGAAAACAGGCTTGGAAAACAGGCTGCGGGGCCGGAGACAGGAGCCCCTGCACATTGGAGAACGCCTGTCTCGGGCGTTGGCCGGCGGTTTCGGGTGCACGCGCGTGCACTCGAAACCGCCGGCCAGGCTGCAGTTACTCCTGGAAATTTTCCAGCCAGGCTGCCTGTGCGTTGGCGAGCGCGTCGTCCAGCGACTGGCTGCCGTCGAGGTAGAGCTGGAACTGTTCGTCGAACAGACGCATCAGATTTTCGGCGACCGGCAGGCCGACAAACTCGTTGGCCAGATAGCCGGCCTGGAAGACCTCGAAGGCCGCTGCGAAGAGTTCGTCTGTCTGCACGAAGTCAGGGGTCGAGTTGACATTGCCTGGGAAGGCGTTGGCGATCGAGGAGAGCTTGGAGTTGACCTCGGCGCTCATGAGGAACTGAACCAGCTTCCAGGCCTCGGCCGGGTGGGGGCTGTTGGCGGCGACGCCGATGCCCCAAGAGGCGTAGGGGAGGCCCCGTTTGCCTTCGTAGCCGTCTGCGGCGGGCAATGCAGTGATGGCAAAGTTCAATTCTGGGTTGCGTTCGCGAATCATGTTGATGTGGGCCAGCGAGCTGACCATCATCCCGACGCGGCCATTGGTGAACTCTTCGACCTTGTCCTGCTCGCGCAGCGAGAAGGCGCCGGGTGCGATCGCGCCTGCATCGTAGAGTCCTTTGATGAACTCGGCGACACTGCGCACTGCATCGTTGGTCAGGTCAGGCTGGCCCTCTTTCATCATGCTGCCCCCTGAAGCCCAGACCCAGGACATCACATCGTTCTGAATGCCGTTCGGCTGTTCCAGAGAGAGCGGCAGGATCCAGCCAGAGACATTGTTGGCGGGGTCGGTCAGCTTCTGAGCGGCGTCGGCAAATTCGCTGCGCGTGGTTGGTGGCGCTGCGATCCCTGCTTTTTCCATCAGGTCCAGGTTGACAAAGACCGGGTAGACAAAGTTGACGACCGGGATCATGTAGGTGGCGCCGCCGAGTTGGATCTGCGCTGCCAGTTCGCTGTCGTCGTAGCCTGCCTCTGCCATCAGGTCGGTCAGGCTGGCCAGCGAGCCCTGTTTGACAAAGTCGCTGACCCAGGCGCCGTCCAGACCGACCACGTCGGACATCGTGCCGGCAGCGGCGCCCGCCACCACCTGCTCTTTGGTGGTCGCATACGGGCCGCTGACCAGTTCGACCTGGATGCCAGGATTCTGCGCCTCGAATTCGTCCATCAAGGCGCGGAAAGAGCCTTCTGGCAGCTCTGGCTCCCACCACTGGGTGAATTCGAGGGTGACGGTCTCGCCGCCGCTGCTTGCCGGCGCGGAGGTCGTATTGACCGGCGCGCAGCCAGCGATGAAGCTGGCGAAGAGTGCCAAAGCCAGCAGCAGGCTGATTACTTTCTTGTTCATGGTTTCGAGCTCCTCAAAGGTTTGAAAAATTGACAAGGGTACAACACCGACGCCACACACAGACTCCTTGTATTGCTCTGTTTGTATTGCTCTGTTGGGGTGCTGCCAGTGTGCAGCTGGCAGCATGGATCTCCTTTCTGACCTGTTCTGCCGACAAACTCAATATTTACGATGGCGGGTGGCCCGCATGGTTTTGGAGACAGCCTGGGCTGCGGCGTCGGAACGCTGGACACAGACCCCCACATAGAGCGCTTCGGTCAGCGCCAATGTGGCCAGGTTGGATGCCATCTCCTCCTCGCGAAAGTGGCTGACCCGCGTGGATGTGAACAAACAAAAATCGCCGTGGCGCGTCAACGGAGAGTCGGAGTGATTGGTGATACAGACCGTGCGTGCCCCGCGCTGGCGGGCCAGTTCCAGGGCATAGACAGTGTCCTTGGAGCTGCCAGTATGCGAAATGCCGATCGCCACATCTTCGGGCGTGGTCAGGCTGGCATACATTTCTTGCACTGTAGGGTCGATCGAAAAGCGACAGTACAACCCAATCTTGGTCAGCCGAAAATTGAGATCCATGGCCAGCGGAATCGAATTGCCGGAAGCAAACAGCTCGACCCGGTGGGCGGCACAGATCGCCTGGATCGCCGACTCCAGCACGGTCATGTCCAAAATTCGGACTGTATCTTCCAGCGAACGCATGCCGGCTGTCATCGCCTTTTGGACAGCATCGGCCGCACTGTCGTCGGTGGTCAGGTCTTCATGGACGAGCAGCATAGGAGAGACAAGGTCCTCCGCCAGCCCGATTTTGAGGGCATGAAAGCCAGAGTAGCCGAGTGCCTGGGCGAAACGAACAATGCTGGCCTCGCTGACCCCGACGCGTGCCCCCAGCTCGGTGATCGTGAGGTTGATCGTCTCGCGCGGCGAGTTGAGAATGAACTGCGCCGCTTTTTGGGCGGACCCCTTCAATTTGGGCAGTGCATCTGAAATTTCCGCCAGCGCACCGCGTTCATAGCTGCTTTGGTTGTCCATCGCCGATTCTGAATTGCTTTTGAAACTTATTTTCACCATTGTATCATTTGTGAAAATAATTGTCAATAGCTTTGGCCAGGATACGGCTCAAGGTGTTGCGCAGCTCTCAATGAGGGTCCAAGAAGTGTGCTGTGCCCTCTCTAAGTTCATCCGCCCCGATGGGGCGGATCGTGTGCCGTCTCGTGCGGGCGAAGTGGCACTTCGCCCTCTTTGCTCTTCGCACAGGCGGGGTGACTGCAGGACGGGCTGTTTGTAGGGCGAAGTGCCACTTCGCCCTCCTTGTTCTTCGCACAGGCGGGTCGTGCCGTGCCGTCTCTAAATTCATCCGCCCCGATGGGGCGGCGGGTGGTTGTAGGACGGGATGTTTGTAGGGCGAAGTGGCACTTCGCCCTCTTTGGGGTGCTCTTCGTGCGGCGGGTGGCTATAGGACGGGATGTTTGTAGGGCGAAGTGGCACTTCGCCCTCTTTGGGGTGCTCTCCGTGCGGCGGGTCGTGTGTGTCCCATGCCGTCTCTAAATTCATCCGCCCCGATGGGGCGGGGCGCGCGTGCCGGCCCGTAGGGACGGTTGTCCTTAGCCGATTGACTTCGCCCTGCCGCCGCTAGACGGAAATCCTCACGCGATGATAGGCGTTGTTCACATAGCCTTTGAAGTTCCAGACGTCCGCCAGGTGCACGGGTTGGGTATGCCCTGCGGTGTCGAAGGCGCGCACCACCAGCTCATGGCTCCCCGGCGAGAGGCTGCAGGTCGCCTCCCAGAAACACCACACCCACTGCTGCGGTGGGCTGGTGAGTGTCGCCGCCGTCCAGGTCTGCCCGCTGTCGTTCGAGAGCTCGACCCGCTCTATGACTGCATCGCCACCGGCCAGTGCAATCCCTTGCACAAGCACCGCACTACGCCAGGTTTCACTGGTCGGCAGCACGCCCGCTTGGGGGCTGGTGATGAACGAGTTGATGGGCAACGCCCCCAACATCTCGCCCTCTTCCCAGTTGACCGTCTCTGCGCGCACTGAGCTTGGAAACAGTTTGTACGCGCGCGCTTGAAAATGGTTGCTGGAAGGCGCCACCTGCAACGTGATGCGGCCCACCCATTTGACACTGCGCGCCCCAATATAACCGGGCACCAATGCCCGCAGGGGATAGCCGTGAATGGGAAGCAGAGGCGCGTCGTTCATCCCGTAGGCCAGCAGAATATCGTCCTCCCATGCCTTGGCAAGCGGGATCGAGCCGCCAAGCCCATCCTCTGTCTTTGCCACCTGGTCCAACCCCAGGAAGCCCACATGGGCCGCAGCAGGCTGGACGCCCACGCGCCGGAGGATGTCGGACAGCCGAACTCCCGTCCACCGCGCTGTGCTGATGGCGTCGGTCTCCCACACGATTTCGGCAGCGTCGATCGGCTCCAGAGCGGTCAGCTCGCGCCGACGAAGCCCCGCACATTGCAGGGTTGCCGTGACCGTGTGGACCGGGAAGCCATGCTGCAACTCCTCAAGTGTCAGCGTGCACGGGCGATCCACAAGACCGTCCACGTGCAGCCGGTATGCGTCCGCCGCGATGAGAGGGACCGGCGCATGGCTGCGGACGAAGAAGTTCGGTACAGGGGTAATCAGAGCCACGCGGAGCTGCGTCGCATCAGTCCCTAGATTCACAGGTTCGCTGCTGTACGGCTGACGCGTTGTGGTGTGGGTCAAGGTTCGCTGGTCTTTGTGCAGCCGTCGGATCGTTCGGTCGCTGCGGTTCTAGACGGACAATAGAGTGAGAACAATAGATACCAGTATACCGGCGCCCACTGCCCACGGTCAAGCTGGAGAGGGATGTGGGATGCCCTGTTGTGTTGACAGTGCAGGTGTGGCATGGTAGTCTGGTTGGGGAGGACAGAGTCCGCGCTGCTTCAGCCGCTGGTCGATCTGCCCCCGCGCAGACGGTTCAGCTCGACGTTGTGGAGCGTGTGCGCACTCCGAGCCGCTGAGCCATGGGGAAGGATGTGGCTGAGGTGTTTGGGGAGAGATTCTGCAACGGTCAATCGTACAGGGAGTCCAGGAAAGGAATTGGCAACAATGCGCAAGCTTGATCTCGGCAAAAGTGGGTTGGAGGGTTCGGTCATCAGTCTGGGCTGCATGCGCATCTCCAGTTTGAGCGACCAGGAAGTCGACGAACTGTTGGCAGCCGCATGGGACTCTGGGATCGATTTTTACGACCACGCAGATATCTACGGCAACGGCAGGTCCGAAGAGGTCTTTGCGGGCGCGCTGAGCCGCACATCCATCCGCCGGGAGGAGATCCTGATCCAGTCCAAATGTGGGATTCGCAAGGGAATGTTCGATTTTTCACGCGACCACATTCTGGCTGCGGTGGAGGGCAGCCTGCGCCGCTTGCAGACCGACTATCTGGACGTGCTTCTGCTCCACCGGCCTGACACGCTTGTGGAGCCAGAGGAAGTGGCTGACGCGTTTTCACAGCTGTATCGGGCGGGCAAGGTGCGCCATTTTGGCGTGAGCAACATGAACCCCGGCCAGATCGAACTGCTGCGCCGGTATGTCGAGCAGCCGTTGATTGCCAACCAGCTGCAGCTGAGCTTGACCAACACCGGCATGATCGACGCTGGCCTCAATGTAAACATGGAGATTGCTCCCTCGATCGTGCGTGATGGCGGGATTCTGGAGTACTGTCGCCTGCATGACATCACCATCCAGCCCTGGTCTCCCTTCCAGTACGGTTTTTTTGAAGGGGTTTTTCTGGGCAACGACAAATTTCCCGAATTGAACCGGGCGATCGACGCCATGGCCGCGGCCAAAGGGGTCACGAACAGCGCGATCGCTGTGGCCTGGCTGTTGCGCCACCCAGCCAAGATGCAGCCGATTCTGGGAACAACCCAGCCCCAGCGCGTGCGCGAGATTGCCCAGGCTGCCCAGGTCGAGATGACTCGAGAGGAGTGGTACCGGCTGTATCTGGCAGCTGGGAACAAGCTGCCTTGATGGCTACAGCGCTGCTGCCGGGTCTGAAGCTGAGCGAGGCGTTCTACCAAGAGGCCATCCGGCCTTTGTTGGATCAGTATTTTCCTGGGTTGCCCCATGCCGCTGCCCTGGTCGGCAGCGGCTCTGAGGTGCTGGGGTTCGACGATGCGCTGTCGACTGACCATCACTTTGGCCCGCGCGCCATGCTCTTTCTTTCTCCTGCCGACCACATTCGTCATGCCGACGCGCTGCATGCGCTGCTGGCCCACCAACTTCCTTTCCACTTTGGCGGCTTTCCTACCCATTTTTCGCCCCCTGACCCCAGCGACCACGGTGTGCAGCATTTGCAGGCGCCCCTCTCTTACCCGATCCGCCACCGCGTCGAAATTCTGACCGCAGACAGTTTTTGGGCCAGCTATCTGGGGATCGACCCTGCGGCAGCGCTCACCTCCGCACGCTGGCTCACCCTGCCGCAGCAGAAACTGCGCACTCTTGTGGAGGGGGCGGTTTTTTATGATGCTGTCGGGTTTGAAGAGCTCCGTCGGCGTTTTGCCTGGTACCCACACGATCTCTGGCTCTATCTGCTGGCAGCCGCCTGGGCACGCATCGGGCAGGAGGAGCATCTTATGGGGCGGGCTGGGATGGTGGGTGACGAGGTGGGCTCTGCGCTGATCGGTGCACGGCTGGTGCGCGATCTGATGCGTCTGGGGTTTTTGATGGAGCGGGTCTACGCACCGTACCCCAAGTGGTTCGGCACAGCCTTCCAGCGCCTTGGCTGTGGCCCGCAGCTGCTGCCGGTGCTGACCAGCGTGCTGCATGCCCGTTCCTGGCAAGAGCGCGAGCGCCACCTGACGGCAGCCTATGGGGAGCTGGCTCGGCTGCACAACGCGTTGGGGGTCACCAAAACGATGCCCGAAGCGCCCTGTCTCTTTTTTGGCAGGCCCTTTCAGGTCATTGCACTGCATGGTTTCGCCGATGAACTGCTCCGCACCATCACAGACCCGGCCGTGCAGCCTTTGGCGCAACGCCCGCTGATCGGCAACATCGACCTGCTGAGCGACAACACCGATCTGCTGGCGCACCCACTCTGGCAACCTGCGCTGTGTCACCTGTACATGGACTGAAGCGCCTGCGGGGAGCTCGACACAGGCTCAACCGCCTCCAGCGGACGCTTCGGGGGTCGACAGGGCGGTGAAAACATCTTCTATGTTGGCTGTGCCGGGTACCATCCGCTGCAGGGAGATGGCATGGTCGAGCAGTGGCTGGCGGATTCGCTCGGGGGGAGTCCCTTGGGGGACCACGATGCGCAGACAATCGCCGGCCAGTGTCGAGCGGAGGACAAACGGCTCTGCTTCCAACCAGTCCAACGCGTCGAGCAGTGGCTCGGCGTAGAGCTCCCACACCTGCCCTGGCAGCGCACGTTTGAGGCGGTCTGGTTCGTCGAGCGCCAGCAATTTTCCGGCGCGCATCATGCCGACGTGTGTGCAATACTCGGCTTCGTCCATGTAGTGTGTCGAGACCAGGACGGTGACTCCTTGTGCGGCCAGGTCGTAGATTACCTCCCAAAACGCGCGGCGTGCCACCGGATCGACGCCGCTGGTGGGCTCATCCAGAAAGAGCAGCCCCGGTCTGTGGATGATAGCAGTTGCCAATGCCAGCCGCTGCCGCCAGCCGGCAGAGAGGGTGTGCACGCGTTGGTTGCGCACGCTCTGCAGCCCCAGCGTTTCCAAGGTCTTCTGGAGGGTGGTTTTGTCTTTGACATTGTAGACGCCGCCATAAAAGGCGAGGTTTTCGAACACAGTCAACTCGTCGTAAAGGGAAAATTTTTGGGACATGTATCCAGCGCGCGAGCGCACGAGTTCGGGGAATGCGGTGACATCCAGCCCCATGACCTCCGCGCGCCCCTCGCTTGGGCGCAGCAATCCCAGCAGCATGCGGAACGTCGTCGTTTTTCCCGATCCGTTGGGGCCCAGGAACCCCAGCACCTGCCCGGCGGCTACATCCAGCGAGAGGTGATCGACTGCGACGAAAGAGCCGAAGCGTCGTGTCAAGTTTTCGGTGTGGATCATGGGGTTGCCAGTTCGAGGAAGACATCCTCCAGCTGTGGTTCGACGGGGACCAGGCTGTCGACCCTGCCGCCCGCCGAGCGAATCGACTCGACCAACCGTCTGCACACGGCATCGGCCTCTCCGGGTGCCACGCGCACGTGAAAATGGCTGCCAAACCGATCGACGGTTTCCACCCCCGGGTCAGCGCGTGCGATGGCGGTGATCAGGGCAGCGGGGTTGCCGACCAGATCGAGAATACGTCCATGCAGGGGCTGGCGCAGCGCAGCGGGCAAACCTTCGCGGATGAGCTGTCCGGCGCGCAAAAAGCCGATGCGTGTGCAGCGCAGCGCCTCGTCCATATAGGGTGTGCTGGCGAGCACAGCCAAGGGGCTATGGCGCAGCAGGGGCAGGATCAGCCGCCAGAAATCCTGGCGTGTGACCGGGTCGACCCCTGTGGTTGGTTCGTCGAGCAGGAGGATGCGCGGTTTGTGGATCAGCGCCAGTGCCAGCCCCAACTTCTGTTTCATGCCGCCCGAAAGCTGCCCGGCACGGCGCTGGCGAAAGGGTTCCAGCCCGACAAATTGGAGAAGTTCCTGGCTGCGCGGAAACCATTGTGCGGGCCTCAGCCCGCGCACCTCGGCAAAAAAACGGACATTTTCCTCGACTGTGAGTTCTTCATAAAGGGAAGAACGCTGTGCCAGGTAACCGATCTGTTCGCGTGCTCGGTCGTTCTGTTGCCGGATGCTGTAGCCGCCGATCCAGGCGTCGCCGCTGTCCGGCGTCAGTGCGCCGCAGAGCAACCGCATCAAGGTGGTCTTGCCGGCGCCATCTGGACCGACCAGCCCATAAATTTCGCCTGCTGCCACCTGCAGGTCTATGCCGGTGACAGCCTGTGTCTGGCCAAAAGATTTATACAGGCTGCGGGCGTCGATCAGCGTGTCGGCCATACTCCCTCGCCCCCAAAGTTTACATCTGCGGGCATTCCTGGTTTGAGCTTGCCTGCGCTGGGTGCCAGATCGAGTCTGACCGCAAAGACGGTTGTCTTGCGGCTGTCGGTGGTCTGCACATTGCGTGGGGTGAATTCGGCGCGATCGGCAATGTGGCGCACCGTGCCGGTGAACACCTCCTTTGGAAACGAATCGACCGTCACCGGGTAGCTGGTGCCCAGCACAAGCTGTCCGTAGCGTTCTTCGGGCAGGTAGACGGTCAGGGTCAGACGATCGATGTCTGCCACGGTGATCAGCGGAGCACCGGGCGCAGCAAACTCGCCCGGTTCGATCGAGCGGTAGAGCACCACCCCGCCGATCGGGGAGAGAATTCGTTCGTGGGCAGAGGAACCGCGCACGGCGGCGCTGGACTGCACGGAGACTACGGTCTGTTCAGGTGCCACGCGTTCTCCTTCGACGACAAGCACTGCGTCGACGCGGCCGCCATACTCGGAGGCCAGCTGCACTTCGGTGGCTTCGACAGTGCCGGAGACGACCCAGGAGCTCTCTTTGTGCAGGGCTGGCCAGACGAGAGCGTACCCGGCCAGCCCTGTCAGCAACAGCAACCCCAAGACTGCTACCAGGCGGCGAGGATTCAAATGCATTGTACCCTCCATCAATCCAGACTTTTACGAAAGCGCAGAATGGCAGCGCTCATGACGACCAGGGCAAAGAGGCTCAGTGCCAACACCTCTGGCCACAACGCTGTCATCCCGACCCCTTTTAGCACAATCCCGCGGGCGATGATCAGAAAATAGCGCAGCGGGATCGCATAACTGATGATCTGCAGCCAGACCGGCATGGCTGCCAGCGGGAAAAAGAAACCGGAGAGAAAGATCGAAGGCAGCAGGGTAAAGGTGGTGGTCAACATCGCCTCCTGCTGGGTGTTGGCTATGCTGGAGATGAGCAGGCCAATGCCCAGGGTTGTCACCAGAAAGAGTGCGGTGAGCAGCAGCAGCAGGCCCAGGTCACCCTGGATCGGCACCTCAAAGAGCAGCACGCCGATGGTCAGCACCTCGATCGTGTTGAGAAAAGCGATCAGCACATAGGGGGTCAGCTTGCCGACGATCAGCTCCCACGAGCGCAGCGGGGTGACGATCAGCTGTTCGATGGTGCCGCGCTCTCGTTCCCGCACAATCGACGTGGCCGTGAGCATTGTGGTCAGATATTGCAAAATGATGCCGATCATGGCGGGCACCATGTAATAGGCGTTGATCAGCGCTGGATTGAACCAGACGATTGTGCGGACTTCGATGGGTTGTGTGGCCAGCACTGTCTGCCCGCGTGCCTGCAGGCGCTCGACCGTCAGCTCCGTTGCCTGGGCCTGGCCGATCAGCTGCGCTGCAGCCAGGGCTGTGCTGGCCACCGTCGGGTCGGAGCCGTCGAGCACGAACGCGACCTGGGCGCTGTTCCAGCCAGCCAGCGCGCGGCCATAGCCGGGGGGGATGATCAGCCCAGCGCGTGCCAGGTTGTGGTCGATGGCCTCGCGCAGCTCTTGCTCTGAGGCAACCCTCCGCTCGACGACGAAATAGTCGGCTACCCGGTATGCGTCGATCAGCTGACGTGAGGCGGGGGTCTGATCCTGGTCGAGCACCACCAGTGCGATGTTGCGGACGTCGTTGGTTGCGGCATAGCCGAGCAGAAACATCATGACGACCGGCATGATGAAGGTCATGGCCAGCGTGCGCGGGTCGCGCGTGATCTGGATAAACTCTTTGCGAATCAGACTGCTCAACCGATTCCAGGTTGGCACTGCGCAGCTTCTTTCTCAGGAAAAAGCAGCAATCGTCGCTGCGATCCCTTCGGTCAGGGGGGTGGCATAGACGACATCGGCGTGGCGGTGCAGCGCGTCGCCGTCACAGCCTGCTGGGAAAGGGAGGGTTGTCTCTGCACAGGTGACCTGCACGCCGGGCCGGAGCGCCATGATCAGACGGGCGACTTCTGCGACCGAGACGACCGGCCCGCCCAGGTTGCAGGCCAGGGCGCCGCCCGAGGGCTGCTCGGCGGCCAGCACGAACTGCCGAGCCACATCTGCGGCAAAATGGAACTGCATGGCACCGCCAAAGTGGATGTGAAAATTCTCCCCACGCGCCGCTGCTGCCATCGCCCGGGTCGGATCGCTGGTCAGCCCCTGGTCGCGCCCCAGCCCATACACCGTGTACGGGCGCAGCACCGTGCTGCTGAGAGCGTACTCCTGCCAGTAGACCTGGGCTGTCAGCTCGTTGGCAACTTTGTAGACGCCGTAGAGCGTGCGCGGGGCAACCGGCGCGTCGGCGGGCAACAGCCCTGGCCCATACAGCTCGGGTGGCCCATAGACGGCCACAGACGAGGCCATGGTCAGATGGGAGAGCTGGGTCTGCCGGGCGGCCTCAAAGAGATTGACCGTGCCGACGACGTTGACTGCGGCCCCCAGCGGCGGGTCGGCGCGGCAGAAGGGCACCTGCAGCGCTGCAAGGTGGATCACATGGGTGACTGCATGCTGTTCAAAGACCGACCTGATCTGCCGGGCGTCGGTCAGGTCTCCTTGGACAAAGGTGATGTCGGCCTGCTCGTCTGGGCTCATCAGGAGATCAAGCCGCTGCCGGTTGTCACTCAGATCGAAAGAGAGGGCCCGCTTGCCCGCCCGCTGCAGGATGTGGAGGGTCCATGCTCCCAGACAGCCCAGACCGCCAGTGACCAGGTAGGTGTCAGCCATGGAGTTCTCTCATTCGTGGGTGTCGGGGTGGGTCAATTCTGCGGGCCGCGGCGGTGGCCCAGGCGGCCCGCTCTGGTTGTTGCTGCAGCTGGCAAAGCTTTGGGCGGGCAGCGTGCCTGCATAGGTGGGCCCGATGTAATAGGGGAAGGCCGGCACCAGATCGCCGTTGGCAGCGCGGGTGACGGTCACATGGTAGTGGTAGCCCAGAGCGTCGTGGCTGTGGCCGTTGTGCAGATCGAGGGTGGCTCCTCCCTCTGCGGTGCAGCTGGCGTCGTAGTAGTAGTCCTGCCGGTAGATGCCGGAGAGCGCCACGAACAGATTGCCAGACAACGAGGTGACACTTTGGGCTGTGGTCGGCCCGGCTGAAGAGGCGGCGACGGTCCCCTTGCTGAGATCGGTCTCGTCGACGAGCAGGCAGGTGCGGCGTCCAGCGCTGCCACAGCCGCTGCTCGAAGCGGGGGTGTCGTAGTCGCGTGTATGCCAGCAACTCTGCGCCAGCGTGTTGGCAGCTTGCCAGGGGCCATAGATCGGGTAGCCGTCGGCGGCAAAGCCGTACAGCGGGGAATGGGCGGAGCCGTCGTCGCCGAGCTGGTCAGCCAGACAGGAGGGATGAAAGTGGTGGTGATAGTTGCCGCCGGCAGAATGGCCGACGCAGAGGTCGAGGTCATACGCTTCCAGCGTGGCAGCGATGTTCTGCCAGACAGATTGGTTGTTGTACGAGAATCCATCCCCCCAGTTGAAAATAGCGACCCCGTTGACCCAGGCACCGATGTCGCCGAGCCCGGTTTTGCAGCTGGTTGACGCTGGAGTGGGCTGCAGGGGGAAGCAGCGTTCGGCATTCTGGGCGGTCGGGCATTTCGGGCCGGGGGGCCAGTAACCATACCCTTTGTCTGTCTGTGCACAGCCCAGGCTGCGATAGCCGACATCCGCGCCAAAGATCACCTGGCTGCCCGCACTCAGCGTGGTCTGGCCTGAGCGAAAATCTGTGGCTGCTTTGGGACGGCTGTTGAGCCAGGCAATGTCGCTGGCGGTCGTTGTATGGACATAATCCGGAATTTTGTCGGTCGTGATGCAGACGTAGGCGGTGCCGTTGACTGTTTTGGCGGTGACCTGTTGGACGTTGACGGTTGCGTCGGTGAAGATGGGAGAGTTCTGCTGGCTGACGATCCAGGCGGTGAGGAGTGTGCTGCCTGCCGGCGTGGCAGCAGGCGTGGCAGCAGGCGTGGCAGCAGGCGTGGCAGTGGCAGGGATCGCCGTGCGGGTCGGCGTGGCTGGGAGTGCTGTGGCAGCAGGCGTGGCAGTCGGCGTGGCGGTGGCAGGGAGCAGCTGAGCGGGGTTGTCGGCGACGACGGGCAGGTAGAGGCTGTGGCTGCTGGCTGGCGTTGGTGCATTCTTTGCGAGCTGCTGGCCTTGTGTGACGTTCACTTCGGATGTCAACCACCCAAAAAGCAACAGGGCCAGGAGAACAACGTGGAAAGCCGTAGGGTTGGTGACACTCCGCATGGATTTCATACTCGTTCTGTCACGGATTGTTCTGTCACGGATTGTGCTGTCTGCAGACATTCGACACCAGAAAGACAAATCGCGTCCAGGTCAGCCGGATCTGCGCAAACCGCGCAGCTCCTGGGCCGTGGAGCGCCAGTCAATTGTGGCATACAAGGTTTCAAGCTCAGCGGCCACCGCTGCAGCGACTTCTTCAGGGGTGCCCGCGCGTTCCTGGCTTTCTCCCCAGCGAAACTGTTCGGTATAGGCGTCGGAGGCGCTCAACCCAGCGGACATTGCGGCGGCGTCGACGGCTTCGGAGAAGCGTTCTGACAGCGGTACAGTATGGCGGTGGCGTCCGACAGTGGCTTTGACCTGCATCGGAATGTTGTACCAGTAAAGGATTTGGTAGTGGGCCATGCGGCTTCCTGCTGGGTTGCAGCGGATCGTCTGTCCGCTGTGTAGGTGATTTTTATGCCATCTACTATACACGCAGTGCGGCCAGCTGTGCAATTGGCGGCTGGTCAGTGCGCACGGGCCACCCGCTTTTTGCAGGAAGCGCCCCTACGGTTTTCGTCCGAACCCAGAACGAAAGGCGGCCGCCATCAGCCCGCTGCGCACGCTGGCTGGGGCGGTGAGAAAGACGCGTGCCATGGTATTCAACACGCCACCCAGCGACAGGGTGTTGGAGAGATAGCCGGCCCAGGAGGGTTGTGGGAGGCGAAAGAAGGTGGCGAAGAATTGTTGGGTTTGGGACTCGTTGAAGCCCAACAGGGTCTGCAGGCCAAACAGGTAGAGGCTGTGGCGCCGAAGATTTGCGGGTGGCCAGAGCGCCTGCCAGCCAGCTGCCGCCACCTGACCAGGGGTGGCTTCGGGGTGGCGTAGCGCCTGGGCGACGGCTGCAGCGACCGTCGGTGCAGCGCGCAAGGCTGCGCCGATCTGGTAGCCAGAGGCTGGATGCACCATGCTGGCGGCGGCGCCGTAGCCGAGCAGAGGCTGTCTCTGGTCGGGGATCGGCAGGTTCATTGGAAAAAGGCAGCGCTCTTCTTGTTCGAGGAGAGCAACTGCACAGCCCCTCTGTTCCAGACGGCGGTGCAGTCTCGCCTGGAGCTGTTCGAAGGGCAGTGCAGGGCTGTGGGCCAGCGAAGTCTCCTCGACAAAATAGCGGCCCTTGCCCAGATCCATTGCGTACAGAAAGGTAGGGGGCCCCTGGCGGCGCTCCTGGCTGTCGAGGTGATCGGAGCGGAAGTCCATCAACACCAGCTGTCCGTCGCGTACGGGGGGGTGGGCAAAGCGGCCGACGATGCCGTAGGCTGCCTGCCAGGCGACTGGGGGGCCGGGGGGGCGCCGGAGCAAGAGTGGGGTATGGCCGCTGGCATCGACGACCAGCCGGGCATCGACCAGGGTGCCGTCGGCCAGCCGGAGCTGGCTGTGATGGCGCTGCTGTGTGAGTGAGGCGGCCGGCTGGCGGTACCAGCGCATACCGGCCTGCTGGCAGGGGGCCAGCAGGCGGCTCTGGAGGCTGGCATTGTCGAGCAGCCCGTAGACCCGCTGCAACGGCAGCTCGGTATGGTTCGCATAGGCGACAGTATCGTGCCAGCGATGGGCGAGCAGATCCTGCCAGAGTGGGGAAGGGAGTTCATCTTCCCAGATCCCGTAGGTATTGCACCAGGGGCTCTGTTCGCCAGCAGGTGCGATGCCGGCGACGGTGAGGCCAGTCTGGCAGAGCGCAGCAGCCAGCGCCAGCCCGGCTGGGCCGGCGCCGACCACGAGCACATCGATTGGGGTCAGCACGGCTCGGCCTGCGCCGTGCGGGGTTCTACTTCGCACAGCAACGCCTTAAACACAGGAAAGCCCGAGATCGGGTCGCGGTGTTCGAAGTCGGTCAGCGCGTTGGCATTGGCTTGTTGCCAGGCTGGCGGGCCCAGCGGGCCACCGCCCCCCATGTTGACCTCTACCGCCCCCCGCACAATATTGGTGGAGACAAAGGCGTAGAGGGGGATTCGGCCGCGCAAGGAGCTGACCCAGACCGCATCGCCATGTTGGATCCCGCGTGCAGCGGCATCTTCTGCATGCAGGTGGACAAGTGGAACCGGCTGCTTGCGGGCCAGGCCGGGGATATTGTGGTGCTGGGAGCGAAAATCGAAATTGGTGCGTGCCCCCGAATTGAAGACCAACGGATAGCGGGCGGCGATTTCGGGGCTGGCGATGGGGCCCTCGGCCGGTTCGGTGTAGACTGGGAGCGGTTCGTAGCCATAGCTGCGCAGCCATTCGGAGGTGGCCTCGAACTTGCCGGTCGGCGTCTCAAAGCCTGGCTGGCCGTCGGCGCGCAGCGCTCCGCTGGCATATTTTCGGTAGCGTCGGGCAGGTGTGGGGGCTGTGATTCCTTCAGGCCTGGCAAGCAATTCTGCGAGCGAAATTCCACTTCCTTGCAAAGCCAGCTCGATCATGGCGCGTTCGGTCTGTGGCCAGAGCTGGCCGTAGCCCAGGCGATCGGCCAGCTCGGCAAAGATCAGAAAGTCGTTGCGCGCCTCCCCCAAAGGCTCGATCACCCGGCTGCGGTGCTGGACGTGGGATCCGTACAGCCCGTACGATTCAATCTCGAACAGGGTGGTCGCTGGCAGCACAATATCGGCGTAGAGCGCGTCGGCGGTCAAAAAGCGGTTGACAACGACGAGCAGATCCAGCGCAGAGAGGGCACGCCGCCAGAGATCGGGGTCCGGCCAGGCTGTGATCAGCGAAGCGCCGCTGACGATCAGCCCGCGCAGGGGATAGGGGATTCCTTCCAGGATGGCGCGCGGGAAGAGCGCTGCATGGGCCTCTTTGCGCACTTCGTAGTAGATGGGGTACTCCTCAGCGCCGATCGGGCGGCGGGCATTGGCGGGTGGGGGTGTGAGATTGCGGTGGAGGCGAAACCGGTCGGGCTCTTTGAAGAGCTTGCCCCCTGGCGTGTCGAGATGGCCGGCCAGCGCCTGGAGCGTGTTGAGCGCACGCAGCGCCTGCACACCGCTGTCTGAATACTCCAGCCCGGTGTAGGTGAGGATCGAACAGCCTTGGGCGTCGGCGATCGCACGGGCCAGCTCGCGCACCCGTTCGGCGGGCACCCAGGTGATCGTCTCGACCCGTTCAGGGGAAAACGCCTGGGCGTAGGCGCGCAGTTCTGCAAGTCCATGGATCCAGCGGCCAGCAAACTCGTGGTCGTAGCGTTCTTCCTCGAACAACACATGGATGAGACCGAGTGCCAGGGCGCCATCGGTGCCGGGCCGGATGCCCAGCCATTCGCAGCGCAATGCCTGCACGGTTTCGCTGCGTCGGTGGTCGATGACGAGGAGACGGGTACCGCGTTGCTGGAGCTGGCGCAGCTTGGGCAAAAGCGCTGGGGATGAGTCGGTGGCGGGATTTTCTCCCCAGACCAAAATCAGGCTGGCCTGGTCGATATCTTCTTCCATATCAAGCATATAGGCGCCGAAACAGGCGCGGGGCGCGATCATGCCGTAGGAGACGTAGCAAAGCGCCCCGACCCCGCTGGTATTGGGGGAGCCAAAGGGGAAGAGCACCGCGTTGGCCGAAGATTCGGCTGTGCCCGCTGGGGCAAACATCTCGTTGAGCCCGTATTCGAAGTTGCCGCGGCCGGTGTAGATTCCGGCCGCTTCAGGGCCGCTGTGGGCAGCAATCCGTCGCAACCCGTCGACGATCGTGGTGTACGCTTCGTCCCAGCTGATGCGTTCAAACCTGCCCTCCCCGCGCGCCCCCACGCGGCGTTGTGGATAGAGCAGGCGGTCGGGGGAGTAGACGATCTCGGGGGCTTTGAGCCCCCGTGTACAGAGCACACTGTAGGGATGGTTCTGGATCGGGGTCAGGCGGGTGATGCGTCCCTCTTCCAGATGGACTTCGGCGCCACAGCCTGCGGAACAGACGCCACAGAGGCTGACGACCTGGTTTTGGACAAGGGGCAAAAGTTTTTCCATGGCTCTCCTCCATCAAATTGCTACAAATGGGTTCCCACAGATGCTGGCAGAGGGGCTACTGGCCCAGGATGGTGTCGATTTCGGCGTCGACAGAGGCGGGCAAGGCGGGCACGCGATGGCTGTCGAGCAACCCGACAGTGGCTTCGCGGACCCGGTCGCGCATCGTTTTGCCCCCTTTTTCGAGCCAGGGGTCGAGCCGCTGGCGGTCGAAGAGGGTCGGTGTCCAGAGCTCGCGCCAGTGGCGGATCGTATGTTCGTGGCTGAGGAACTGGCCGCCGGGCCCCACTTCGTCGATGACAGCGAGGGCCAGCGCTTCTTCGTCAAACTGGAGCCCCCGGGCAAAGGTGCGGTTCATGGCGATCAGCTCGTTGGCCAGCACCATCAGCTCTGGAGAATTGGCCAGGCCCGCTTCCAGGTAGCCGACGTCGTGGTTGAGGTTGGTCCTGGCCAGCAGAGCGGTCTGGATCGAGAACTGGGCGTCGATCGCTGCCTGCTCGTCGAGCACGGCGCTGTCGCTGTGGGCGGAGTAGCCCCAGACAGGCAGCTGGTAAAAATGGCCCATTTCGGCGGCCATGATGCGGGCCAGCTGGAATTCCGGCGCGCCATAGACGCTGATCATCTCTTTCATGTCGAGATGGTGGGTTCCATGCCCATACAAAAAGGGGGCACCGGGTGTGGTCAGCTGGTGCATCACCAGCCCGCTGAGCATCTCCGCGTTGCCCAAAGCAACTGCGCCGGCCAGGGTGATCGGCGCAGTGCCGCCGATCATGGGGGCCGGGGAGTGGGTCACTGGAATGCGGTGGCGGGCACAGAAGAGCAGCTTGTCGACCGCTTCCAGCGCGTGCGAGAGCGGGGTGGTGGGTTCGGAGTAGACCAGGAAGGTGGGCGCCGCACAGAGCTGTTCCATTCCACCAGCGACTGCGGCAGCCATCGCAGCGATCGCTTCGATGTCGGCCAGATCGTTGCAGACAACCACGGCTGGTTTGGTCGTGTGGCGGAGCATAGCAGAAAACTGGTAGCGAAAGTAGCGCTCCGTCGGGACATCGCGCGGGATGCCGATCGACATCACAAAACTCAGTTCGGGGAGCGCGTCACAGAGCCGCAGACAGTCCGCCAGGTCGGCCATTTGGAAATCGCGCCGTCGGCCGCTGCGCGGGTCGAGATAGCGCAGCGTGTCGGAGCCGGGGCCGAAGTAGACCTGTGTGCCGTCGAGCAGGCAGCTGACCTCCTGCCCCCCTCGTCGATAGAGCGCAAAGCTGCGCGGGGCGCTGGCGATGGCAGCGTCGACCAGCGCAGCAGGCAACTTGACCAGATCTCCCTCGACCAGGGCCCCATGGCTGCGCAAGAGCGCAAGGGCGGGCGGGTGATAGACACGAAAGCCGGTCTGTTCCAGGATGCGACAGGAGGCCGCATGCAGGCGTTGACACGCTTCCTCGCCCAGCAAGGTCAGCCTGGGCGCGAGATAGGGGCCGGTGGGGGCCAGAGCCTCCGGGGGAGCAGGACGTCGATGGCGGCGTGCCGATGATGGGCTCATGGGTGTCTCCCTCTGGGTGGACGTCTTGAACAATTGTATTGGTAACAAGGTCTCCACTATATGCAAAAAATGGCTGTCCGTCAACTGGACTGTGAACAACAGGCTGTTTTGTCAATCCATGCAGCGATGCTATACTGCATATAAATTTGAGTACAGTTCAATGCGTATGCTATTTTCATAGCGGAGAAGTCATCGAGCCAGCAGAAGCATAGAACTATGCAGTTTACTCGCCCTGTTTTGACCAACACCTTGGTAGAACGCCCTCTGCTGTGGGCCAAATTGGAGCGTGGGCTTGACGGTCTGCTGACCCTGGTCGTGGCCCCCGGTGGCTACGGCAAGACGACGACCGTCTCCTCCTGGCTGTCGTACCGGCAGGTTCCGCCAGGCCAGGATCGGTTGGTTGCCTGGTATCGGATCGACCGTCTGGATGACCGCCTGCACCGTTTCGGGGAGCAGCTGGTGCAGGCGGTCTGTTCTGTGGCTGCTGGCGCTTGTGACCAGAGCAGCCAGCTGCTGCAGGGACGGCTGGGGGTGACTGCCGAGCAGCTGGCCGAGCAGTTTGTCAGGGATCTTGCAGCGCTGCCGCGGCGGCTGCTGCTGATCTTGGACGACTATCACGTGGTGACCGATCCGTCCATCCACGTGTTTGTCGAGACTGTGCTGCGGTATGCCGTGCCTTCTTTGTCTCTCCTGCTTCTCTCCCGGTATCACCCACCTTTTTCTGTGGCGCGGCTGCGCAGCCAGGGGCAGCTGGCCGAGCTGCGTCTGAGCGATCTGCAGTTGACCCAGGCTGAGACGGCGGAGCTGTTGTCCAAGGGGCTGCCGGTTCCGCTGCCACCGCAGCTGGTGGAGCGGCTGCATGGCGTTTTGGAAGGCTGGGGAGCCGGGCTGCAGCTGCTCACCTTGTCGCTGCACAGCGAACGGGATGTCGAAAAATTTTTGGCCAGAACGGACCGCCGTTCGCACAGCTTCATCTCCGACTACTTCATGGATGAAGTGCTGGCCGGACAACCTGCTCAGGTCTATGCGTTCTTGTTGCGCACCTCGCTGCTGCCAGCTCTCCTGCCTGGCCTCTGTTCGGCTGTGTGGGACCATGCTGAGAACGCCGGTGCCCTGAAAAGCGCCGAGCTGCTCGAACATGTGGTGCAGCACAACCTTTTTGTCATCCCAATCGATCAATATCCGGGACACTATCGGTATCACGAGCTCTTCCAGGAGATGCTGAAAGAACGGCTGCAGCGCACGCTGACAACCCAGAACATCGACGACCTGCATGTGCGGGTCGGGCGCTGGTATGCTGAAGCTGGGGATGTAGAACATGCGATCCAAAGCTATCTGGCGGGCCATGCCGAGCTGGCGGCAGCTGAGCTGGTGGAAGAGCAGATCCCGCTTTTGCAGGCGGCTTCTTTGTGGCAGCAGCTGGAGCACTATCTGGATCAACTGCCAGCCAGGCTTGTCCAGCAGAACCCGGCGTTGCTGTTGGCGCGCGGCTGGCTGTATCAGACCCGCTGGCAGTTCAGGCTGCTGAAGACGACCGCGGCTCGAGTGGCTGCGTTGTTGGCAACCTCGTCTGGCTTGCTCACGGCTGAGCGGCGCGCCCAGGTGCAGGCTGAGCTGGATTTGTTGATTCTGTTTCCGATCGTGTCCGAGGTATCTTCTCCCGAGACCCTCCAACGGCTGCATCAGATCCTGGCCACTCTGCCTGCACAGCCGTTTTTGTTGGGCTGTACCTACCAGCTGCTTGCCCGCCACTACCAGCGCCAGGGACATCCCCAACTGGCCTTGCAGATCTTGCAGGACGCCGAGCAGCCGTTGGCCGCGCTGCCATTTTTTTATACGCTCTCCCTTGTCCATGCGCGTTGTTCGGTGTTGTTGTACGAAGGGCGTTTTGTCGAGGTCCACCAGGTTGCGGCCAACTACTTGAAACTGGCGGAGCATGCCCAGATTCCGACCTTTGTCAGCGCCGCGCACTTTGTCGCTGCATCTGCCTGCTATCATCTGGCCGACCAGGACGAAGAGATGATCCGGCACTGTTATGCTGTGCTTGAAACCCCCTCGGTCAGCTATCTGTCCAATTTGCTCCTGACCATCTCCCTGCTGCTCAATGTGTTGGGCGAGCATGGCCGCTACACAGAAGGGTGGGAGGTGATCGAGCGCTTTCGCAAGCTGGCGATCCAGCTTGGCAGCCCGGAAATTTTGGCCTACGCGGACATGTACGAAGTGCAGCTGCTGCTTTTGACCGGGAAAGTGGAGCAGGTGCGTGACTGGCTGCAGACCTTTGTGCCCGATCACAGCAGCACCCACTATATGCTGAGCGGTCTGATCTGGGTGAACGGGATGCTGTACCTGGGGGAGGCCGAGTCGCTGCAGCGTTGTCAGGCTGGGCTGGAAGCGATGTTGGCGCGTTGTCGGGCCAGCCACGGTCAGGTCTGGGTTGTAGAATTGACCGGGCTGCAGATGCGGCTCTGTCTGGCGACTGGGGACAGAGTCGGTGCGCTGCGCTCACTCGAAGAAGTGTTGTCGCAGGGGTATCTGGCTGGCCAGCGCCGGGCGCTGATGCAGCCCGACCCTGCGATCGACTCTCTGCTGCTTCAGCTCCAGCGAAGGTCGGCGGTGCAGCCGCTCGCAGAGGAGGTATACTCCCGCCGCCAGCAGCGACAGCAGGCGACCCCGGTCGAGGAGCACGCTGCTGGCAGGGCAGACCGGGGCAGACAAAAGCAGGGTGTCCATCCCGTGGTGCTTTTGAGTGCCCGTGAGCGTGAGGTGCTCTGTCTGCTGGCCAGCGATCTGTCGCTCAGAGAAGTGGCAAGACAATTGCAGCTTTCGTTGCACACAGTCGACAACCATACCCGCAAAATTTACAAAAAACTGGGTGTCGACAGCCGACTGGAAGCAATTTTGCGCGCACAGGCACTGGGGTTGCTGGCTCCGAAGTAAACCCAATCTGCTGTTTTTTCTGAAATTCCCCGCAGATTCGCCAAATTTGTAATTAAATTTACAAAAAATGACAGTGGCGTGATTATGACGTGACTACGTCATAGACAGTGAAGGCCGTATACGCTAACATTTTATACAGAAATGGCGATCGGGTGCCGGAGCAAACAAGGCAGCTGGCATCGGTGAAGTGCTCAGGGACAAGGTCGCCATTTCTCAACCTGACCACATCAAGAGGGTATAGTTGAATTTTTCTTTACTGCGTACAAAGAGCAACCAACACAGATTTCGCAGAAGTGAGATGCAACGATGAAACAGCTGACTTGGCAACCGATGGAGCGGCCGAGCTGGCGTGCGTTGAGCCAGCGGGCAATGATGTGGGCGCTTTTTGTGGGCGTCTTGCTGTTGGGGGTGCCGGGAGGTGTGCAGGCAGGTAGCGCGTATCCGGCGGATCCTGTGCAACAGCGTTCGACAAGCTGCCGGGGGATCTACCATGCTGTGCGGCCCGGGCAGACCCTCGCCTCGGTGGCTGCCGCGTATGGATCGACGGCAATTCGGATCATGCGCTGCAACGGGCTGCAATCCTACACGATCTACAGCGGGCAGCGGCTGCTCGTTCCCACGGCACGGCCATAAAACCCTTTGTCATAAAACCCTTTGCAGGCTGTTGCCAGACAGCTGGGCAAAAAAATATCCGTTTGCTGTCCCCCGAAGGCCGGTTTGGGGCCGGCCACAGCAAACGGATATGATTAAAGTATACGTGATTTACTAGAAAGTGCAAAATTGGATCAAGCGTGATCGCACATTGGTCGATGAGCGGTGACGCCCAGGTCAGCCCATCGTGCCGCCCGCCATCGTGCCGCCCGCCATTGTGCCGCCCGCCATCGTGCCGCCAGCCATCGTGCCGCCCGCCATCGTGCCGCCCGCCATCGTGCCGCCAGCCATCGTGCCGCCAGCCATCGTGCCGCCCGCTGGCGCGTCGTGCGGTTCCTTGCCGACAGGGGTGGCCTTGCCCGTGCTGGGGTCGACCCCGCGCAGTATCATGCCCTGGCCGCGCGAGAGATGGGTGAGCACGCTGGGGGGGTCCAGCGGGTCGCGCATCTGCACGAGCAGGGTGGTGCGCGCTTCGTTGCTGACATTGACCCCGGATCCATGGATCGTCAGGTAGCTGAAGAAGAGGACATCGCCGGCCTCGGCTTCGCAGGCAACCGAGGATTCGATCGGGTACTGTTCCAGCGGCAGATGCCAGCCGCCGGTCTGGAGATGCTCGATCGGGCCCAGCTTGTGGCTGCCGGGGACGACGCGCACGCAGCCTTTGGCGAGCGGGGCGTCGTCGAAGTGGATGATGGCCGCGATCATCGAGTCCTTGTCGTGCGGGAAGAAGGGGCGGTCCTGGTGCATTGGGAAGGGGGAGCCCTTTTCCGGCGGTTTGATGAACAATTTGTTGTGGTGCAGCTGCACGTTCGGGGAGCCGATGATGTCTGCGGCGATGCCGGTGAGCCGTTCATCGACGATCAGCCGGGTCAACAGCGCAGATTGGAACTGGACGTCGTGGCAATGCAGCAGCGAAGTTTTGGTCATTGTCACCTCGCGTGCGCTCTCCCACGTGGCTTCGACCGTCGAGATTTTTTGCAGGCGGTCGATCAGGGCATGGGCCTCCTGGCGAAAGGCGGCGGCTTCTTCGCGTGTGAAGAGCCCTTTGACGTGCAGGTAACCGTTTTCCTGGTAAAAATTGAGTTGTTCCGGCGAGAGCATGCTCTTTCTCCTGGTGTTCCTGGTACGGACTGCGTTGGTGTATCGTCACAGGATGCGCGGCGGGGGGTGGGTCGCTCGGGTGGGCAACCTCTCCCCGCGGGTGGCGCGTTCTGCTGACTATGAGGGAAAAGCAAGCACCCGGTCAGGGCGGATCTTGCAGATCATACGGCGTTCGCGGCCTTTTTGCTCGGCGGGGGCAACGCCGCCGTAGTATTCAGCCTGCCCGGAATAGAGGAGCGCGTGGGCGTTGATGTTGGCGCAGTCGGGGTCCTCCACGATGGCTTCAACCTCTCCGCGCACATCGATCCAGCGGAAGGGATTTTGAGGGTCGATCACGGTCAAGGCAACCTTGGGATTCTGACGCACATTGGTCAATTTGCGGCGCCCATCGGCGGTGTTGACCAGGACATGGCTGCCGTCCCACGAGCACCAGACAACGGTGTTTTCAGGCTGGCCGCTGGGCGCGATCGTGGTGAAGACAGCAAAATAGGGACCTTCGATCAGATCGAGATGGGTTGTCGGGATTGGGGCTGCCATGCGGTTTTCTCCATTTAAGGGTTGAGCAAATAGCAACATCATACTGTAGCGAGCGGCAGTTGGCAAACAGCGCGGTGGGTTTTGAACGGTGGCTGTTCGGCGCTGCGCTTCATCGCTGCTGGGCTGCGAGCCACCAGTCCAGGGATTCGCGCACGGCCTGCAAGGAGCTGTAGCGGGGGGAGTAGGCGATCTGGCGTCGTGCTTTGTCGATGCTGCAGTGGGGGCTGTGGGCGATGTGGTCCCAGGTGGCCTGTGCCTCTTCTGGGCGGACGCTCTGGCGCCACACGTCCCAGGGGAGATAGCGCAGCCGAGCGGGGCGGCCGAACCAGCCGGCCACGGCCTCGGCATAGCCGCGCAGGGTCACTGCTGCCGGCGAAACCACATGGTAGCTCTCGCCGATGGCGCTGCTCCAGTGGGCAAGCGCCTGGGTGAAAGCGTGTGCGACGTCGTCGGCGTGCACATGGTGGAGTGTCTCCATCCCCAGGTTGGGCAGCGCCACCTCTTCGCCGTTGGCCAGATCTACAAAGACCTGTGGGTTGAAGTGGCCCGCCGGGTTGAGCGGCACCCAGCCAGGGCCGACGATGTGGCCGGGATGCAGGTTGGTGGCTGGAAAGTGGCCACGCTGGGCTTCTTCCAGCAGGTAGGCCTCGATCGCTGCTTTCTGGATCCCGTAGTCGCCGAACGGGTGCCGGGGTTGGCTCTCGGTCGTGGGCACAAGGCTGCTGGGCCCATGCACCCAGATCGTGCCACAGTGCAAGAAATGGCGGATCTGGCCGCGCAACGCTGCGACCAGGTGGCGGGCGCTGGCGAGGGTGAAACAGATCATGTCGATCACCGCGTCGGGCTGCAGCGCAGCGATCTGGTCGCCGAAGGTGCCAGCTTCCTCGGCGGGGGTGCGGTCGATCGAGACCTGGCGGACCTGCTTCCAGGCACCGTGCGGCTGGTAGGGAGAACGCTGCTGGCGGCTGACCTGGAGGACCTCGTGTCCACTTTCAACCAGCCTGGGGACCAGGTAGCTGCCCACATGGCCGCTGCCCCCGATGACGACAATTCGCATAGCTTTGCTCCTGAGTTGGGTAGATGGGTATGACCTGCAGCGGCAGTTCCAACAAATTTTCAAAACCGTCCGTCGTCTTGCGATAGACGATCAAGAGCAGGCCGTCGGCGCCCGCAGGGAAGGGCACGCGATAGGGGTCGGCCAGCAGCGCCGACGGTGTAAGCGGAACCAGTCCCTGGAGAGGGGTTGCCCCATCGCGCTGCACCTTGCCGCCGGTGGCAGGGTCTGGGATCTGGCTGCCCTGTGCGGTGGGGCGCAGGCTGATCCCCAGCTCGGGCGGCCAGCCAGCCGTCAGCCGCCAGTAGAGGGTGACGTCGACAGCGGGCGGCGCCTGGGTGACAGGGCTGCCCGTTGGGGCTGGGTCGATTCGGTAGCCGGCCAGCGTGACTGCCTGTTCGATCGACCTCTCCAGCGGCTCGGTCGGCGCCCCTGCCGGCAGGGGCGCCGCTGCCAGGGCCAGCCAGTCTGGCCCAAAGAGTGTGCGGGCCGGCTGCAGCGACGCTGGCAGCTCCGCCAGCAGCACAGCGGCGGCATCTGTCGTTGCCAGCACGCTGCCGCCGCTGGCCAGCACTGCTGCCGCCTGGGGGCTGCTCACCACGCGCAGATCGGGGCGGATCCCCCAGATCTCGATCAGGTAGTCGAGCGCCAGGGCGTCGTTGACCTGGGCGAAGAGCGCTGCGTCGGCGGGCAGCGGCTGATCGAGCAGCACGGCGGCTCTTTTCAGTGCGCTGTCTTCGGGGCGGTTGTGGCTGTTGGCGGCTGGCCAGGAGGCTGCCAGGCGCCAGACGATCGCCAGCGCCAGCAGGGCCAGCGGGGCAAAACGCAGCCAGCGGGGGGCGGCCCTGCCTTCCCAGCGTTGCACAGCTGCGGCCACGCCGACCAGAAGCAGCGGGTAGGCGGGCAAGATCACCTGGTACCAGTTGCCGCAGCGGTACATCCAGTTGAAGAGCAGGTAGATGGCCAGGGTGCCGTAGAAGAGGCTGGCCAGCCGACGGCCCAGCAGCGCCAGACCGCCCAGCCCTACAGCCAGCAGCGGCAGGCTCAGCTCTCCCCAGATCAGGGCTGGGAACCCTCCGTCGAAGGGGCCGCAGCCTGGCTGAAAGCCCCGGGCCAGCTCCTCTCTCCCTTGCGCGGTGCTGACAAAAGACCAGAACCAACTTTGGGCGTCCGGGTAGCTGCCCCCCCACCATTCCGGGTGCGCAGCGCCACGCAGATAGACATAAAAATACGACAGCAGCGGCAGCGAGGCTGCTGCGCACAGAGCGATTCCCAGCCGTACCGAGCGCAGCAGCTGGGGGCGTTCCCACAGGAGGAGCAGCGCCAGCGGCGGCACGATAAAGGCGACGGTGAGCATGTGGGCCAGGGAGAGGCCGCAGAGCAGGGCCAGCAGCAGGAGCAGGCGGTTGGCCTGGGGGCCGGTTGTCTGGCGCCAGCGCAGATAGAGCCAGACGATGGCGAGGGTGTGGGCGATGGCGCTGCTGTACTGTTCGGTTGTGGTGGCGTAGTACCAGAAAAAATAGGTGACGGCGTAAAAGAGGGTGAGCAGCCAGGCCAGCGGCCAGTGGCCGGCGGGGCGGTGGGGGGAGCGGGTGAGCTGGCAGACAATGCTGTACAGCAGCAGGAGGGAGAGCAGCGCCCACAGCGTGCTGTAGCTGGCCAGGAGGGGGAGGGGGTTGGGGGGGGGCTCTCCTGACAGCTGCAGCACAGAGCGAAGGGTATGGAACCAGAGCCAGCCGCCCATCGTGTAGAGTGGATAGCCCGGGGCGTTGCCTGGGCGGGCTTGGACCTGGGCATACTGGTGGGTGATCAGGTCGCCGCCTTCCAGCTCGCCGGGCTGCAGCCCGTTGTCGAGCGTGAGCAGATACAGCGTCAGGGCCAGCAGGATCAACAGCCCGCCAGCATAGCTGCTGAGGCGGCTCTCTTGGCGGGTGTCGCTCTTCTGGTCGTTCTGCATGGCTGCCCTCCTCCGGCAGCTTATGGTATCTCAGATCCGCCTTTCTGATCAAAGCAGTGCCTTGCGCGAGGTGCGGTTCAAAGTTTTGTAACGATTCAGTCTTGACAAGATGCTGTAGACGTTCAGCATGGATCTATATGCAGAGAACGAACGACGGCGAAAAGAAAACGTACGGTTGGCGGAAGAATTGGCGGCGACGCGGGGGCCTTGTCGTGATCGGTGATTTGATGGGGCTGGAGGGTGCTTGCTTTTTAACCCGGGGTATAATGATAGGCAGGTGGAAGGCTGGTTTGACGAGGAGGGAGCCGATGTTGGGGAAGCAGTTGGGGGGAGAGGAAATGTTTGTCACGGGGCTGCGTTGTCTGCGCTGCGGTGTCTGCTATGCGCCGGGGGCTGTGGAATATGTCTGTGCGTGTCGGCCCAACCAGGGCAGCGATCTGGGCACGTTGAATGTCGAGTACGACTATGCGGCGGTCGCCCGTGTGGTGACGCCGGAGCAGCTGCGTGCAGAGGCTGACCGGTCGATCGGGCGTTTCTGGCCGCTGCTGCCGATCGCTGGGCGAGAGCAGTTGCCGCCGCTGCCGGTTGGGGGGACGCCGCTGTTGGGGGTGCCGCGGCTGCGTGCGAGCACAGGCTTGACGCAGCTTTGGGTCAAAGAGGATGGGCGCAACCCCAGTGCTTCGTTCAAGGACAGGGCCTCGGCGATTGCGGTGGCGCGTGCCCGGCGGGAGGGGCGGGCAGTGGTTGCGACGGCCAGCACGGGCAATGCGGCCGCAGCGCTGGCTGGGCAGGCTGCGGCTGCAGGGCAGCAGACCGTGATTTTTGTGCCCAAGAGTGCTCCGCCGGCCAAAATTGCCCAGTTGCTGGTCTACGGCAGCACAGTGCTGGCGGTGGAGGGCAGCTACGATGATGCCTTTGACCTCTGTACGGTGGCCTGTCGTACGTTTGGCTGGTACAACCGCAGCACCGGGTACAACCCCTACATGACCGAAGGCAAGAAGACGGTGTCTTACGAGATCGCGCTGCAGCTGGCCGAGCAGCGGGGTGCTGCGGCCCCCATGCAGGCGCCGGATGCTGTTTTTGTCTCGGTGGGGGATGGCTGCATCATCGGGGGGGTGCACAAGGGCTTCAAGGATCTGGTGGCGTTGGGGTGGATCGAGCGGATGCCGCGCATTTATGGGGTGCAA
>CAIOHJ010000057.1 GCA_903858085.1 uncultured Chloroflexota bacterium
CCCTTCCATCTGAAGCTGGATCAGACGGTTCATTTCCACCGCATACTCCATCGGCAACTCTTTGACCAGGGGCTCGATAAAGCCGCCCACAATCATGGCCGCCGCCTCATCCTCGCCGATCCCCCGGCTCATGAGATAAAAGAGCTGTTCTTCGCCAATTTTGCTCACCGACGCCTCATGGCCGACGCTCACCTGCTCCTCTTCGATCTCGATGTAGGGGTAGGTGTCGGAGCGGCTGGCTTCGTCGAGCAGCAGCGCGTCGCAGACGACATTGCTTTTGCTGTGATGGGCTCCTTTGCCCACCTTGAGCAGACCTCGATAGCTGGCCCGGCCGCCGTCTTTGCTGATCGACTTGGAGACGATCTTGGAGCTGGTGTACGGCGCGCCGTGCACCACCTTGCCTCCTGCATCCTGGTGCTGGCCGCGGCCGGCAAAGGCGATCGACAAAATTTCGCCGTGCGCCTTCGGACCCATCATGTAGACGGCCGGGTACTTCATCGTGACCTTGGACCCCAGGTTGCCGTCGATCCATTCCATGGTCGCCCCTTCGTAGGCAATCGCACGCTTTGTCACCAGGTTGTAGACATCGGTGCTCCAGTTCTGGATCGTCGTATAGCGGCAGCGCGCTCCTTTTTTGATGATGATCTCGACCACAGCGCTGTGCAGGCTGTTGCTCGAATAGATGGGAGCCGTGCACCCTTCCACATAATGGACGCTGGCCCCCTCCTCCACAATGATGAGCGTGCGTTCGAACTGCCCCATGTTCTCCGCGTTGATGCGGAAATAGGCCTGCAGCGGAATGTCCACCTGGATGCCCTTGGGCACGTAGACAAACGAGCCGCCGCTCCAGACAGCGCTGTTGAGCGCCGCAAACTTGTTGTCTGCCGCCGGGATCACCGTCGCAAAATACTCGCGCACGATCTCCTCATGTTCGCGCAGCCCGCTGTCCATGTCCAGGAACACCACCCCCTGCCGCTCCCATTCCTCGCGGAGGCTGTGGTAGATGACCTCTGAATCATACTGGGCACCGACCCCTGCCAGGAACTTGCGTTCGGCTTCGGGGATCCCCAGACGGTCGAAGGTTCGTTTGATATTTTCAGGGACTTCGTCCCAGCTCTTGCCCGAGCCTGCACTGGGCTTCAAATAGTAGTAGATCTCATCAAAATTGATGCCGCTCAAATCGGCTCCCCACCCCGGCATCGGTTTGGCGAAGAAAATGTCGAGCGCCTGGTGCCGAAAATCCCGCATCCACTGCGGTTCGTTCTTCTGATCGGAGATCTGGTCGATCACAGCGTGGTTCAACCCACGCTCGGTCTTGAAGATCGGCTTCACATCGTCGTGGAAACCGTATTCGTATTCTTCTTTGACGCCCTCAAGGGCTTGGAGGTCTGACTCTGTTGCCATGTCAACAATCCTTTCGTATCACTGCAGCATTTCATCGAGAGGGGACAGTGCCCCCCCTCACCTTTTGGTTCAGGCGACCACAGCCTCGGCACCGAACTCGCGCTCCACCCAGCCGTACCCTTTTTCTTCCAGCATATGGGCCACTTCGGGGCCGCCAGTCATCACCACCCGGCCCCCGTAGAAGATGCTCACATAATGGGGCTTGACATAGTTGAGCAGCCGCTGGTAGTGGGTGATCAGCAAAAAGCCGCGCTCTGGCGTGGCCAGTTTGTTGATCCCATCCGACACCACCCGCAGCGCGTCGATGTCCAGCCCCGAATCGGACTCGTCCATGATCGCAAATTTGGGCTCCAACATCGCCATCTGCAGCACTTCGGTGCGCTTTTTTTCACCGCCCGAAAAACCGTCGTTGAGATAGCGCCGCGCAAAGCTGGGGTCTACGTTGAATTCCTTCATCTTGTCGTTCAGCTCTTTGCGGAACTCCCGCATCGGCATCAGGTTGCTGCCGATCACGCCGCCGCGCCCTTCGGCCGGCCGCGCCGTGTAGCCCCGCACATTGCTCACCGCCGTGCGCAGGAAATTGGCTACACTCACCCCTGGCACAGCCACCGGGTATTGAAAGGCCAGAAAAATGCCTGCCTTGGTCCGCTCGTCGGGCTCCATCCCCAGAACACTCTCCCCATCGACCAAGATGTCCCCCTCGCTCACCACATAGTGGGGGTGGCCGGCGATCAGATAGGCCAGCGTCGACTTGCCCGAACCGTTGGGGCCCATCAAAGCATGGATCTCGCCGCTGCGCAGGGTCAGGTTGACACCCTTCAAGATTTCTCGATCCTCGACCGAGGCGTGCAGGTTGCGAATTTCCAAAACACTCATCGTGATGACTCCTCGTGTAAAACAATTTTTTAATGCTGCCAACCCAGCCAGAGTGGCCTTGTCTCAGTCCCTTGTCCATAGAGTACGGTTGAAATTCAACCGCAACAGCGTTGCACCATCCAATTCAGCGCGCTCTTTCCCCTCCCAGCACTTGTGCGGAGGGATGCACGGTAAAGACACAGCCCGAATGCCCTTCCAACATACATTCGCTCAGCTGCACCTCCGCCCCCAACACCTTCTGCAACATGCCGCGGTCCATTTCACAGATCTCCGGGTGATCCTGTGCAAGCTCATGGAAAGGGCAGTTGTAGGTGCGTAAGGTGATCACCTCACCGACGGCAGCGTCGGCCAACACCCCGTGGCCGTTGAGCGCATCTGCCAGTTGACTGACGCGATCGTGCAAGAGGGAAGCCTGCACCGCAGAGGTATACTTCCCCGCCAGCCGTTCCCCGACCCGCTCCAACAGCTGCGCAGTGCGCTCCGCCCCCTCCAGCTGAAAGACCTCCTCCAGCAGGGTCAGCGCCAGGTCGTCGCAGTGGCAGGCAAAGAGCTCCTGCGTGCGCGCGGTGGTGCAGTAGACATGGTGCGGGCGCCCAACCCCGGCATGCACCAGGCGTCGCTCGACATACCCTTCTGCCTGCAGCGTGTTCAAATGCTGGCGCACCGCAGTCGTCGTGATGCCCAGCAGATCTTCCAGCTCCTTGATCGTCGCCGGGGAGCGGCGCTGGAGATATTCGACAATCTGCCAGAGCGGCGACTCACGTTTTCCAAATTCGTTCAAGGCCATGGTACCTGCCATCCAAAGAACCCAACTCAACCGGCTCGACCGCTGTACGAGCGTTTGGGTACTTTACCAGGGCCCGACAATTTTGTCAAATTAAATTGTTTTAATTACGCAAATTGTTTAATCCCCCGCTGTCGTCGGGGAGGGGGTGGCTGGCGTGCTGGCTCGCTGGCTGCTGGGGAATGCCAGGGCGAAGAAGGCGGCCGCTGCGGGCAGCCAGGCGACAGCCGAGAGCACAGCCAGCAGGCCGAACGATTCCGCAGCGATCGACTCCAGCCAGGCCATAAAGGAGCCGCTGGCAAAGATAAAGCCCAACACCAGCCCGCCTGCCAGGCCGCGGCGGTTGGGGGCCAGCTCCTGGCTCATCACCATCAACAGGCTGTGGGGCATGTTGAGCAGGAGCCCTGCCAGCACGGCGGAGACCAGATAGCCTGCGCCGCCCAGGTGGAGCATGGCATAGGCGAAGGGGACGCTGGCGAGCGAGGAGACGACCAGAATTGTGCGTCGGTTGAAGTGGTCGCCCAGGTAACCGCCAGCCAGCGTCCCGAATGCGCTGGCCAGGTTGAACAGGCCGAGCATGAGACCAAACTGGGCCGGGCTGAAGCCAACCTGCTCATAAAATTTGGGCAGCAGTGTGGCGTAGCCCTGGCTCGTGCCAGAACGCAACAGAATGAAGAGCACGAACGCGACGACCAGGAGGAGCGTTGCGGCAGGAGCCCGGCTGGAGCGCAGATGGCTGCCCGTCGGCTGGACAACGGGCAGCGCGTCGTTCATCTGTCTGAACATCAGCACAACGGCCGGGAGGGCCAGCAGGGCGATCAGGGGCATCCCAGCCAGCCCGATCGCTCCGATCAGGGCGCCAGCCAGCACAGGCCCGACCGCCAGCCCCACCTGGCCCCCCAGGAAAAAGTACGATGTCGCCGTCGCAGAGCGCTTGCCGCCGGCGGCGACGGCGTTGAACATGCCGGCAGCGTGGAAGGCGCCGCTGCCCAGCCCTCCTACCATCAGCAACGTGATGAAAAGCGGGTAGGTGGGCATCCAGGAGGCCGCCGCATAAAAAACAGCCGTCCACAGCACACCGAGGGCTCCGACCCAGCGCCCGTTGAGTTTGTCGGTCAGCCCGCCAAACAACGGCTGGCTCATCGCGGCAAACATCTGGTACATCATCGCCCCAAACCCGATCTGGGCGATGCTCAGCTGGAAGCGGGCAGCCGCCAGGGTGAGGATGATCGCCACCGAGGAGTTCACGATGTCGATCGAAAAGTGCCCGTAGGCGGCGGCTAACAAACGTGGCTTGTTCATCGTACCGAATCCCTTCAAAACCATGGCCAAAAATATCTTTTCAGAATACCACAGACCGGCAAAATGGCAGAGGGGAACTGGGCACCGCTTGTCCGTTGAAGGGTTGACGGAAGTGGCCCGGCCGTGTCACAATCTCCCCAACGAGGGATGTGGCGCTGGAGGAGAGCCATGAACGCAGATGTTTCCAGACAGAACGCTGTCCGTGCAGCCGCCCGGCAGCTTGGCTTTGACCTGTGCGAGTTCGTGGCGGTCGGCGAAGCACCCCACGCCGATTTTTTTGACAGCTGGATCGAGGCAGGGCGTGCCGGCGAGATGCACTATCTCGAACGCAACCAGGAGCGGCGGCGCTTCCCAGCCCTGCTCGCTCAGCCGGGCGATCCTCCCCTGCGCACACTGATCGTGCTGGGGGTGGACTACCATCAGTTTGACCTGCCCCCCAGCTGGCGTGACGACCCCAGCCGGGGGCTGGTTGCCGCCTACGCCTGGGGGGACGACTACCACGAGCTGATCCGCCCTCAGCTTTATGCCCTTGACCGCTGGCTGCGGGCACAGAGCGGCCGGCAAAGCCTGGGGCGAGGCCTGGTCGACACCGGTCCCGTCCTGGAACGAGATTGGGCGGCGGCGGCGGGGGTGGGCTTCACCGGCAAGAATTGCTGCACGATCCGGCCGGGCAGCGGCAGCTGGCTGCTGCTGGCCACGCTGCTGGTGCCGGAGCTGCTGGTGCCGGAGCTGCTGGTGCCGGAGCCGCTGGTGCCGGAGCCGCTGGTGCCGGAGCCGCTGGTGCCGGAGCCGCTGGGGAGCCGGCCCCAGCCGACCTGCGGGCGCTGCACCCGCTGTCTGGCTGGCTGCCCGACAGCAGCTTTTTCTGCCCCCTACGACCTTGACCCGCGGCGCTGCATCGCCTACTGGACCATCGAAGCGCGCTCGATCATCCCGCGCGAGCTGCGCTCCCGCTTTGGCAATCGCATCTTCGGCTGCGACATCTGCCAGGAGCTCTGCCCCTACAACCGTCGTCTGACGCCGCGCGCGACGTCGCTGGCTGGCCTCCAGGCCCACCACCACCGCATCGCCCCCCCGCTTCTGGAGGGCTTTGCGCCCTCCACCCCCTACTGGCTTGAGCCGGATGTCTTCAACCGCCACTTTGCCCGTTCGCCGGTCAGACGTGCCCGGCAGCCTGGCATGCTGCGCAATGTCTGTGTGGCGCTGGGCAACTGGGGGGCCCCAGAGACGTTGCCCGCGCTCGAGCTGGCGCTCGGCAGCCCCGACCCGGTCGTGCGCTGCCATGCTGCCTGGGCTGTTGGAGAGGTGCTGAGGCGGCAACACCCCCCGGCCGCCGAGCTGCTGCATCAAACGATGGCCCAGGAAACAGACAGCCGCGTCTGTGAAGAGGTGCGGGTCGCCCTGGCTGACAGCTGACGGCCAGCCTACCAAGTTGCCCAATGCAACTTCTTGTTCGACAATACGTAGAAGGGATGGATAGATCCAATCCAGCGTCGCTGGCAGACTCTCTGGGGGGCTGACCAGCCACGGTTGTTTGCAAGGAGGAGATTCAGCATGGAATTTATCAAAGCGTTGACCTTTGTGACCGACGACCCACGGTGGAAAGAAAAGGTGGCGATCGGCTCTGTTCTGGCGTTGCTTTCCTTTTTGATCGTCCCTCTGTTCATTCTGCTCGGCTACAGCGTGCGCCTGATCCAAAACATGCGTGCGGGCAGTCTGCTCCCCTTGCCAGATTGGGAGGACTGGAGCGGAGATCTGGTGCGTGGTTTCAAGCTGACGGTTGTCTATCTGGTCTGGAATCTGCCGCTGTTGTTGGTCACCCTCCCGCTGGCTGTCGGCGGCGTCCTGGCTGATTCGGACAGCGCGATCCAGGTGGTGGGGATCACGTTGGTTGTGGCCTCCTCCTGTCTGACCCTCTTTTACGCCATTCTGGTTACCTTGGCAACGCCGGGCTTCGTGCTTTGGTTTGCCCGCGACGAAAGAATTCAAAGCGGGCTGCAGCTCAGCCAGATTTTTGCCTGGACGCGCGGCCATCTGGGCGATGTCCTCTTGTTCATGCTGGCCTACGTCGTTGCCAGCTTTGTCATCTCGGCGGTCGCCGGCATCGTCGGCACCCTGCTCTGTCTGGTCGGCCTGGTCGTCACCGTGCCGCTGGCTGTCTTTTTGCTCTATCTCTACCAGTTCAACCTGCTCGGCCAGCTCGCCTATCGCGAAGAAAAAGGCCAGGCCTACTATCAGCCCCCCCTCCCCCCTGCCCAATAAACAGCCGTCGGCCGCCAGCGGTGGCTGGCGGCCGCCCATCTTCCCAAAGCGTGCCGATCGATGATCCATTCTCTGAACAAAACCCGTGACCTCTTTCAAAAAGCCCAGCAATTTATTCCGTACGGTGTCAACTCCAACTTTCGCTACTGGGGAGAGGAGACCCCCATCCTGGAACGCGGGGCAGGGGCCTTCGTCTGGGATGTCGACGGCAACCGCTCCATCGACTATCGGCTGGGGTTTGGGCCGATCATCCTTGGCCATGCCTACCCGGAGGTCAACCGCCGGGTTGCCCAGGCGATCGAGAACGGTGTACTCTTCGCCGCTACCACGCCGGTCGAAATCGAGCTGGCCGAGCGTTTCACGCGCATGACCGGGATGGACAAGGTTCGTCTTTGCAACACCGGGGGGGAAGCCAACATGCATGCGCTGCGCATCGCCCGAGCCAGCACAGGCCGCGAAAAGTTTATCAAATTTGAGGGCAACTATCATGGCAACTTCGACTATGTGATGTACAGCGGGCCCACTGCCCAGGCCAACCGGCTTGGCCCGCGCAGCCACCCGCACCGGCAGCTCGCCAGCGCAGGCATCCCGGCTGCGATCCGCAACTACTTAATCTCCTTGCCCTACAACGACCTGGAGCTCTTCGAGCGCACCCTGGCGGCCCAGGGCGAGGAAGTGGCCGCGGTCGTCCTGGAGCCGATCATGGGCAATGTTGCCTGCATCATGCCCGACCCTGCCTGGCTGCGGGGTGTGCGCCAGCTCTGCGACCTTTATGGGATTCTCCTCATCTTCGACGAGGTCAAAACCGGTTTTCGGCTGGCCAACGGGGGGGCCCAGGCCTATTTTGGTGTCAAAGCCGACCTGGCGGCCTACGCCAAAGCCATGGGCAACGGCTTTCCGGTTGCCGCCGTTGCGGGCCGCGAGGCGGTCATGGCGGTCGTCGGACCCGGGCGCGTGGCCCATGGCGGCACCTACTGCGGCAATCTGGTCGCCGCCACGGCCGCTGCCACAACCCTTGAACTTTTGGAAACTCAGCCCATCCTCGCCACCATCTTCGCCCACGGTCGCCGGCTGATCGACGGCATCCAGACTCTCCTGCGCCATGCAGGCGTCCCCCATGTCGTCTCTGGGGTCCCCTCGATGTTCAGCGTCCTGCTCGGCCATGACGAGCCGCCAACGGACTACCGCAGCTACAGCCAGTTCGACAGCCAGCTCTTTGGCCAGCTTGGGGCTGAATTGATCCGACGCGGGGTGCTGGTCGACGACGACCCGCGCGAACCCTGGTTTGTCTCCTACAGCCACCAGACAGCAGTGGTCGACGAAACACTGACGTTGTTCGAGGAGGCCGTCCGGGCAGTTTTTGCCCACCGCTGACCCCAAAAGCCGCAAGGCTTTCGCCCCCTGCGGAGGCTCCCCCGCTCCCCTCTTGTTGGGCCCCCGCAGCGCCTCTGCTCGCAACTGTACAATCCCAAAATTGGGCGTATCCTTTTCTTTGCTGCAACGTCATCAAAGATGCTTTTTTCATTTACACTCCGCGCTGTTCCTTTCATTGTTCCCTCGGAGCCCTTACCCGAACAATTTGGAGGAACAGCATGGACAACTCAAGCGATCAGAACAACTACACGGGCCTCTTTTATACGATGTTGATCCTGGGCATCATCGGGGTTGTCGGCTTGCTCGTGGTCGCCAGCAGCGCAGCCACCAGCGGGCTGTAAGGCCGCGCGTTTTTACGCCGTCG
>CAIOHJ010000058.1 GCA_903858085.1 uncultured Chloroflexota bacterium
CGATGCCGGAGACGCAGATCAATAGGTTATTTGTCATCGACGAAGGGAAGAGCTTTGGCATCTGGTATACACAGTTATTCAATCGTGCATTGAAGTATACCCATTGCTTAAAGAATGGCCGATAAATGCCCGGATAGACCGACTGAAAATCAAACTTATACTGTCGTGATTTCGCCACATCTTTCTTCTGTGCTACGTCCCAAGAAATTTGTGTCGAATCAAATGTGATAAACTCTTCTGCAGTCAGAAGAGAATTCTGAACTCTAGCCTGTGCGAATCCATCAACCTGATTATTGTAAAAATCAATGGTACGATTGATATTGCGCACCACCGCCGTTTGGCTTGAGTTGTAACACCAAGCATCTCTTGATGTTGTAAGACCCGTCCCATAGAAAGGAATAAAAATGCTGTTTGATTTTTTGTCGACCTTATCTCCTAAAGCAATGAATCCTGCAAACGATTCGCTTCGGTGGCTAACCCAATCCCCGTGCTCATTTGGTGCCACCGTCTGCCATTCCATATCCCAACTCGCCAGTGACCTATACTTCTTGACCATTGCCAGCTTTTCTTCACGGCTGAGGTAGTCGCCGATGTCCCGATAGTAGATCGTAGCCTTTTCCACTCGCCTGGCTGGATTCTTCACCAAGAACGTGATGGCGATAGGTGTGCGAGAGCCTGATCCAAATATCTTGCCACCTTCTCTGCGTGACAGTTCACCGCTGGTCCGCTGATTTCCCCGCAAGTTGAAGACATAGATCGAAGAGAACTCTCGCTCAAAGCATTTACGCAGCCCATCCTGCGCATTGCCGTCGATCCAGCCACCGTTCGAGACAAAGCAGATAATCCCGCCGTGCGTGTCGTCCAATCGGTCGGACGCCCAGCGGAATGCTTTAATGTAGGAGTCGTAGAGGGAGTTTTTTAGGGTGGCAGAGGAACAACGTGCATACGTTTCCTTAATCCGCCTGTCCAACACTGAATACTTCTGATTCTGTGCATTGTCGTTTGCAGACCGCTGCCCCACCGAGTACGGCGGATTGCCCCAGATCACGCGCAGCGGCGCCTTCTTCTGCCGCGCTACCCGTTCCGAGTTCTGCGGGAACATCTCTGTGTACAGAGCGTCGCTACCATCGCTCTCGCCCAGTTGGAAGGTGTCGGTCAGGCAGATGCCGTCAAAGCTGCGGTATTTGGTACTGCCGCCCATCGCATCGTGGAAGGCATTCTCGATGTTGATGGCGGCGATGTAGTAGGCCAGCAGCACGATCTCGTTGGCGTGTATCTCCTGGGTGTATTTGCGCACCAGGTCTTTGCGGGCAATCAACCCGCTTTGCAGCAGCCGCACCGTGAACGTTCCTGTGCCCGAAAATGGGTCGAGCAGATGTACGTTCTCGTCGGACAGGCTGCGCCCGAACTCCTGGCGCAAGAGGTCATCGACCGAGTGTAGCATGAAGTCGACAATCTCCACTGGCGTGTAGACGATGCCCAGCCGCTCGACCAACTTGGGGAAAGCTGTCTTGAAGAACTTGTCGTACAGTTCGATGATGATGCGCTGCTTGCCTTCGGCGTTGTCGATGCCGGAGGCGCGCTTGCGCACTGAATCGTAGAAGCGCTGCAACGTGGCCGTATCCTTTTCGATGGCCTGCGCTTCTAGCAGATCGAGCATGGCCTGCATGGAGACAGAAATCGGGTTATGCTGGACGAAGGAATAGCCCTCAAAGAGCGCGTCAAAGACCGGTTGAGTGATGACATGCTGCGAAAGCATCTCCACGGCCTCCTGCTGTGAGATGCTGGGGTTGATATTTTTGCGTAGCCCACCCAGGAAGTTCTGGAATGCCTGCTGATGGGGGCCAGTCTCTGTGATCAGGCGACTGATGCGGTCAACCTGGCGCTCGGCAATCTCGGCCACGTTCTTCGCCCACTGTTCCCAGTAGCGGCGGTCGCCTACCTTCTGCACCATGCGTGCAAAGACCACGTGTTGTAACTGCTCAAACTGTAACGCCAGTTGTTGGGCAACTGCCTTCTGCGAATCCTTTGCTTTCTCAGGATCGGCGTCAACTGGCGTTCCATCCTCCCATGACAGCGGTGCGCCGCCCACCAAAATGTTGGCAGGCTTCTTGCGGTTGAGTTCAATCTTGTTGACGGTGGCGTTGAAGCGGTCGTCATGTGCGCGCAGCGCGTTGAGCACCGTCCACACCACCTTGTAGCGCTCGTTGTCGTCGAGTGCCTTGTCCGGCTCCACGTCGGCTGGAACCACCACTGGAATGATGATGTACCCATATTTCTTGCCGGGCGCTTTGCGCATGACGCGCCCCACCGACTGCACGACATCGACCTGTGAGTTGCGCGCCGAGAGGAACATCACTGCATCCAGCGAGGGCACATCGACGCCTTCGCTCAGACAGCGCACGTTGGTCAGGATGCGGCATTCGCCATCCGATGCCTCAGCCTTCAGCCACCCCAACATTTCGTCGCGCACAGGCGCCGACATGCCGCCATCGATATGCCTGGAAGCAACCGGTGTCATTTGGCTGCGTCGATCCTCCGGCAGCGATTCGATGTACTTCTCGGACGCTGTATTGAAGGTGGTCGTGATTTTCTTGGAGATAGCAATAGTCTGACAGAACGCTACTGCGCGGCGCATGGGGTCGGGATCGCTGCTGGCAATGATCCCCTCGTCGCCGAGCACCTGTTTGGAAAGGGCATTGATGCAGCCGATCAGTTTCGACGCGTCGTCAGTGTTGATCTCGGTGGCCTTGTCCGCAATCATCTGCTGGATGGCGGGCGGCACGTTGCGATCATTCAACGTGAGGATCAGCACACGGTAGTCAGTCAGCAGGTCACGTTCCACCGCTTCGCCAAAGCCAATGCGATAAATCTCCTCACCGTAGAGTTCCGGGTCATCCATCGAGCACAGCACTGCGTCGGCCTGCGCTGCCTTGCTCTTGGTATCGTCGCTGTACAGACGGGGCGTCGCCGTCATGTACAGGCGTTTCTTGCTGCGGATGAAGCCATCGTCGTGCACTTTGGTGAAGGTGGATTCGTCCTCGCCGGACAGGGTGACGCCGGTCGTGCGGTGCGCCTCATCGCAGATGGTCAGGTCGAAGGCACTCAGTCTGTCGTCGGCTTCACGCAATTCTTTCTGCACCTTTGCCACAACCTCGATCGATTGATAGGTGGAAAAGATGACGGTCATCCCTCGATGTGTGTGGCCGTTGGCTTGGATGTAGCGAAGTTGACTGAGGATGTCCTGCACGTCGGTCGAGGCGGGCAGCGCCAGGTCGATGACGCTGGTCAAGTCGCTATCTTCATTCTTTGCCCGTTTCTTGGAGACTTCGGGGTCAGAACAGATGCACACGGCGTTGATCGGCTCTTTAGCGTCGGCTGACCATTCACGCAGCGACTGGCTCAACAGCGAAATCGACGGTACCAGAAACAAGATGAAGCCTTTACCGTGGGTCTCATGTTCGGCAATGCGCAGAGCGTTGAACGTCTTGCCCGTTCCGCACGCCATGATGAGTTTGCCACGATCCGCCGTCTGAAAATACGCATGGGTGCGTTTCAAGGCATCTTGCTGATGTGGGCGCAGGACCTTCTTTGCCCGGCGCGACTCCATACCATGAATACCCTGTTCCAGCTTCTCCCAGTCTACCGGCGCTTCCTGGAGATCAAACAGGTTCAGGCGAGTGACCGGGGGATTCTGATTCTTGATCGCCTCTGTTGCGTTCGCCCCCCAGCGATTGGTCGTTGAAATCCATAGGCGATGCGCAAAACGCGTCGTACGCAGCGCCTCATCTTTGAATTCGCGGCTTGAAGTCGCTAAAAATGAATCGACCGCTGGCTTATCGATGGCTGCACTTTCCTGGTAGCACTTGCACTGTACTGCCCAGTAATCGCCGTCCACCGTCAGCGCCACCAGGTCGATGCCGGTGTCCGTACCGCCAAAGTCGTGTCGGCCAGGAAATTCATTCCAAAGCCAGATGTGCTTGAACCGATACGCGTATTGGGGGTCCGTCTGCAAATAGGCTTGCATCAGGCGCTCAAAGCGTGCACCCTTGTCTTTCTCGGAAAAGGCAATCTTGCGGTATTTTTCAAGGACGGTGTCAAATTGCATTGGTCTGGCGCAGGGTTGCACCCCGTCCTAGCGGGATCGGGGAATTGCGCCATCCTCCAGTTTCCCCAGATAGAACCATGATCTCGAACTGCAAATCGCTAGATGCACAAGCGCATGTATTGCATCTGCTTCGAAAGTAGGTGAATGTAGAGATTCCGACAACACTCGACACAACAGTTCAATTCTCCCACAGTGTAGGACAGGCGGTCGGTGGAGCATCGGTCAGCCCGCAAGTCATCCGGACGGGGCAACGCAGGTCGGATAGGGGCTACTCGTACCGGTAGTGTATCACAAGCTGCACAAGTACCCAATAGTATCGTCTCCCCCAGCGCTTTTGGAGAGGATATGCTTCATCACTAGAATTTCGCATCCCCGCATGCTACAATCGATGCCATGAAGACCTACCACGCACAGACCCATCGCATTCTGGATTTTTTGAGCCCAGACCTCGATGCGATTTTGTCTACCGGCCAGCCCGCTCGCATCACACTCAATATCGGCGGCGGCGGCAATGTACGCATCGAGGTATCAAAATTTCGCGATGTGCCCTGTCAGGAGGAGCGTGTAGAAAGGACAAGGGTTCACCCGCTCGGCACATAACCGCACTCAGGCAGCCGCTTGCTGCCCATAATTGAATCGACGGCGTTACCGCAATCAGGGCGCACTGTTCTTAAACGGAATGGTGCGCCTTTTTTGTAGGCCAATCGGCCGATGCAACGGTCCGCCGTCCCAGTTCGCCCATCTTTGAATGTCATCCCTGCTGTTTCCAGGAGGTGCCCGCATGAACCACTTTCAACGCTGGATGGCTTGGTTGGCCGCAGTCACCGCAGTGCCGGTTGGCCGGCCCGACGACGGCGTCAACCGTCCGCTCAGCGGGGCTCTTCTGACCCCGATCGATAAACCCTGGGGTGAACAGTTCCAAGAGCTTGCCGACGCACGCGAAGCCTGGCGACGGAGCCCGCTCGCTCGTCGATTTGTCCAGCTGATTACTGCATATGTGGTGGGCAACGGCGTGCATGTCGCTGCCGAATACCGCCCCCTCGACCGCTTCCTGCGCACCTGGTGGGCCTCCAATCGCATGGATCTGCGCCTTGCCGAGTGGTGCGACGAATTGACCCGCTCCGGGGAACTGTTCGTGGTGCTCTATACCAATCCCGTCGATGGCTCCAGTGCCGTGCGACTGCGCCCAGCCCAGGTGATCGACGAGATCGAGGCCGACCCCGAAGATTACGAACGAGAGCTACGCTACCACGAGGCCGGCAGCCGGTTTGACCAGCTCGAAGGACGCTGGTGGCTCAGCCCTCAACACCCCGACGCCCAATCCAGCACCGCCCCCATCCTGCTCCACTACGCTGTCAACCGCCCGATCGGTGCACTGCGCGGAGAGTCCGATCTGGCCCCAATTCTGCCCTGGATGCAACGCTACAGCCGTTGGCTGGAAGATCGTGTGCGGCTCAATGCCGGTGTGCGTGCGTTTTTGTGGGTGGTGAATGCCCCAGCCCGCCTCCATGCCGCCCTGCGCGAGCGCTATACCCGTCCCCCAGAACCAGGCAGCATTGTCATCGCCGACGAAGGCGAAACCTGGACCGCCGTAGCCCCCACCCTCCACGCCAACGATGCCGCTTCCGATGGGCGCGCCATTCGCTGGATGATCACCGCTGGCGGGCCCGGCACCTCGCTGCTCGATCTCGGCGAAGGCGAGGACAGCAATCTGGCCACCGGCCAGGTGATGACCGAAATGCGCCGCCGCTTTTTGCGCCGCCGTCAATCCTATCTGCAGTGGTTGCTCGCAGATGTGGCAGTGCATGCCTGGCTGCGCTTCGCCGCCACACAGCGACTTTCCTGCCGCCAGATTGCCCCAGCCGATGTGAGGGTCGAGATGCCGGATATCTCGGTCGAGGACAATCGTGAGCTCGCTTCTGCCGCTGCACAGTTGGCTTCCGCTCTGGCCGATCTGAGCCAGTTGACAGGTTCGGGGCCCGCTTTCCGTCGGCTGGCCCTGCGTTGGTTCGTCAAATTTCTTGGGGAACAAGTCAGTGAGGGGGAGATGGAGACTGTGCTGGCGGAAGCTGGAATCGCTCCCCCCCAGGAAGGAGCTGCGGATGAATCGAAAAGCGTGCAGGCTGCGCAAACTGGCTTTCAAAAAGAGCTCGAACGAGCAAAGGAGTGTGCACAAGATGAATCGGGCAGGTGATTCGCTGGCATGCCGAACGCAGCCAGCCCCGCAGGAGCGAATCCCCCCGCCCATGCTGCTGGTCAGCGAGGTGCAGGGCGCTCTTCTGCATGAGATGGACGGGCAGGCCCAAGACGGGTCTATGGAGTTTGAAGCTGTCACATTCTGGGAACGTCCCAACCGCAACCACGTGCGGGTACGCCGCACCGATCTGGATGCCTTTGCTGCTTCGTTTGTGGAGGCGCCTTTTCTGCGCAACCATGCCGAAGCGGACATCGGTGCCCGAGAAGGGATCGTGCTGGCTTCAACGGTTGAGGAACGCCCCCACCCTGTCGACGGTCAGCTGACCCCCGCTCTCCGTCAGCGGGTGCGCGTGACTACGGCGCGCGGGCGCCAGGCGCTCCGCGAAGGACAGATCGACCGTTTCAGTGTGTCACTCGATGTGGCGGGCTGGGAGTGTTCGGTGTGTGGCGCAGACTGGCTGCGCTGTCATCACTGGCCGGGCCAGCAGTATGACGTCAACGGGCAGCAGGCGATGTGCGAGATCGTGGCCGTTCAGCCGCGCGGGCGTGAGCTCTCCGCAGTGAATGTGCCCGCTGTCGATGGCACTGGACTGCTGCAAGCTTTGTGCGCGTGTAAGGCTGATCTGCAAAAGGAGAGAGAGATGAGCACGTTCGTAAACGAAGCGACGCTGCGCAGCGATGCCGGCCTGCATTGTGGGGGGGGCCAGGAGGAGAAGCTCAGCGCAGAGGCCAGCTCTGTACCGATTCCGCTGCCAGCTGCTGCACCTGTGACGACACCGGCTGAGGTCAATGAGAACGAGGCCAGTGAGGTGCAGTCTGTGCTGCGCGCCGTACAGGAACAGCTGACCGCCCTGCAGCAGATGCGCAGCCAGCTTGAAGCGGAGCGCCGTGAGCAGCAGATTCGGACATCGGGTCTGAGCGAGCAAAGCCAGCAGGTGGTGCGGCTGGCTACCCAACACAACGGCGATCTGGACATATTGATCGAGGCACAGCGCGCCGCAGAGGCTGTGCTGGCCTCTCCGGTCAAGGGCAACCGCCCACTGCCCATCAGCGCCATGCAGGCCCCGGAAGATCGCATTCAGGATGCCTTTGACTGGGCAATGGGGCTGGCCAGTGCGCCGACCCCTCCCCCCTCCATGCGCAATGTGCGCGATCTGTATCTGGCCATCACCGGCGACCACGATTTTCACGGCAAGTTTGTGCCGGGCCAGGCCCAGCTGGCAGCAGCTACCACCACCACGCTGCCCGGGCTGGCCGTCAATGCCCTCAATAAGGTGGTGTTGCAGTACTACGCCAGCATGCTGACCTGGCGCTGGTATGAGCCGCTGGTCGAAATCGTGCCGCACGATGGCTCGACCCACGATGTGCAGCTGATCATGGTGGACGGCGTCTCCAATCTCTCCACTGTGACGGAAGGCGCTGCCTATACCGAACTGACCGTGAGTGATTCCAAAGAGACAATTCCTTTCAGCAAGAAAGGCAATTTTGTCGGCATCACTCTGGAAATGTTCCGTCGCTCTGACATTGCCAAGCTGCAAGCGATCCCGCGGGCACTCATGGCCGCCAGCCTGCGCACCCGCTCGTCCGCCATTGCCAGCATCTTCACCGCCAATGCCGGGGCAGGGCCGACGATGGCCAACGACAGCAAAGCGCTCTTCCACACCGACCACGGCAATCTGGACACCACCGCCTTCTCCGCAGCAGCCTGGGCCACTGCCCGACAGCGGCTCTGGAAGCAGCTTGTTCCAGGTACGGCCAAACCACTCAGTCTGTGGCCGGCTTTCTGCCTGGTGCCGATCGAGCTTTTTGACGCAGCACTGGAGGTCTTTGGCTACGGCGAGGGAGATATCGGGCTACCCACCGCTGCGGGTACGGCGCAGAAGGTCAACCCCTATGCGTTGACAAGGGCCGGCGACCCCCGTCCAGTGCCTATTGTCGTGCCAGATTGGAGCGACACCAACAACTGGGCCTATCTGGTCGACCCACGTCTGCAATCTGTGATCTGCATGGCCTATGCCAACACGCCAGCCGGTGGCACCCATGCGCTGCCCGAATTTTTTACCGGCGACACCGAAAAGAGCGGCCTGCTCTTCACCAACGACGTGTTGCCTGTCAAGGTGCGCGACTGGTGGGGCTTCGGCGTAGCCACCTATGTCGGTATCGGCAAGAACAACGTAGCCTGATTTGTGCAGCACACGCAGCCGGCAGGGTGATCAGTGGTGCCGGCTGCGTGATATCCAGAAGCTTTGCTGGGAAGAGGAATGACCAAGATGCAAATTGACCAATTGTTGGCAACGATTGCCGACCGAGCTGTAGCCGACCTGATCGATTCTTTGCTGATTCAGCTGGACAGTCTGGCAGCACAGGTAGCGGCATTGGAAGGACAGCGTCCAGCGGCCCGGTCCAACGAACCCAAAAGTAAACCAGATGCGGCCGGCGCAGCAGCGGAGCCGGCCAGCGCCCGCAAACAGACAGCTGCCAAGGAAAGCGCAGGGTGATCTAACAGACCGGCAGGGTGTAGAAAGGAGAGGGGTATGGCAGAGTTGGTGGCTTTGAGTGTCACGATGAAGGCCGCTGGCGACGAAGATCTGATGCGGCTGAGGTTGCCGATTACTGGCCAGCTGGTCGGTGTCAGCGTCGAAGGGAGTGGAGCGACCGGTTCACCTACGGGGGGGGCGGTCTCGGTGACCGAGGAATCTTTGGACGAGATCGCCAGCGTGACCATGAGCAGTTGGCGGGGTGATTGGCTGAGCCATCATCTGGGTGGAGCAGCCAGCCCGGTGGCGCTGAACGCCGGTGCCTCGCTTGGGGTTCGTCTGTACTTGAACGGCGGCACTACGCCGACGCTCAACCTGACTGTTTCGCTCTGGATGGTGCTGTAAGACCCGGGGGCTGCCAGGAACGGTGCAGGCGAGTTGCGCCCAGGTGACTCGCTTTGTACTCCTCGATACCAAGTTCGAGGCCTGGCAGCCCTATCCCAAGGAGGTATGCGATGACTGCGATTGTGGATCTGCGCTCCAAAATACGCGCAGCACTGGGTACGGCTGTCGATACATCCAGCTGGCCCGACGATCTATTGGACGCCAGCGTTCGCCAGGCGTTGCCATTTCTGGCTGAACATTTGCCGCCCGACGAAGAGACAATTGTCTGCACTGCCGGCTGTGAGCAGGATCTAAGTGCCCTGACCGACCTCTATCAAATTGCGGCAATCGGCTGGCCTTGGAGCGACGACGAGGGGATTTTTCGTCATGTACACTGGCGCCCGCTGGGCAAGCGACACATCTACATGGAGGGAGGCAAGCCGTCTGCTGGGGATGGGTTACGCTTGCGCTACTGGAAAAACATCACGGTCGCCGGGCTTGACGGTGCTGCGGTCTCTACAGTTCCATCTGAATGTGTGGATCTGTTGGTCACCGGTGCGGCAGGCTACGCGCTTTTTACTCGGCTGCGCCAGATTGGGGAAAACCCGGCTGCGCCCAAAACGGCCCAGAACGGGTATGCCCAGATTGCTGGGCATTTTCTTGCCAGGTTCAGCAATGGCTGTCAGCAGCTCGGTGCATTGGCACCCCTGACAGCCTGGACAGCGATGGGGCTCTAAAATGCGCCCTCTTTCCGCCGATCTACTGTATGCACAACAGCAGCGTGGGGCCGCCTGGCGTGTCGCCGCCTATACCAAACCGCGCAGCACCTTTGCTGGCGATCCCTTTGAACTGCATACCGACTTTGCCAACGTGTGGCCAACTGGCAACCATCCTTATCAAATTCCCGGCCAACCTTGTGATCTGACCGCCTGCGCCTGTGCTGGCCAGACGAGCGGGGTTGTTCTGCATGCGGTACGTTCCGACGCAGCCGGCAAAGTCGGCATGCATCGTTTTGTCTACAACGGTCAGACATTGTCCAACGCGTCTGTCACCGACCTGGTCAGCCTGGTCTCCCCCTACCCTGTGGGGCAACGGGGCAGCACCCCAGGGATCGCCCAGGCAAACGGCCGGGTTCGGCTCGTCTATGCTGACGGGGCCTGTGTCTGGTCTCTCATCTCTACCGACGATGGGTGCACCTGGTCGATGCCGACTCTGCTCTACGACGGCACTGGGCTCTATGTTCGCTATTCCAACTTTTCTCTCCGTCCTGACTCCAGTGGGCGCTGGGTGCTCGGCTACTCGGCCTGGACTGCAAGTGGTCAGGCGCGGGTGCGTGGGGCACACGATACTGGAGCTGGGTGGGTGAACTGGCCCGTCTGTCCGACTACGGTGGACTGGCAGGTGGCTGGTCTGCCGGGTGCAGTTGCTGCCCAGCTGACCACGCAATGTGCTTTTTATCTGTGGGGGCGCAACTACACCTGGAGTACGCTTGCGGTCGGCTGTGTACCCCTGCTCAATGGCGCCTTTGTCTCCTGGTGGGATACGCTACAAACCGTGGACCGGGCTGGGCTCGAAGGGGAGAGCAGCTATGACCGGGTTCGCACTGGCGAAGGTTACGGGGCTTACTGGCTGACGATGCAAGAAGGTCCGCCAGCAGGTCGTCGCTATTGGGGGCGGGCTGCATTGTGGGGGGGGCCAGGTGGTGCTGAGATGGAGGAGCCTGTTCTGCTTTCCGACGAGGACGCAGACGCATCGATCTCACCATACGAATACCTGCACTGTGTGCCGGTTTCAGGAACCCAGTACCTGCTGCTGCTCGGGGCGGCGATCTATGCCGTCCTGAACAACGACATTGGCAATTCGGTAGGCACACTGGAAGTGATTGGCTATCGTTATTACCAACATGTGGGAGGTGGCGGGCGGATCGACCTGCAGGTGCGCCCGGGCCAGCTCTCGGTCGTCTCCGGGGCCTTGCGCAGCAGTCTGCCGGTCCATCCAGGGGATGTCCTGGAATTGGTGCGGGTCGTCAGTGCACTTGACGCAGCAGGTCAGGCAGTGGGAGGCACGGACAGTCGAATCTTTCGAGTGGTTTCAGTCACGCATCGTGTGGAGCGAGCTGATGTGGTTGCCTACGATGGGCCGGGCGTGCTTTGGGACCACCACCTGCGCCGGGCTCGGATTCTGCGGGCTGGAGACCGTACCCGAGCCGATGATTTGCGCGCTTTGATTGTTTGGGCTGGGCTTAAGCCTGACTCGATCGACCTGCCCGACCCCAACAGTCTCTCGCCCGGCTTTGTGGCCAGCGCAGACCAGGCCCTGGGCAGCGCAGTGGTTGAATACTTGCGAGACGTTGCCGCGTTGCTGCGTCCGGGCCGCCTGGAGGGTGGCGGCATCGTCACCGGCCATCCATCGGTGAGCATTGTGCCCGCAGCAGTGGGTGAACCGTCACTCCACCTGTTGCGTTGGCGAGAAACCGACAGCGTGTGTGTTGTACCGGTACACCGTATCGAAGGGGAACGGCTGACCGAATCAGCCAACGACAGGGTGATTGCCGTCGCCTGGGGCATGTTGAGCACGGATCCGACACAGGGAGAGGATTGGCGTGTGCAGATTGCCGCAACCAGTGGATATGGGCGGATTCGTCCGCATCCGCTGGTGCGTCGCAACCGGCGTTGGACAGGCACAACCTTACAGGCGGTGGTGGCTGCCGATGCCGCCAAAGCACAGGGGGGGCCACCGCGCATCTGGGTGCACTGTCCGGCCCATCTGGGGGTAGAACTGTGGGATGTAGCGATAGTTCACAATGGGGTGGCCACCAGGCTGCGCATCACAGCGTTGGACGAACGGTTCAGCGACGGGCGGATCGAACAGGAGATCGGGTTGTGCTGACGCGGCACAGAAGGCGTCTGGACACACAAAAAGGAGAGAGGATCATGCAAGAAAACTTATCCATGCGTCCGGTGTTGGGTGTTGTTTTGGCTGTTGAGGAACGTATGGCACAGGTTCGGCTTTTCCTGGCTGGAGGGGGGGTTGTCGAAGAGCGGCTGCCGTCCATTGGTGCCAATCTGCTGGAAGCCGGAGCGGCGGTCGTTGTCATCTTTCTGGGCGACGACCCGTCCAGTGGGGTCATTGTGGGGGCGATTGACGGTGCCAGTTTTGCCGCAGCGCTGGACCACCTGCACGACGACCGCTATTATCCCCGCAGTGCAACAGACATGCTGCTGGCGGGCAAGGCCGACTCTGCGCATCCACACGCAGCGTTGGTGGCGTGGACGCAGTTTGACCAGGCAGTACAGGACGTCATGTTGGATTCTCTTCCTGATACATCGACCATACAGTGGGACAAAACGACAGCAGGGCTCAGCGCTACCGTGTGTGGCGTGCGTACTTTGAGCACAGCAGAACGTGATGCGCTGGCGGC
>CAIOHJ010000059.1 GCA_903858085.1 uncultured Chloroflexota bacterium
CAGCGCAACGATCCATGTAGGCTATTTTCTGCTGCTGCAGCGAGGGTACCGGAGCGGCGACCTTTCTGTCGTCTATCCATTGGCTCGCGGGACAGGGCCCCTGCTTTCCCTGCTGGGAGCCATCCTGTTGCTCGGCGAACGTCCCTCGCTGCTCTCGGCAGCAGGTGCTGCGCTGATCGTCGCTGGGGTCTTTTTTGTCGCCGGTGGCGAGCAGAGCATACGAACGTTCGCTGTCGGCGCCCGCTATGGGCTGCTCACCGGGCTTTTGATCGCCTGTTACACCCTGTGGGACAAATACGCAGTCAGCACCCTCCTGGTCCCCCCCCTGCTGCTGGAGTACGGTTCCAACGCCGGGCGCATGCTGCTGTTGACCCCGCTGGCCTGGCCACGTCGCAGCGAAGTGCGCGCTGCCTGGCAGCAATATCGGCTGGAGGCGGCCGGAATCGCTCTGCTGAGCTCGCTGGCCTACATCCTGGTGCTGACTGCCCTCGCCACAGCCCCGGTCAGTTACATTGCCCCGGCGCGCGAGCTGAGCATCCTGTTTGGCGCCCTGTTCGGCACCCTCCTTCTCAAAGAGGGACAAAAACAACGCCGGCTGTGGGCAGCCGGCGTGATGGTGGCGGGCGTTGTGCTGCTGGCACTGGGATGACCCTCCCTCGTTTAGAAGGAGAGGATCCCGCGACGCAGCAGTTCCTCCCAGATGGCTTCTACGATCTCTTCGGTGCTGCAGACATCTGTTTCGACCACCAACTCTGCAGCGGCAGGCTCTTCGTAGGGGGAAGAAACCCCGGTGAATTCAGAAATTTCGCCGCGCAGCGCCCGTGCATAGAGCCCTTTGGGGTCACGCCGTTTGAGCACTTCCAGAGTACATTTCACATAAATTTCAAGAAATCGGCCTGCCGGTGTGAGCGAGCGGGCAAAGGCGCGGTCTGCAGCAAACGGGGAGATGAAGGTACAGAGCACCAGATGGCCATGATCGAGGGCCAACTTGGCCACCTCAGCGACCCGACGAATATTCTCTTTGCGGTCGGCCGCCGAAAACCCAAGGTCGCCGTTGAGCCCATGCCGAACATTGTCCCCGTCGAGAGAAAATGTCTGCACCCCAGCGGCAAAGAGCCGCCGCTCCAACAGCCGTGCCACGGTAGACTTGCCAGAGCCAGAGAGCCCAGTGAACCAAAGAATTCCCCCTTTGTGCCGGTTGCGTTCCTCGCGCATGGCACGCGTCAACGCCGAACTTTCCCAGACGACATTGCTCGACCGGGAACGTTCAGGTTCGCTGCCCACAAGCTCATCCAGTTCCTGGGCGCGCCGCCGGATCATGCCGGCAGCCACCGTTGCGTTGGTGAAAGGATCGATGAGAATAAAGCTGCCGGTAGCTCGGTTGATCTGGTATGGGTCGTAGAAAAGGGGGTGGGTCGTTGTCAGCCGCACCCGCCCGATATCGTTGAGCTGAAGGGTCGTCGCGGCTTCACGATGAAGCGTATCGACGTCGATTCGATAGTTGAGCTCGGCGACAAAGGCACGGAGCTGGCGCGTGGTGTGTTGCAGAATGTAACTGCCCTGCACATCCAACGGCTTTTCGCTCAGCCAGCAGAGGATACACTCGAACTGCGAAGCGCTCTGCGGCAGGTTGTTGCGCCGCACAATCATGTCACCACGGCTGATATCGATCTCATCTTCCAAGGTCAGGACAACAGCATCGCCGGCAGCAGCCTCGGCCAGATCTCCGTCCAACGTTGTCAGTGTGCGCACACGGCTGGTTTTGCCCGAAGGGAGCACAACGACCTCTTCTCCCGGCGTGAGGGTTCCAGAGAGCACCTGCCCGGCAAACCCCCGGAAATTTTGGTGCGGACGCACGGCCATCTGGACAGGAAAACGGAAATCAACCAGGTTGCGGCTGCTGCCAGTCTTCACATTTTCCAGGTGGTGCAGCAAGGTAGGCCCATCGTACCAGGGCATGGCGACACTTTTGTCGACCACATTGTCCCCGTGCAACGCTGAAATCGGGATATAAGTGATGTCCTGCACGGTGAGCTTGCTGGCAAAGGCCTGATACTCCGCCACAATCGACTGAAAGGCCGTCTGGCTGAAATCGACCAGATCCATCTTGTTGACTGCAACCAGAACATGAGGAATTTGGAGCAGAGCGGCCAAAAAGCCATGTCGTTTGGATTGGGTGACGACGCCGTGGCGAGCATCGATCAGCACGATGGCCAGTTCAGCGGTAGAAGCGCCGGTCACCATGTTGCGGGTATATTGAATATGGCCTGGCGTATCCGCGATGATGAATTTGCGGCGAGCCGTCGCAAAAAAGCGATAGGCCACATCGATGGTGATCCCCTGCTCACGTTCGGCGCGCAGACCATCGGTGAGCAACGCCAGATCGAGGTAGGCATCGCCGCGCTGCCGGCTGGCCCGCTCCACCGCCTCCCACTGGTCTTCCAAAATCGCTTTGCTGTCAAGCAGAAGCCGGCCGATCAGCGTGCTTTTGCCATCGTCTACACTGCCAGCAGTCGTAAATCGTAAAAGTTCCATTAAAAATATCCCTGCCGTTTGCGGTCTTCCATCGCCGTTTCGGTCCGTTTATCGTCGGCACGCGTGCCACGCTCGGTGAACCGTGAAACCGTGATCTCAGCGATCACATCGTCGATCGTCGCTGCGGTCGAAACCACCGCTCCCGTGCAGGTCATATCGCCGATCGTCCGAAAACGGACCTGCTGACGGCGAAGCTCCTCCCCAGGCAGGTGGCCAATGTAGGGGGACTC
>CAIOHJ010000060.1 GCA_903858085.1 uncultured Chloroflexota bacterium
AACCGGCACAGAGATGATGCTGGGCAGCATCTCTGTAGAGGAGGGAGCACAGCGGCTGAACGACCAGATTCGCGCCATTCTGGATGAGGCCGGCTACTACGGGGATCGCCCCAAACTGCAGTAAGGTTTTTATCCGCAAAACGCACAGGCAGGCTCGTTGCCTGCCTGTGCAGCAGTTTCCGACAGGTCAGGTGCAGTCGGCAGGCTCTTGCGTTGCGAGCCGGAAAGTGAGACGATGTGCGACACAAGTCCAGAGTCAACTGGCCTGCTTTTTCGTTGATCGCCCCAGCCATCATTGTGTTGCTGGCCATTGGGATCTATCCGCTGCTTTTTGCGGTCAACATCAGCTTTCGCCAGTACCAGCTGACCAAACAGTATCTGGGAACCGGCTATGTTGGCCTGCAAAACTACATCACCGTCTTCAACGACCCCCTGTTTTGGGAATCGTTGCTGCGCACAGGCCAGTTTTTTTTGCTGACAGTGCCGCTGCAAATTGTCTTTGGCATTTCAATTGCGCTTTTTATTGACGGCATCCGCTGGCGTCCTCTCTCTTTTTTGCTGCGTGTGCTGCTGGTGCTTCCGATTGCGGTGACACCGACCGTTGTGGGGCTGATCGGACGGCTGCTTTTTAATCGGGATTTCGGGCTGATGAACTATCTGCTGGGTCTGCTCCAGATAGCACCGGTTTCCTGGCTGGGTGAGCCAGTGCCTGCTATGCTGACAATTGCACTGGTCGACATCTGGCAGTGGACTCCGTTTGTGGCGCTTGTGATGATTTCAGGGCTGGCAATCGTGTCGCCAGATGTGCTGGAATCTGGACGGTTGGAAGCAGGGCAGGGTTGGAATCTGTTTTGGCATGTGCAGATGCCCTATTTGTTGCCAGGATTGACGGCCGTGCTGATCTTGCGTACAGCAGATATTCTCAAACTGTTCGACATGGTTTTTGTGTTGACGCGCGGTGGGCCGGGTGTGTCGACCGAGTTGGTCAGTGTCTATGTTCAGCGCGTGGGGTTCCGTGTCTTTGATCTCGGTGTTGCGTCGGCACAGGCGATTTTGCTTTTGCTGCTTTGTATTGTGCTTTCGCGCGGGTACATCCGCCTGTTTTATCGAGAGGTTGAAGCATGACTGTGCTGAGAGGAAAACGACGGGTCTGGACCGATTTGTGGCAGGCTGTGCTTGCACTGTTTTTGGCAGGGATCTTTCTTTTGCCGGTCTACTGGATGGTGACGACTGCGCTCAAGACGACAATCGACACCTTTGCCGTGCCACCGGTGTTGATTTTTCAGCCGACCTTCGAGCATTTTCTGGCTGTCTACACAGAAGGACCTGTGCTCAAAAGCTTGCTCAACAGCCTGGTCATCGCCGCTACGTCGACCGCGCTGGCTGTGATCATCGGTGCGCCAGCAGCCTATGTGCTGGCCAGGTTCAATTTCCGTGGCAAAGCAGACCTGTGGTTTTGGATCATCTCGAACCGTTTTATTTCACCGATCGTGGTGGCGTTGCCCTTTTTTTTGATTGCACGCGACCTGCGGTTGCTGGACAGACACCCTGCGCTGATCCTGGTCTATCTGACGTTTGGGGTGCCGCTCGTGGTGTGGCTCTGTGTCGACCAGTTTCGAGCCATCCCGCGCGAAGTAGACGAAGCGGCCAGGGTGGACGGTGCAAACCTCGGACAGGTCTTTTTGCGGATCAACCTGCCTCTGGCGATGCCAGGCATCGCGGTGGCCGCAATTCTGGCCTTTATCACCAGTTGGAACGAGCTGATGTTTGCGCTGGTGTTGACCAGCACGGAGGCCCGGACGGCACCCGTGGAAGCAGCCAATTTTATGACGGGCTTCGGCATTCGTTGGGGGCCAATGATGGCCACCGGAACCTTGATCGTGCTGCCTGTTCTGCTCTTTGCCCTTCTGGTCTCACGCAGCCTGGTGCGCGGCCTGACAATGGGCGCTGTCAAATGAGTGTCTGTGACGCCCCCCCTGCTCCCCAGCCCACAAAGAATCAACCTCTGGACCGACAAAACGTGAACACCGAGACCTCATGGACCCTGCCGAGGTAGAAGAACACGATGCGATCGACAATCTGGATCTGATGGTGCAGGTTGCCGAAAAATACTACCTGGAGCAGCTGACACAGGCACAGATTGCAGAGTTGTGCAATATCTCACGCAGCACAATCTCGCGGCTGTTGAGCCGTGCACGCCAAGAAGGGATTGTGCGCATCCAAATCGTTCGCCCCCAGGTCCGCCATGCCGGGTTGGAACAGCAGCTCTGCCTCCGCTACAAGTTGGATGACGCTGTGGTGGTCTCGGCGCAACCATGGCTGACTCAGCCAGACGAAATTCGACATCGGGTCGGAAGGGCAGCAGCCCCGTTTGTGGATTCGTTGCTCAAGCCCCAATCGGTTGTAGGAATCGGGCGAGGACGAACGCTGGCAGAGATGACCTATGCGCTCTCCAAACTTGCCTCACCGCGCAATATGACCCTGGTACAACTGCTGGGCGATATCGACATCCACCCTTCCCACTCGCGCGGCACCGAAATTACACGGATTTTGTGCGAAGGTTACCAGAGCACCGGTTTTTTTTTGAATGCACCTGCGCTGATCTCAGACCGACAACTTGCCCAGCTTTTGCTGAACTCCGCCAGCATCCAACAGGTGAGCCGGCTGTACAATCTCCTCAACCTGGCCTTGGTGGGCATCGGCACCTTGCACAATTCTCCCTTGGTGCTGGCTGGTTTGTTGGCAGAGCCAGAAATCAAACGTCTGGCAGCAGCGGGAGCCGTGGGAGACATCTGCGGCCACTTTTATACCCTGGACGGCGACCCCGTAGATGATGCCTACCCGGGGGCGTCGATCGGCATCAGCTGGGAGCAGCTGCGTCTGTGTCCTCAGCTGCTCGTTGTGGCGAGCGGGCTTGAAAAAGCCGTTCCCATCCTCGGCCTGCTGCGCACACAGATGGTCAATCTGCTTGTGACGGACGAACAGACCGCAGACCGCCTGGTGCGAGACCCCCAATCCCTCAGCAGCTGGGCGCTGCCGTCAGCGTCGACGCCCCAGCTGTAGGCCTTGGCAAGCAGCTGCCCGGTCGTCGCCTAATCGCTGGCAGCCAGAAAATCGTCGAGCGCAATGGAGACCGGCTCCCCTTGGCTGCGTTGGCGGTCGATCTCGCCGAGCGCGTTGGCGACAGCCGCACCATTTTCCAAAA
>CAIOHJ010000061.1 GCA_903858085.1 uncultured Chloroflexota bacterium
CGATCTTGCAACCCATATGAGGGATTGAAACTGTCCTTGGGTTGACCATAGGACATTTTGCGGTAGCCCGTAGGGCATGCAACCCATATGAGGGATTGAAACCTACCATTGCAGGGGCAGGCAGTAGGCAGACTGTGCCCGTAGGGCATGCAACCCATATGAGGGATTGAAACTGGCAAGCGGCTTGCTTGCCACGCCGCATCTATTGCCCGTAGGGCATGCAACCCATATGAGGGATTGAAACCCTTCACAACAAAAATAATAAATCTCTCAAAATAGCCCGTAGGGCATGCAACCCATATGAGGGATTGAAACATAATGTAGGCAAACCGGAGGGACCGGCACCGACACGCCCCGTAGGGCATGCAACCCAGATGAGGGATTGAAACTCGGCGTGCTCATCTCTGTATCTCCTGTTCTGGTGCCCGTAGGGCATGCAACCCATATGAGGGATTGAAACTGTTGGGCCCGCATGGTGCCCCAGGGGCAGCTCTCCGCCCGTAGGGCATGCAACCCATATGAGGGATTGAAACCCATAGGTCCCCCTCCGTGTGGGGTGCGTGTCGGGCCCGTAGGGCATGCAACCCATATGAGGGATTGAAACACAGCACGTCCTGTGGCAGCTTCCGCCCGATCCGGCCCGTAGGGCATGCAACCCATATGAGGGATTGAAACTGACGCGCGGACGCATGGCAGCATCCGCTATGATGGCCCGTAGGGCATGCAACCCATATGAGGGATTGAAACAGCTGGACACCTGACAGCTGGCTGCATTAGAGTGCCGCCCGTAGGGCATGCAACCCATATGAGGGATTGAAACCAAAATTAGGCCTACCTGGCTTGGGCGTGGCCACGCAAGCCCGTAGGGCATGCAACCCATATGAGGGATTGAAACGGCTTAATGACACTTGGGATTTTAATCCCAAGTCAGCGCCATGCAGAACCGAACCTCTGCAGACTTGTTAGCACAACGTTAATGCAAAATGTGTAGACTCTCCAGGGGCAATCTGTCGATTCAATGGGCTTTATCCCGTAATGGCAAGACGGAGGTGTTGTTTGAACAGACGTTGGCTTGGCCCCCTTTTGAGCGCCCTCCTCATCCTGGGCGTCGGCGCGGCACTGGTGATCTCCATCCGCAACAGCCCGATCTTCAACCCCAAAATCCTGGTCACCGGGCTGATCGGCTCCGAAAAAGAAGAGTTCTTCCGCGACGAACGGGTGCAGCAGGCGCTGGCTCGGCTCGGCATCGAGGTCCGCTATGAAAAGGCAGGCTCGCGCGAGATCTCGGAAAAGCTGCGCAACGAACCCTATGACTTCGGTTTCCCAGCAGGCGTGCCCGCAGCAGAAAAGATCCGCCAGGATTGGAAGCTCAGCAGTCAGGGCGAAGATGTCTTCTTTACACCGATGGCGGTGGCGACGTGGCAACCGATCGCCGATCTCCTGGCCACCCAGGGCGTTGCCCGTCGGGTGGAGGGGCACTACTCCCTGGAGATGACACGCTTTCTGGAATTTGTGAAAGAGGGCAAACGCTGGAACGAGCTCGAAAATAATCAGGTGTTCGACGCCAACCGCAGCATCCTGATCAACTCAACCGATATCCGACGCTCGAATTCGGCGGCAATGTATCTGGCACTGGCCAGCTATGTCGCAAATGGCGCTGCAGTGGTCCAAAACCGCACCCAGGCCGATGCCCTGTTGCCACTCGTCACCGAACTTTTTGTCAAACAAGGGTTGACCGGCTACTCCTCCGAGGAGCCATTTGAAGACTATCTGGTGATGGGAATGGGCAAGGCTCCCCTGGTGATGATCTACGAGTCACAGTTCCTCGCCGAAGCCGCACGCTCCGACGGCAGTATTCGCCCCGAAATGGTGCTGATGTACCCTGACCCCGCCATCTATACCAAGCATGTGCTCGTTCCGCTGACGGAAAATGGCAAACGGTTGGGCGAGGCGCTGGCCACCGACGAAACACTGCGCCGCCTGGCGGTCGAGTACGGTTTTCGCAATACGGAAAGCGCCTATTTTCAGGAGTTTTTCAAAAACCAGCAGGCGCCCGCCGATCTCCTCAACGTCGCTGATCCCCCAACGTTCGAAATGCTGGAATATATGATTCAGGCGATTGAGAGCAGCATTCAGTGAGCAGTACGCATACCCACCCAAAAAGGAGTTGATCGATGTCGTTCAATTTGACACCCCCAGAATCGCTGCAACCCGCGCCGCTGACACCGCCCGACCCCGTTCCCGCCGTGACGCCGGTGCAGGCGGAAGGGATGACCCGGCTCGCCCCCGCCACCGTGACGGCACTCGACCAGAAGGTGGCCGAGTTCGTAGAGGCCGTCGTGCAAAACGAGGTGAACAGCCCCCCCTTTGTGCAAAAGGTGCAGACGATCCACAACCTCGGCAACGACCAGATCCGCGCATCCGCCAACGTGTCCAATCGCATGTTGGAGCGACCGATGCAGTCGATGGCATCAGGGTTTTTCGATGACAAGTCGCCGGTGACACGCGCCATGGTCGACCTGCGCAAAACCGTTGAAGATCTCGACCCGGCACGACAAGGTGATCTGCTGGCCCCCAAAAAACTCTTTGGCCTCATTCCAGCGGGCGATAAGGTGCGCGACTACTTTCTGCGCTATCAGTCGGCACAAAGCCACATCAACGCCATCCTCAACGCACTCTACCACGGCCAGGACGAGTTGATGAAGGACAACGCCGCCATCGAAGAAGAGAAGGTCAACCTCTGGAATACGATGGGCTTTCTTCAGCAGTATGTCTATGTCGGGCGCAAGATCGATGCGGCAATCAGCCAGCGCATCGCCGCCCTCGAACAAAACGACCCGGAAAAGGCGCGAGTTGTCAAGGAAGAAATGCTCTTCGCTGTGCGCCAGAAGGTGCAAGACCTGCTGACCCAACTCGCCATCAGCATCCAGGGATACCTGGCACTTGACCTTGTGCGCAAAAACAATCTGGAATTGATCAAAGGCGTCGATCGCGCCACGACAAGCACCGTCTCCGCATTGCGCACGGCCGTGATCGTGGCACAGGCTCTGGCAAACCAGAAACTGGTCCTCGACCAGATCAACGCTCTCAACACAACAACCGGCTCTATGATCGCCTCGACCTCCGAAATGCTGCGCACACAGTCGGCACAAGTCTACGAGCAGGCAGCAGGCGCAACGGTCAGCCTCGAGAAGCTCCAACTGGCCTTCAAAAATATCTACGAGACCATCGACATGATCTCCGCCTACAAACAGCAGGCGCTGGGCGTCATGCAGCAAAGTGTGACCACACTCTCCGCTGAAGTGCGTAAATCACAAGGCTACCTGGACCGGGTGCGCGCAGAAACAGCAGCCGCAGCAGTCGCCGATGTCCAGGTTGTGGGCGACGACGCTCGGGTTGTAACTCTATGATCACCGTACACAAGACACAGCCGCTTGCAGGACACGCCCGCATGCAGCCATGGCGCTGGCTCGCACTCTGCATCTTCGCCTCTGCCCTCGCGCTGAGCGGCTGTTTTGGCGGCGAAGAAAAACTGACCGTGCTCGCAGGCTCCGAAGTGCGCGACCTCGAACCGCTCCTCGACCGCATCGCACGCGATACGGGCCTCCGGCTGGAGTTCGAATATGTGGGCACGCTCGAAGGCGCCGACCGGCTGATGAGCGGCCAGATCGTCGACCTGGCCTGGTTCTCACATGCCAGGTACCTCACCCTGCTCTCAGCGGTCAACAACCGGATCCGCGCCCAGGAAAAGATCATGCTCTCCCCGGTGGTGATGGGCGTCAAGGAGAGCAAGGCCCGCGCCTGGGGCTGGATCGATGCCCCCGACGTGACCTGGCGCGACGTTGCCGACAAAGTCGCAGCAGGCGAACTGCACTTTGCCATGACCAACCCGGCCTCCTCCAATTCTGGCTTTTCAGCGTTGGTCGGCGTGGCGTCGGCGCTGGCTCAAACAGGAGACGCGCTGCGCATGGAAGAGATCGATACCGAGGCGCTGCGCAGCTTCTTTGCCGGCCAGCTGCTGACCGCCGGCAGTTCAGGCTGGCTGGCCGACGCCTACGTGGCCAACCAAGACCGCATCGATGGGCTGATCAACTACGAGTCGGTGCTCCTGCAACTCAACCAGGACAACCAGCTCGCCGAAAAACTCTACCTGATCTACCCCAAAGAAGGCATCCTCACGGCAGATTATCCGCTGCTGCTGATCAATCCCGACAAACGGGAACAGTATCAAACACTGGTCGACTCTCTGCGCAAGCCAGAAATGCAGCGCGCAATCATGGAGCTCACGCTGCGCCGCCCGGTAAACCCACAAGTGGAGACGGGCGACCGCTTTCCCAAACAAGTGCTGGTCGAACTGCCCTTTCCCAACGATGTCCAGGTGCTCGATCGGCTGATCGACGGCTATCTGGATCAACAGCGCCGCCCAGCCCATACAGTATACGTGCTCGACGTCAGCGGCTCGATGGACGGCAGCCGCCTCCGCGACCTGCGCACAGCCCTGCTGGGGTTGACCGGCCTCGACACCA
>CAIOHJ010000062.1 GCA_903858085.1 uncultured Chloroflexota bacterium
CGTACCGTCTCTAAACTCATCCGCCCCGATGGGGCGGGTCGTGCGTGTGCGTACCCTCTCTAAATTCATCCGCCCCGATGGGGCGGGTCGTGCCCTCTCTCAACACTCTTTCCGCAAAACTTTGAACCGCACTCGGTGGGTCATCCCCCATGCGCCCGGGCGAAAGTCAGGCGCCCCGCTGGGACGGGGCGGGCTGCCAGTCTTCGGCGCGCCAGGGGCCCCTTTTGGCGGCAGGCACCGGGCGTGCCGCGTTGTCGCCGTAGCGAAAGGCCCACTGGGGGTCGCAGGCCTGGCAGGCCAGGCAGCCAGCGCTGTCTGGGGGGCAGCTCAGGCCCGTTTTGCTTTGGGCGGCCAGGCGCAGTTCGTAGTGAAAGTACTGCTCGCTCACGCCGCTTTGGACGACATCCCAGGGCAGTGAGCTGCCCACAGGCCAGCTGCCGGTGTAGTGGTGCGGGTCGAGCCCGCACGCCGCCATGGCCTGGAAGAACGAGCGGACAGTCAGCCCCCCGGAAGGGAGAGCGACAAGCACCTCTGCCAGCGAGCGGTCGCCTCGGCTGAGCACCGCCTGCACTTCGGCCCAGTCGGGGGAGTCGGCACGCACGTCAACCCCCTGGCTGGCCAGGGCGTGGTGGATCGTCTTCTGGCGGCTGCGCAGCGTCTCGGCCGGGGTCATGGCCTCCCACTGGAAAGGGGTGTGTGCCTTGGGGACAAAGGGGGTGGCGTTGATGGCGATACGGCGTTTGAAGTAGGTGCGGGCGGTGCGTGTGAAATCGATCAGCGCCTGGATGTCGTCGTCGGTTTCAGTCGGGTGGCCGACCATGAAATAGAGCTTGAGCTGGGGGAAGTTGCATTCCTGGGCCAGCGCAATGGCCCGCATCATCTGCTCTTCGGTCTGGGTCTTGTTGATGACCGAACGGAGCCGCTGCGAGCCGGCCTCCGGCGCAACCGTCAAATTTTTGGCGCCGGTGGCTGCCAGGGCACGAATCAACGGCACCGAAATCGGGTCCATCCGCATCGAAGAGGCGCTGAGGCTGGCCCCCATTTTGTGGAGCTGGGTCGCCAGCTCGTCGATCTGGGTGTGGTCGGAGACCGCTGCGCTGACCAGCCCGATCTTGGTATGGCCGTCGGCAATGGCCTGCTCGGCAGAGGCGAGCAGGCGGTCAAGGGGCTGTTCGCGGGCAGGGCGATAGACATACCCTGCCAGGCAGAAGCGGCAGCCGCGTCCACAGCCGCGCGCGATCTCCATCAAATGCATGTTGGCAAACTCGGTGTCTGGGGTATAGAGCGTGCTGCTGGTCTCAAACGCTGGCAGGGAGCGGACCCAAAGCCGTTCGACTTTGCGGAACTCGGGGTGGGTGCGGTTGGAGGGGCGCAGGCTGGGCACATACCAGCCGGGGGTGCGGTCGAGTTCAGCCAGCAGCGCGTTCGGGTCTTCCAACCCGTCGCGGCAGAGGTCGAGGAAGTGGGGGAGCGCCTCTTCGCCTTCGCCGATCAGAATTGCGTCAAAAAAAGGAGCGACAGGTTCGGGGTTCATTGTGACACCAGGCCCGCCGGCGATCAGCAGTGGCCAGGGGCTGCCGTCCCACTGCTGCGAACAGGCGCGTTCGGCGGCGCGCAGCGGGATTCCCGACTGGCGCAGCAGCTCGACCACATTGAAATAGTCCATCTCCCAGGAAATGGTGAAGGCCCACACCGCAAAATCGGCGGCGGGGGCTGCGCTTTCGAGCGAACGGAGCGGTTTGCCCGCCTGGGCAGCGTTTTTCTCCCAGAAAATGCGTTCGCAGACGACTTGCTCGTCGGCGTTGAAGAGGCGGTAGAGCAGCTGCAGGGCCAGGCTGCTCATCCCGACATAGTAGGTGTTGGGCATTGTCAGCGCCACACTCAGCCGCCCCCCCCACTCTTTGTAGACGGCCCCTGCTTCTGCGGTGTTGTGTGAGCGCCAGCGGGCCTCTTTTTTGCCGGGCAGCGGTCGGGGAGGGTGTTTGCGGGTCAAGGGCATCTCCTCTGCCAGCTCACAGCAAAGTTCGGCGGTGCAAAATCTCCAGGTAGCGGTCGGTGGGGGAGCTGCTTTTTTCTGTGGGCTCCTCGTCGCCGTAGCTGGGCGTGAGCCGGGTCGGCCCGGCACCTGGGACTTCCAGCATATTTTGGGCGTCGCTTTGGGCGAGCTTGAGCACCCCGTCAGCGAGTGCGGCGCCGGCAGCCTCGCGCTGGTGCACCGCAGCGCCCTCCAGGAAGTTTTTGAAGGCGGCCAGAATGCCGACGGTGTCGTGGATCGGTTTGGCCAGCACGCCGACGATCAGCCCGGAGAGCAGGACATCCCAGTTGGCGGGCAGCGGCCCGATCAGGCCGAGGGTCAGGGGCTGCAGGGCGGCAAAGAGATGGAGTGTGAACAGATTGGCGAGCCCGACACCGGCCGCCCCCCCCAGCAGCACGCTGGTTCCGACCTTAAATTTGACATAATTAGAAGAG
>CAIOHJ010000063.1 GCA_903858085.1 uncultured Chloroflexota bacterium
GCGCTTGCCCGGGCGCAGCGCCGCACAGGACGCGGCAGGCACGGCCAGGTCAGGCAGGCCGCCCGCCTCCCACGCCCCCCACCAGCAGAACACCCGTGCTGAGAGCTGTGCAGTGGAAACGCGCGGGGCGTGCCAGGGAGAGAGGGGCGGCCTCGCCGGGCTGTTTGACAGTGGGGTGCCGGCTGCGCGATACTGTGACCAGGCACGGCGCATGTCCCGGTTTCGCCCGAAGAAGTCTCTGACGCCCCGGCACTGCCTCCGCAGCCCTGTCGCCGGCTGGCCGTCCAACACCGATCCCACCCGCTACCAGAAGCGGCTACTACGGAGCAACACCCCATATGGAATGGTTCAACGCCCTGAACCCTTTAACCCAGCAGCTGCTGATCGGTCTCGCCACCGAGTATGCCGGTCTCGCCGCCTCCATGCTCTACGATGCCGCACGCACCCGTCTGGAAGCGCACAGCGCTGCTCAGCGGCAACAGGAGGCAGTGCGGGCAGCGATCCAGCGCGCCCTGAGCGACGCCCTGCTGCAAACCCTGCCGCTGCTCACCGACGCGCCCGAGCAGATGCAGCACGCTCTTGGCCTGCTCGGCCAATGGCTGGCACGGCCGGCGGTGGCAGGGCAGTATGCGCGGCTGATAGCACCGGTGCTGAAAGCCGACCTCGACAGGACGCTGCTGGGCGCCGAGTTCGAGAAAGCCGGCTTCGACCCTGCTTCCTTGACGCAGCCCTTTGGGTCCATCGCCGACAGCATCGGCGCGGCGTTCGTCGCCTCCGCAGCCTGGCAGGGCGAGCTGCAGCCGGTCATCGCCATTGGTGAACTGCGCCGCGGCAACGCGCTGCTGGAACGCCTGGCGCCCCTTGATCTCGACGACCTGGAACGGCACTATCTCAACCAGGTCTACGCCGAATGCAACGCCCTGCCCCTGGCCGACGTGGAGAAAGGGCAGCGCCAGCCGCGACTGCAGCGCGTCTTCGTCGACGTGCGCGTGCGCGACGCCGTGCCTGCCGACGAAGAGGTCATGGCGCGGCTGGGCTTCTTCGGCGATTCCAGCGCACATGTCGGCCGGGTGGTCAAGCGGGTGCTGGGCGAGCGTAGCGGACGCAAAACGGAAGCAGAGGGGAATGCCGGCTGGACGCAGGCCATGCGCCAGCTGGACAAGGCGGCCTTGGCTCAGGTCGCCGAGGCGCTGGGCGTCGAAGCCGACGAGCTGAGCCGCGCCCTGGAAAATTTGACGCCGCTGGAGGTGCTGGCCAGGCAAGCGGCCCCCCGCCTGGTGCTCCTGGGCGATCCGGGCAGCGGCAAGAGCACGCTGACACGGCGCTGGGCCGGCGTGCTGGCCGCGCTGGGGCAGCCAGAGCATCGCCAGGACTGGGTGGAGGATGAGGAGCGGGCCGCCGACGAGCTGCTGCGTGTTTTCGACCGCTGGCTGTTGCCGGTGCGCGTCTTGCTCAGCCAGTGGGCCCAGCAGCTGCCTGACTTCCGCCCCAATGCCACGGACAATGCCTGCGCCGCCGACCTGCTCAACGAGTGCTGGCGCATCTACAACCGCACGGCGAATCTTGGCAGCGACGCGGCCAGGCAGCGCTTTGTGGCCAAGTTTGTGGGCAATGCACCCTCTGTGCTGCTGCTGCTCGACGGACTCGACGAGGTGACCGACCCGAATCGCCGCCAGGCAGTACGCCATGCGCTCGAAGACTTTGCGGGCACCTACCCGGCCGTTCCTCTTGTCGTCACCAGCCGTGTTCGCCCCTACGAAGCGCTGCGCCGTGAGAAAAAGGCGCTGAGCTGGCCCACCGCCACGCTCGACCGGCTGACGCAGGGCGCCATCGGCCACTTTGTCGATCGCTGGCACGCCGAACTGGTGGCCATGCACGCCTGGGAAGGGGACCAGGCCACGACTCGCCGCCACCATTTTACGGAAGCACTGGCAACACCAGACCGCGCCGAACTGCGCGAGATGGCGGGCACGCCGCTGCTCTTGACGATGATGGTCAAGGTCAACTACAAGGAGCGCCTGCCGGACAGCCGCGCTGAACTCTACGAGGTCTTTGTCAAGCAGCTTCTCTTTGAGTGGGAGCGCAGACGGCAAGGCGAGGAGAAGGAGCAGAGTGGGCTGGATCAGTTGCTGGCCGAAGCCAGGATTCCAGAAGACCAGTTCGTCTACCACCTCAACGCGCTGGCCTATGCCATCCACGATGGCGCCAATCGCGACACGGTCGATATTTCTGCCGACCGGCTGAAACGAATGCTCATGAACCTCCACATCGGCCTGAAGGTGGACGATGATCCAGATCAGTACGAAGATGACGACGCGGTGGCAGCCGCGCTGAAGTGGGCGCGCAAGGTCATGCGCTTCATAGCCGACCGCTCCGGCCTCATCAACTGGGAAGACCACAACGTCTATCGTTTCTCCCATCGTTCCTACCAGGAGTATCTGGCCGCGCGCTGGATGGCTACCGGCCGCGATTTCCGCGACAAATTTGATTCACGTATTGACGACGAAGATTGGCGTGAGACAGTGCTGCTGGCCATCGGCTATCAGTGCAAAGTGCGCGGTGCGCCCTACGACGACACGCTCGACATTCTGTACGAATTCTGGCCGGAGGAGCTGGGCACGCTGGCCGCCACTTCCCGTGTGCTCCTGCTCGGTGAGGCCTTCATCTACCAATTAGAGTTAAAGCGGCTGGGCAGGGACAAGAAAGCACGCAACCTACACGCCGATGTGTGTCGCGACCTTACCGCCCTGATGCAACAACCTGCTCTCACTGCCTACCTGACCGATCCCAAAGCCCAGGCGCGCACCCGCTTTGCCGCCGGTTCGCTGCTGAGCGCGCTGGGCGACCCACGGCCCGGCGTAGGCGTCGGCGCAGACGGGCTGCCGGACATTCTCTGGCTGCCTGTTGAGGTTGGCGATTTCCCGATGGGCAGCGATGCCGCGTCGGATGAACAGCCGATCCACCCGGTCTATCTGGACGCGTTTGAGATCGCCAAATATCCTGTCACCAATAGCCAGTACGCCTGTTTTGTGGCTGCGACCGACCGAAAGCCGCCGAAGCACTGGGGCGGGAGAATGCCGCCGGACGAGCTGCGCACCCATCCGGTGGTCGCCGTCAGCTGGGAAGACGCCGCTGCCTTCTGCGGCTGGCTGAGCGAACGGTGTGGGGCGAGGATTCACCTGCCGACGGAGGCGGAGTGGGAGAAGGCAGCGCGCGGGACAGACGGACGTACGTACCCCTGGGAAGGCGTCTTTGACGCAGCGCGCTGCAACATGCGGGATACGGGCATCGGGGGCA
>CAIOHJ010000064.1 GCA_903858085.1 uncultured Chloroflexota bacterium
GACATCGGCATGGACGGCATCACGATCACCGCCGAGCGGGCCGAGCAGGTCGACTTCAGCCTCCCCTACATGACCGCACAGCAGTTCATGCTGGTGCGGGCCGGCGAAGACCGTTTTGCGGCGCCGGCGGAGTTCGCCGCGAACACCGAGCTGCTGATAGGCGCACAGGCAGGCACTACCGGCTTTTACACCGCAGTCTACGACATCCTGGACGGCGACGAGGCCAACCCGCGCATCCAACTTTTTGAGACCTTCGGCGCTTCGGTGCAGGCACTCCTCGCCGGCGACGTAGACATGGTACTGGTCGACGCGGCGAGCGGCCGCGGCTACATCGGCGCCAACCCGGACGCATTGAAAATTGCGGGCGATGCGATCAAATCCGAAGACTTTGGCTTCATCTATCCCAAAGGCTCGGATCTGGTGGCACCCTTTGACGCCGCAATCGAGTCGATGCAGCAGGATGGCTATCTGGAACATCTGAACGTCAAGTGGTTCTTCCTGTACAACCCGAGCCGCTGAGAGCGGGCCATACGGAATCGCCGGGCTGTAGGCGGGGCGATCAGAAGCGAGTGAGAGATGGAGAGAGAGCAGTTTAAGGAAGCGATGTCCCGTTGGGCCTCGGGGGTAACGGTTGTGACAACGCAGGTGGATGGTCAGCGGGTTGGTATCACGGCGAGCTCGCTGGCCAGCGTGAGTGCGGACCCGCCGCAAATTTTGATCTGTGTGGCGCGCAAGTTGTTCACCCATACGGCGATCGAACGGAGCGGGCTATTTGCGGTCAACATACTGGGCACGGACCAGTTGGCGTGGGGGATGCGTTTTGCGGGGATGGTCCCCGAGCTGAACGACCGCTTTGCGGGGATCGATCTGTTCCAGGCTGTGACGGGCTCCCCGATTCTGCCGGGGGTGGCGGCATGGCTGGACTGCCGTCTGCGCCACGCCTACGACGGCGGGGACCACACGATTTTTGTCGGAGAGGTGGTTGCAGCGGGCACAACTGCCGAGTGTGAGCCGCTGCTCTATTTCAACCGCAGCTGGCGGCAGCTGGAGCGTGTGCCCCTCCAACTGCCTGACACGGCGCGATAAACGGGTCGACACAGCAAAAAGGGGGTCGGGCTGTTCCCCGCAGCTCCCCCCCGACCGTCAGAGCACATCGAGCTGTTTGAGCGGCCGCTCCTGGTGGCTGGCCAGGACGTCGGCTGCACCCATCACGACCACGCGTGCCTGCTGGTTGAGCGCGGCCAGCACATCTCCAAACTGGCGAAAATGGTCGAGTGTGGTCGAGAGAACCTCGTCGCGCATCTGCTGGCGGCGTTCTTCTGTTTCGCCGATCAGGAAACGGATCAACGAGCTGCGTCCTTTGGCATCGGGCAATTGGTAGGCGTCGATATCGCCGATGGCCCCGATCACATTTTTGGTCAGCTCGTCTGCGCTCAGTTCGATCTGACGCAGGAGCGCAGCGGTCTGGTCATAGACGTGCAGCGTCCTGGCCAGGTTGGGGTCTCGATAGGAGAGGAAGGTATAGAGCCCGGACTGCTTGCCAAAGCTGACAAAGGCCCCATAGGCGCCTCCTTCGGCGCGCACCTTGTCCCAAAGCCAGCTGGTCCGGATAAAATTGTTGATCACGTGGATCGAGCCGTGGTAGGTGTAGCCGAGGGAGTAGAGGTTGCCGCCTTTGCCGACATAGTTGACCTGGGCGGGGATCGCCAGTCCCTCGTCATTGCTGTGCAGGAGAGGCGCCCAGTGGGTCGGTTGCACTGAGGTTGCGGGGAGATCGCGCAAAAAAGCTGCCAGCTGGGGCTCGACCGTGGCCCAGCTGGTGCCATCCAGGGTGACATTGACCACCCGGTTGCGGCTCTCGACCAGGGCATGGCGGACGGCCTGCAGGCTGGCCAGCACGGTCGGCCACTCCTTCTCGACCTGATCGACCAGCCGGCGCGCAAAAAAGAGCCCGTCGATCCCCTCCAGCTGTTCTTCGACCCAGCCAGCGGTTGTCAACCCAGCGTGCAGGCGGTTGCGCACATAGGCGTGGCCGCCAGGGATCAGGCTGCTTTCAAAGCGTGCTTTGGTTTTGAGCGCGATCTGGCGGAAGCGATCCCGATCGTCCAGATTGACAGCGAGCAGCATCTCGCGCAGGATGGCCAGCAGATCGGGCACCTGGGCGACGGTGGCTTTGGCCGAGAGCAAGAAACGTGCGGCCGGTTCGGGCTGGCCGAAGCGCTCGGAGAGATAGGTGGAGGCACCAATTCCCCCTGTCTTGCGGTCGATGCGCTGTGAAAATTTGACGTAGCTTTCATGGGTTGTGCCCATTTCCAGCAGGGCACGGCTGAAGAAAGGCACGTAGGGCAGCAGATCCTGGGCAACGCCGGTGAGGTCAAAGGCAAGGGTCAGGTAGAAAATCCCATTCGTAAAAAGATCCTGGAGCAACAGTTGGGTGCCACTGAGATCGCCGACCCAACAGGGGATCGGTTTGTTTTTCGGTTCGAGGTCGCTGAGCCGGAGCGAGGGCAGGCGGGCCAGATCAGCCGGGGAATCTGGCCGTTGTTGGCGCTCTTTGAGCAGCCGGGTGTTGTCGAGGATATGCTTGAGCTGCTGGGGGGACATCGCGGCCTTGTCTGAGGCAAGTTGCTGCTGTTCCTGTTCAGCCAGCTGTTGGTTGTAGCCCGGGTCAGGTTCTGCCAGCACGGCGAGCCGGTGGGGGTTGTCGAGCAGGTAGGTGCGGATCAGCCTTCCCAGCAGGGCGGGGTCGCTGTTCAGCTGCTCTTTCACGGTGGCCAGCGGCCTGGCGTAGCGAAGGGGGTCCAGCGGGTCGCGGCCGTAGGTCCAGTTGTGAAGGGCACGCATAAAGAGCGCCAGGCCGCGCGGGAACGAACCGGTGTTGTTTTCACGCAGGCTGAATTCGATCGAATTGACCGCCGCTTCGACCATGTCGGCCTCGATGCCCTCTGCTGCCAGAGCGCCGAGCGTGGCGAGGATCAGCGACTCGACCGCCGAAGCGGCGGCGCTCTCCACGCCTTTCATGGTCACACCAAAAGTCGGCTGGCGCAGCGTGCTGCTGAGCCCTCCCACCACATCCTCTCCCAGCCCAGAGTCGACCAGCGCCTTGCGCAGCGGCGACGCCTGTGTGCCGACCACCGCGTAGCTGAGCACCGAAAGCGCCATGCGCTGGGCCGGGTCGGGAACTTCGGGCAGCGCCCACTGGAGGGAGAAGAGGCTTTTGCGGCTGTGTGTGGACGTGCCGTCTGCGCCGAAGCGAATCCGTGTCGAGCGGGGCTGGTCGAAGGGGGGGTGAAGCGGCACGGGGCTGGCGGCTGGTATCGCCGTAAAAGCGCCCAGCACGGCGTCGAGCAGTGCCAACCGCCGGGCAGGGTCGTCGTCGCCGTAGAAAAAAATCTGAGCATTGGACGGATGGTAGTAGGTGGCATGAAAGGCTCTGAACTGTTCGTAGGTCAGCTGGGGGATGACCTGCGGGTCGCCCCCCGAGTCCAGCCCATAGCTGTTGTCGGGGAAAAGACCTTGGCTGGCCGCCCGGTACAAGAGCGCGTCGGGTGCAGAGTAGACCCCTTTCATCTCGTTGAAGACCACGCCTCGGTAGACCAGCGGCGCATCTGTCTCTTCCAGCTCATAATGCCAGCCTTCCTGGTCGAGATGGTGTGGGGTCAGCAGCGGGTAAAAGACAGCGTCCAGGTAAACGTCGACCAGATTGTAGAAATCCTGCAAATTGGTGCTGGCGACCGGGTAGGTCGTCTTGTCTGGGGAGGTAAATGCGTTGAGATAGGTATGCAGAGAGCCTTTGAGCAGCTGGACAAAGGGCTCTTTGAGGGGGTATTTTTGGGAGCCGCCCAGCACGCAATGTTCGAGAATGTGGGCAACGCCGGTCGAATCTTTGGGAGGCGTACGAAAACTGACGCCGAACACTTTATTCTCGTCGTTGTTTTCGAGGGAAAGCAGTTCAGCGCCGGTCCTGAGATGTCGATAAAACCGGGCACGCGTGTGGATCTCCTCGATCGGTTCGTCGCGCAGCAGTTCAAATCCATTCAAAATGGCAGCTACGGTCATGGAGTCGCTCCTTATTTCGTCGGCGTGGGGCAAAGGGCTATGGGTGACAGCGACAGCAGCGCATTTGGCTGGCCAGATCCACAAAAGCCGGCAACATCTGCAACGTGGTACTCAGGCTGGCACGCACCTCGCCCATCGGTGTGCGCTGGTCACGGTCGGAGGCGTAGCCGCTGACCGTGGCCAGCGCAGCATAGCACATCTTCAGCTCCTGTGCCAGTGTCACTTCGGGCACCAGGTTGTAGGTGAGCAGATCGGCGCCCCAGCTACGAAACATGCGGGCTTCGGCGCGCGTTTCGCGGCGCAGGAAATCGACGCCGACAGTGACGGCGTTGGGCAGGCCTGGCAGCAGCTGTTGAATGGCTGCAGCCATTTCAGGGCAGAAGGGGGCCCCCACCCCGCCATAGTTGATGTCGAATCCAGTATGGGCCGCAGAAAAAAATGTATCTGCCTGATGGTGAGTCCAGTCGATGTAGTCGTCGACAATGACCGGCTGGCCGCGCTGCAGCACCGGGTTGATCGCGATCCCCATATCCCAGTTGAGAATGCGCTGCACGCCGAGCTGGCGGGCAGCAAACAGCGTGGCGCGCGGGTCGGTCCGGGTTGGCAGCCCGGTGTAGGGCTGCACCCAGACCGCAGGACCGCCGGGGGAGCAGCGCAGGGCCAGAGGGCCCGCCTCCCCGTAGGGCGTGTGGTAGGTGCGTTCGTCGACGACCTCGCCCAGGATATCGAGGGCACTGGGGGGCAGGAGGACGGCAATCAGCAGAAGCAGAGCCGAGTTGGGCATAGAAAATTCACAACAGAGAACAAAACCTTACCGGGCAGAGGTTGTCGGAAGCGGGTGCGTCTGGTTCCGTTCGACCGCCCACATCACCAGAGCGCTGGCAAAACGAAACACAAACGAAAGCGCCAGGGCAATCTGCAGGTCAAACCAATCGGCGAGCAGCGGGCCCAACAGCACCCCAAGCAGGACAGCCGCGTTGAGCGCCAGGTTGTACCAGGCCAGGTAGGCAGGCCGGTCATCCTGCGGGACCTGCGCGAACAGATAGGTGGGCAAGGCACCGCCGACCAACGCCCATGCCAGCCCTCCCAGCACGGAGGTGAAGAGATACCACCACAGGTCAGGCATATAGGCTGTGAGCAGCGGATAGATGGCCAGCAGCGCTGTCCCTGCGACGGTGATCTTGTGCGAGCCAAAACGGCGGACCAACTGGTCCAGCTGCAGCGAGCCGAACAGCACAAAGCCATGAAACGTCGCCGTGCCGATCGAAATTTCAAAGTCGGAGAATGCAAGCTGGTCGACCCAGCGAAGGGGGAAGAGGGCCAGCGGCATGAACTGGGCCAGATGGAAACAAAAGAGGGCGACAATCACCCAGCCGTAGTGGCCTTGGACGATATCGGTGCGCATAAGCGTGCGCCCACGGGTAAAAATGCGAGGGGCCAGGCCGATCCGCTGGCCGACCCCTTGTCCCCCCCGCACACCGCCCGGCTGCGCGGCATCTCCGATGATCTGGCGCACGCGCGGCGGCGCGTCTTCGGGGCGGTCGCGGACATCGCGCAGCTGGGCGAGGTGGTAAAAACTCATGGCGGCCCCCAGAAAGCCAACCCCAAACACCACGGTATACCCGACCGCCAGCGAGGTAATCTGCAGCACATAGCCGGCGGCCAGCGAGGTGACCACATACACGACCGCCAGCACGGCATTGCGGCGGCCAGCCACGTAGCTGCGCCATTCGAGTGGCACCGCAGTCGCAAACAGCGCGTTGAAACCGATCGCCAGCGCAACCCCTGGAACAGTGAACAGCAGGGTCGCCACAATCAGCGTCTGCATCTGAACCGTCTCGGGCAGCAGGAAGGGCAGCAGCGCATAGACCAGATAGATCCCGCGTGTGGCCAGGGCAGTCTGCAACACAGACCGGCCCAGCGGCCTTGACTGCAGCCACTGGCCGGCCGGCAGGGTCAAAAGCAGATTGATCAGCGCCGGGCCTGCGGTCAGCAGGCTGATTTCAAAGGCAGTGGCTCCGATCCGTGCTGCATAAACCCCCTGAAAAGCCAGAGTGGTCCCCGCCACCAGCCCGAACCAGGCAATATCCCAGTAGAGATGATAAAACCGTGGTCTGAGTTCTGGCGGCACAATCTGCTGCGTGCTGGTTGGCCTCTGCCAGGGGAGCCTGCGGATCCACTGCTGCATTGTCTGAAAACCTGTTCTACACCCAACAACGTGTTGATTTCAACCTCTATTGTAGCGCAGCGGACTGCCGATCCCTAAAATCTTGGCCACAGAGATGGGGAAGGGCTCCGCCCAAAACCAAGTTTCTTTGAGAAACTCGGTTTTGGGCGCGCCAGCAACGGAGATGGCCGACGATCTCCAGGGTGCTTGCAGACGTTTTGAATGTGCTAGAGTACAATGTGTTTGTCAAAAAAAGTGTCACCACAAAGGAGTAGTCGAATGAATCTCGCAAAGCCCACAGACGGCAAACTGACGACAAAACGGGTCTGGATGGCAGGAGGCCTCTCCATTCTTGGGTCAGTCATCGCCAATCTGGCAGTATATTGGGTAGGACGGACGATCGTGAACCCAGATCCTGGCTTTCAACCGCTGGCTGGGCCAGGGCCAACCATTTTTTTCACGGTTGCGTTTCTGATCGCTGCCACCCTGGTCTATCTGGCAATCAACGCATATACCAAACAACCCGTACGAATTTTTACGATCGTCGCAACGGTCGTATTTCTGGTCGGTCTGATCCCAGACTTTCTGTTGTTCGGGGAAGGTGTAGCGGCTTCGATGGGGATGGGAGTTGCTACACCAGGTGCGGTGGTGCTGCTGATCATCATGCACATTGTGGCCTTTGCAATCACGCTGTGGGCCTTCACCCGGTGGGCTCACAGCCGCTGACTTGGGGTCTGAGCAATTCACCCACAGCTGCCGTTCGTCGCGCAACGCACTGTAAAAGATGATGGAAGGTAGCTACAGAGTCACAGCCCCATTCCAGAGGGGGGGCTGAAGATGGTTCTGCTGCCCGTTCCGCCCACTGTTGCAGTAAGTGGTGCCACTGTGGTGCCACTGTGGTGCCACTGTGGTGCCATCATCGGAAGCGCCGCGTAGGCGCCCAGGTCGCAGGCAACGCTCTGCGGCCCCCGAGCGGTCCATTGCTTTTCGACGAAAGCAGCTGCGCGGAAGAGCGGCAGGAGGGAATATGTGGGGTGGGCTCAGCGGGTCTGGGCCGCCTGCTGCCAGGCCAGCTGGGCGGCCAGGCCGTCGCGGATCCGCGTCTGCGGGTTGTAGCCGAGCAGCGTGCGTGCCTTGGAGACGTCGGCCACTGTGCGGCGCTGGTCGCCAGGACGAGACGGGCCAAAGCTGAGGTCAGGGGTGCAGCCCGACAGCTCGGCGAGCACGGCAAGCACCTGAAGCACGTTGACCTCGTCGCCGCCGCCGATATTGAATGTCTGGCCAGCGCTCCGCTCTGGCTGGCTGGCCGCCAGCAGCAGCCCCTGCACACAATCGGCGACGTAGGTGTTGCTGCGGCTGTCGGTACCGTCGCCGTCGACCGTGATCCGCTCGCCTGCCAGCAGCTGACGAATAAAGATGTTGTAGCCCATGTCCGGGCGTTGGCGTGGCCCGTAGACCGAAAAGAGGCGCAGGATCGTAAAGCGCAGCCCATCTTTGGCGGCATAGGCGTGGCAGAGCTGTTCGGCGGCCAGTTTGGTGATGCCGTAGGGAGAAACCGGAGCCAGCGGGGCTGTCTCGTCGCCGGTCGCAAAACGCCCGTAAACCGAGGAGGTCGAGCAGTGCAAAAAATGGCCGACCCGGGCAGCGACCGCAGCGGCCAACAGGCGCTGTGTGGCCAGCACGTTGCAGGTCATATAGTCTTCAAACTGCTGCCAGCTTTTGAGCAGGCCCGCCATGGCCGCCGTATGGAAGAGCTGGTCGGCCTTTTCCAGCAACGGCTCGAGCGGCGCGTCGCGCAAGTCAACTTCATAAAAGCGAAAGCTGGGCGAGCGCAGCAGCCCAGCCAGGTTGCGCTCCTTGAGCGGTCGCGGGTAATAGGGAATCAAAGCGTCGATACCGACCACGGTGTGGCCGGCTGCAAGCAGCTGCTCGCAAAGGTGCGAACCAACAAAGCCGGCGGCGCCGGTCACCACAACATGGGCCATGGGTTTTTGTCTCCGTGCAAGCCAAGGCGAAATCCAACCAATCGATGTGGATTGTACCTGGACCGGGGGGCACCACCAAGCCACCGCAGCGACCGAACGAGCTTTTTGTTCTGCATCTTCCGCCGATTTTTGTGTCCGCCGCAGCTGTGCTACACTTGTGACACGTATCACTGACACGTGTCAAACCATTCTTCAGTTCAATCGGTCTATATGCGAAAAGTCACCAGCAGCGACGTGGCCGCACGTGCAGGCGTCTCGCGCACCACGGTCTCTTATGTGCTCAACCGAACCCCACACGCCAACATCAGCGAGGAAACTCGCCAGCGTGTGCTGGCAGCGGCAGCCGAACTCGACTATACCCCCAATGCCGCCGCCCAGATGCTGGTCAACCAGCGGTCCAACGGGGTCGGGCTGGTCTACCCCCGCTCTCACCCCCATCTGTCCACCCATATTTTTTTGCTCTCCGCCATCGAAGGGCTCAAAAGTGTCTTCTCCCGGTACGGTATGCACCTGCTGCTCGATGCGGTCGACAACAGCAGCGAAGATGCCTACATCGACCTCCTGACAACCCGACGGATCGACGGGCTGATCTTGATCGACGTGCCGCTCAACGCATTTGTCTCGCAACGGCTGATCCGCAACAACTTCCCTGTCGTCACCTTTGGCTACCAGTATCCAGAACTCAGTTCGATCGACGCTGAAAACTGGTTGGGGGCCAAGAAGGCTGTCGAGCATCTGATTGGGCTGGGCCACCGGCAGATTGCCTGCATCACCAACAGCCCTCATTTTCCTGGGGACCCCAATCTTCGTCTGCAGGGCTACTACGATGCGCTGCAGGCGCAGGGGGTCCCGGCCAACCCGGATTGGGTTGTGGAGGGCTGCTACACCCCAGAGAGCGGCTATGCGGCGATGAACCTCCTGTTCGAGCAGGCTGTGCTGCCCACCGCAGTCTTTGTGGGCAGCGACGTGGTGGCGTTCGGCGCCATGACCGCCGCCCACGAGCGTGGGCTCTCGATCCCAGGCGACCTTGCTTTTGTGGGCTTCGACGATGTCCCGCTGGCCCGCTACGCTGTCCCGCCCCTGACCACGGTGCGCATGCCCGCCGTCGAGATGGGGGTGCGTGCTGGCATGCTGTTGATGGAGCGACTTTTGGACGGCACAGGGCCCACCCACATCACCTTGCACACCGAGCTGGTGGTGCGCGGTTCGAGCTTTGCGTCCTGATCCGGTCGGACACCGCTGGCCCTTTTCGGAGGTGCTGGTGTTACCTTTTTGTCTGCCGCGTTGCGGCACATTCTATCCAGGAGAAGGTCCATGTCAGAATCTGTTTTCTCACGCCGCCATTTTTTGAAGAGCACTGCCCTGGTTGCTGCGGCCGGTGCGCTGGCCGCCTGTGTGCCAGCCGCCCCGGCTGGCAGCGACGCCGGCGCGCCGGCCGAGGCGCTGATCGAGCTCACGTACATGACGCCCGATCGAGAGCTGAGCAACAAGGTGAAGGAAGTGGCCGTCAACAGCTTCAACCAGGCGATGGCTGAAGCGGGGCAGCCCTATCGGGTCAAGAGCGTGGCTGGCCCAGCCACCGACAACGACCTGCGCAGCAAGCTCGTGCTGGATGCCGCAGCGGGCACGCTGCCCGACATCTTCGGCGCGTACTCGTCGCAGATCGCCGACTTTGTGGCTGCCGGCTATCTGCTCGACCAGAAGCCGTTCCTGGAGGCCTGGCCAGATTGGCAGCAGTACTATGGGGTGCTGCGCCAGCTGGCCGTCATCAACGGCAGCCTGCAAGGGCTGCCCGACGGCTCCACGATGACCTGGTTCTACCGCAAAGATGTCATGGAAGCAGCTGGCATCTCGACTGCCCAGCCCAACACCTGGGAGGACTTCTACGCCGCCTGCGACCAGATCGCCACCAAGACAGATGCCAAACCGTGCGGCCTGCCCGCCGCCACCCCGTGGGGGGCAGGCACCTTCTACGAAGGGTTCCGCATGGTCTGGCTGGGCTTCGACGACCAGAACATCTACGACAGCGCTGCCGACCAGTGGGTGGTGAGCAGCCCAGGCCTGCTCAAGTCGTTCCAGGTCTATGAGACCCTGGCCAAAAACAGCTGGTTGACAGTCGACGAGCTGCTGACACCCAACCCCTGGGAGCCGATCAAATACCAGGGCTTCCCCGAAGGCAGCATCCTGCTGGTCACCGGCGGCGACTGGCAGTGGACCTTCGACTGGGGCCCCGACGGCGCCACCCCGATCGAAGGGTTGTTGGAGCGGGTCGACCGCTGGCAGTTCCCCAGCGAAAGCGGCCAGCCCTTCACCTATGTCGAAGTCAACGTAGGACCCCAGATCGCCGCCACGACCCGCTCCCCGGAGGGCAGCGCCGAGTTCGTCAAACACCTGGGCTCGCCCGAGCTGATCTGCGAGACGATGGATATCTACATCGGCGGCCCGATCGGGCGCAAAGATTTTATCGACCGCTGCCCAGCCTACGGGGATGTGGTCGGCGGCAAGTATCTGCAGGCCAGCCAGTTCTTCGAGACCGGCAAGACCTACCAGTTCGAGCAGGTCGGCACCGACAAGTTCGCCGAAGGGATCGCACGGGCCACCGAGGCGATCATCACCGGCAGCGCCACGGCCGAAGCAGCCATGGCCGATTTTGCCGCCTCGATGGCCGAGGCGCTCGGCCAGGAACGGGTGAAAAGCCTGTAACGCTCTGCCCGCAGAGGGTTCAGAGCTGCTCTGTGGCGGCTGGCGCAACCTTGTGGCACGCCAGCCGCCATCGACTTTTTTGTCCATGCCCCACAGGAGGCTGCTGTGACACGCGCCGACAACCGTCTCTTTTTTTTGTTGCTCAGCCCGGCCTTGCTGCTGATCGCCGTCTTTACACTGCTGCCAGGCCTTTGGGCGATCTATGTCAGCTTCACCGACCTGGCACTGGCCGGGCCCAAAGCACTCGACTACACCTTTGTCGGGGTGCGCAACTATCTGCGGCTCTTGACCGACGAACGGTTCTACAACTCTCTCTGGCTCACGCTTCAGTATACCTTCTTTACCAATTTGGGGCAGTTTGTGCTTGGGCTGTCGGCCGCCTTGATCCTGGGGCGTCGACAGCTGCGCGGCCAGAACTGGCTGGTGGCCATCATCGTGCTGCCCATGGTGATCCCAGGCATCACCCAGGCGCTGATCTGGTCCTCGATGCTGGGCGCCAAAGAGTTCGGCACCCTCAACCGTCTGGTCGGGCTTTTCGGGATGGAGCCAGTGCTCTGGACCCGCACGCTGCCGATGCTCTCGATCGTGCTGGTCAATTTTTGGAACAACAGCGGCTTCGCAATGATCCTCTTTCTGGCGGGCCTGCAAAGCATTCCCCAGGAGGTGTTGGAGGCCGCCACCATCGACGGGGCCTCCCCCTGGCAGATGCTGGTGCGCGTCAAGCTGCCGCTGATCCGCTATGTGGTTTTGCTCTGGCTGCTGCTCAATACGATCGGCTGTCTGGGCATGTTTGACCTGGTCTTTGGGCTGACTCGCGGCGGGCCCGGCAATGCAACCGAACTTTTGGGAATTTATGTCTACAATCAGGGGTTTCAGTATTTTGAACTCGGGTTTGGCAGCGCCGCCGCAATGGTGATGCTGCTCCTCAGCCTGGGGCTGGCCCTGCTCTATGTCCGCCTGATGCGGGTCGAGTTCTGAGGGGGTGTCCGATGTCTACGCAGCTGTTTCGGGGCAGTGCCCGCCCAGCCGATCACCAGTTTCGCCAGCGGTTGGAAGTGGCAGCCATCTATCTCTTTCTCGGGCTGTTGGGCATCTTTATGCTGGTGCCGTTTGTCTGGCCATTTCTGAGCGCCTTCACCACCAAGCCGGAGAATGTCTCCAGCCTCTATCTGTATTGGCCACAGTCGTTCACCTTCGAGCATTTCGCCAATGCGATCGTAGGCCGTGGCCAGGCGTTGACCTTGCTGCGCAACAGCCTTTTTGTCTCTGGCAGCAGCGTGGCGCTCAGCCTGCTGGTCTGCACGATGGGTGGGTACGCGCTCTCGCGCGGCACCTTTCGTTTCAAACGGGCGCTGATGTTTGCCGTGCTGCTGATCCAGATCATCCCCGGCACGGCAACCGTGCTGCCTTTTTATCTGATCGTGCGCAACCTGGGGCTGGTCAACACGCTGGCTGGGGTCGTGGTCGGGGTCAGCGTGGGCACGATTCCGTTCATGTTGTGGGTCATGAAGGGATTTTTCGACACCGTGCCGGCAGAGCTGGAGGAGGCTGCCTGGATCGACGGCGCCACGCGCGGGCAGACCCTGCGCCTGGTCGTCTTCCCCCTCGCCCTGCCTGGTGTGGGCGCGGCGGCGATCTTGGCCTTCAACAGCGCCTGGGCCGCCTTTTTTCTGCCGCTGATTTTGCTCTCTGACAGCGAAAAATTTGTGATGCCGCTCGGCCTGTTTCGCGCGCTGATCGCCTATACCAACCTGGACTATGGGATGCTCAACGCCATGTCGCTGCTCTACATGCTGCCCTCTTTGTTGATCTTTGTCTTTGCCCGCCAGTATCTGATCAAAGGCACGATGGCCGGTGCGATGGCCGGGCAATGACCTTTTTTCCTTTTTCACCAGAAAGCCTGTCCTATGTCTCTCTCTTCTCCAACCTTTCCTGTCGTGCGTACTGCCCTGATCGGCTGTGGTTCGATGGCCCGCGGGCACCTGCGGGCGCTGCTCGCCCAGCCGGAGAGCACCCAGGTGACGGTGCTGTGTGAACCGTCGCCGGCCAACTATGCGGCTGCTGCAGCCCTGTTCGAAGAAGCGGGCCGCCGCCCGCCCCCCAACGAGCCTGTGCTGGAGCGGCTGCTCAGCCGCTACGGTGACCAGCTGGACGCCGCCTTGATCGTGACCCCCCACGCCTATCATGCGGCCCAGGCCACCGCCTGCCTGGAGAGTGGGTTGGATGTCCTGCTCGAAAAGCCGATGGTGATCAGCGGTGCCGAGGCCGATCAGCTGATCGCCACCCGCGACCGCACCGGCCGTGTGCTGGTGGTGGCCTTCCCCGGCAGCCTCTCCCCCCAGATCCGCGCCGCCGTGCAGCTGCTGCGCGACGGCGCGCTGGGCCAGATCCTGACGATCTCCGGGCTTTCCTGGGAAAACTGGCGCACGCCCAATCTGGGCACCTGGCGCCAGCAGCCCGAGCTGGCGGGTGGGGGGTTTTTCTTCGACACCGGCGCCCACATGCTCAACACGATCACCGACCTGGCCGGCGAGGAGTTCGCCGAGGTCTCTGCCTGGTTCGACGCGCGCGAGACCCCGGTCGAGGTGCTGGGTGCGGTGATGGCCCGTCTGCGTTCTGGCGTGCTGGTCACGATGAATGCCTGCGGCGATACCTGCACCCGCTCTACCTCTGACATACGTGTCTTTTGCACGCAGGGGATCATTTTTACCGACATCTGGGGACATTTTTTACAGATCCAGCGCCCCGGCCAGCCCCAACCCGAGCCGATCGCAGTGGCCCCGTCGCTGGGGGTCTGGCAGCAGTTTCTGGCTGTGCGCAGCGGCGCGCTGGCCAACCCCTGCCCGCCCGAGATTGGGCTGCGCATGGCGCGGCTCTGGGACGCGATCCGCCAATCCGCTGCACAAGATGGCCAGCTCGTCCGGCTGGCCTGACCCATCCTTGGACCTGGAGCGACAAGATGCACACGCCATTCGACGAAAAAATTGTGCTGGTCGGCGCCGGCAGCGCCTCGTTCACGGCTGGCCTGCTGGCCGATCTGATTCGACTGGGCAACCCAGCCCTCGTGGCGTTGGTCGACCCCAACCCGGCTGCGCTGGCGGTCGCCCAGCGTCTGGCCGAGAAAATGGTCGCTGCCAGCGGGGCGCCTCTCCGCATCCAGGCTTCGCCTGACCGCCGCGCGCTGCTGCGCGGCGCCACCGCTGTCATCTGCACGGTCGGTGTCGGCGGCCGGGCAGCCTGGAGCCAGGATGTGCTGATCCCCCGGCGATACGGGGTCTACGCGCCGGTCGGTGACACCGTAGGGCCAGGAGGCTCCTCGCGCGCGCTGCGCATGATCCCAGCCATGGTGGCAGTGGCCCAGGATCTGCTCGACCTGGCACCGGACGCCCTCTTTTTCAACTACGGCAACCCGATGGCGCCAGTCTGCCGAGCGATCCGCAAGGCGACCGGCGCGCCGGTCGTCGGCCTCTGCCACGGTGTGATGGAGAGCGCCCGCTTTCTGGCCCAGGCGTTGGGGGTCTCGCCCGAGACATTGCAGTACACCGCGACCGGGGTCAACCACCTGACCTGGTTCACCCAGGTGGCTGTCGGCGGCCAGGATGCGCTGCCGCGCCTGCGTGCCCTGGCCGCAGAGCGTGCAGCCACGCCCCCCCCTCTGCTGCCGCCCAGCGACAGCCCATACGACTCGCCCGAAGACAATCCGTTTTCCTGGCGGCTGATGCACTGGTTCGGCGCGTTCCCGGCAGTGCTTGACCGTCATGTCACAGAGTTTTTTCCGCAGTTCTTTCGAGAGGGCGTATACTGGCAGAAGCGGTTGGGAATCGACGCCTTCAGCTTTGAAGGGACGATCGCCAGCGGGGACGCCCATTTTGCTGAGATGGGCGCGGTGGCCCACAGCAGCGAGCCGCTGCCGGCCGGCTATCTGGAGCAGTTCAGCGGCGAGCATGAGCAGGTGATGGAGATCATCCAGGCAGTGCGCGACCACCGGCCCTGGGTGGTGTCGGCCAATCTGCCCAACCAGGGTCAGGCGCCGACGCTGCCCCTGGCCACCATCGTCGAAGGGCCAGCCCTGGTCGATGGCCACGGCCTCCGCCCTTTGCTGCAGCCTCCGCTTTCGGCTGCGCTCACCGGCACGCTGGCCACCCGCTGCCAGTGGGTCGAAACCATTGTCGAAGCGGCGCTTGAACGCAGCCGCGAAAAATTTGTGCAGGCGCTGGTGCTCGACGGAGCTGTCAGTTCGCTGGATCAAGCCGTGGCCCTGGCCGACGAGCTGCTCGCCGCCCAGGCCCCTTTTCTAGGATGGTGACCGATGCAATTCCCTCTCCAGGTGCTGGTCTGGAACGAAGGCCAGCACGAAAAACGCAACAAGACCGTTCAACAGATCTACCCGCACGGAATTTGTGCGCCGCTCGTCGAGAGCCTGCGGGCCCAGGGCTATGCCCACACCCAGATGGTCACCCTCGACGACCCGGACCAAGGGCTGAGCGAGGCAACCCTGGCCCAGACCGATGTGCTGGTCTGGTGGGGCCATGTCGCCCACGACCAGGTGCGCGACGAATTTGTCGACCGGGTACAACGGCGGGTGCTCGAAGGGATGGGGCTGGTCGTGCTCCACTCGGGCCACCACGCCAAGATCTTCCGTCGGCTGATGGGAACCACCTGCAGCCTGCGCTGGCGTGAAGATGGCCTGCACGAGCGGCTCTGGGTTGTGGACCCTGGCCACCCCATCGCCGATGGGCTGCCTCCCTATTTTGAGATCCCACAGGACGAAATGTATGGCGAACATTTTGACATCCCGACGCCAGATGCCGTCGTCCTGATCAGCTGGTTTGCCGGCGGCGAGGTCTTTCGCAGCGGCTGCTGCTTTCACCGCGGGCGCGGCAAAATTTTCTATTTTCGACCCGGCCACGAAACGTTCCCGGTCTACTACCAAAAAGAGGTGCAGCAGGTGATCGCCAACGGTGTGCGCTGGGCAGCCCCGGGCAAGGGGCCTGCTTTTGTCTACAGCGGCGGCGAGACCCTCCATGCGGCAGCACTCGAGCCGTACCAGGCTGGCTGAACAGACCCAGGAGCGCGTCCATGGCCCTTCGACCCTTCCCGCCTGCCCAGCAGGTGCCGCGCACCCGCAAGGTGGCGATCGTCTGCCACCAGGGAGCCAACGAGTACGCCCCGCCCAACACAGTGGCGGCTGCCCAGCTCTGCATCGACTGGGGCATGGACTATGTCGAGATCGACGTCAACATGAGCCAGGACGGCGTGCTTTACGTTTTTCATGGCCCGGAGCTGGCGGAGACCACCGACGGGAGAGGGCTGTTCCACGAACAGAGTGCAGCCACCCTCGACGCGCTGGATGCGGGCAGCTGGTTTGATGCCCGCTACCAGGGGGAGCGAGTGCCCCGGCTGGACGCCTATCTGCGCTGGATCGCCGGCAAGGCCAAGGTCTTTTTCGATGTCAAACGGGCCGATCTGCCCCAGCTGATTGCGCTGGTCGAGGCAGTAAAGCTCGAACAGGACTCTTTTTTTTGGTTCAGCGAACCGGACCGGGCGCTGGAATTCCGGCGCCTGGCCCCCCATCTCCTGCTCAAGGTCAACGCGGAAAGCGTTGCCGAGGCCGTCGAGGCCCACGAACGCTTCGGTGCTGCCCTCGTCGAATGTTCCTTGGCAGCGCTGTCGGACGAACTGCTGGCTGCCTGCCACAGCCGCGGCATGCAGGTGATGGTCTTTCACACAGAAAAGGACCCGGCAGCCTTCCGCGCGATCCTGCGCTGGGATGTGCAGCTGATCAACTGCGACCACGGCGACCTCGTCGCCCAGATCGCTGCCGAGGCAGGTCAGCCGGGGGCTTCCCCCGGCTGACGCGGCGCACTGGCCCATTGCGATTTGAAGGGGTTGGCCACCGGAAGCGTACTGCTACCTGATGTGCGGCTTCAGCCAGACTCTTTGCTTATTTCAGACCCCCTGTACTCTCCTGTTGTTGCGCCGAAATACTCCTGGAAAAAGCGTTCGGTGTTCACCGCCATGGCCACCTCGTGCGCGCCGGCGTCCGACCTGTTGAAATAGGTCATGCCGGGCAACTGCGGCCTGTGCTCTGGTGCAGCGAGCCATCGTTCACAGTTCCCGCTATCTTGCGCTATCATAAAAGAGTGGAGGCCAGGTACAGTCTGGCTGCCAGCCGACGCTTTCAGGAGGCAAGCCATGATGGCCATCCAGAAAAAACTCGTGGTGGGTGCTCTGGTTCTCTTCTCCAGCTTGGGAGCGGGGTTGCTGTTGTGGGGATTGTTGTGGGGGCTGTCTCGCTGGCCTGTCGCTGCCCAGCCACCTGGGGCTTCGCTCGCTGCGGTCTGGGCCAATGAGGGGGGAGACAAGGTCACACGCGACGAACTGCGGGCGGCTTCTGACCCCAGCGCCGTGCACAATTCTGTCTGGGACGGCACGACCGTGACACTTTTCGGGGCGCGCAACGAGGTGCTGGGCTTTAACCTGGTGCTGGAGGCCCCCACCCATTCGACCGGCCCGCTGCAGGTCAGCCTGACCCATCTGGACGGTGCAGCGGCCACGATAACCACCACCCAGGCCACCAGCCCCACCCTCTTCAACTATCTGGGCCGTTCCATCGAACTCTTCTTCGTGCGCTATCTGGAGATCGAGGGGATCAGCCGGCTGGCCTACGAAGACTACGACGAGCGCCATGTGCCGGAGCGCTGCCGTCGCCCCTACACCGACGAGGGCAATGGCAACGGGCTGTGGACCGACAGACCCTGTCACAACAAACTCTACCCGGAGATCGCCGTGCCGCTGGCGCTGCAGAGCCCCTTTACGATCCCGGCGGGCACCAATCAGTCGATCTGGGTCGACATCTACATTCCCAAGAGCACACCGGCCGGGGTCTACAGCGGCACCCTCGAGATCCGAGAAGCTGGAATCCGCGTGCGTGCGGTGCCGGTCCGGCTGTCTGTGCTTCACTTCACCCTGCCCGACCTGCCCAGCGCCAGGAGCATGCTCTTTTTCAGCCAGGAAGAGATCAACCACCGCTATCTGGGGGCAGAGCACCGCTGGCCGGCAGCGGGCACAGCGGTCTACACCCAGGGGTTGGCGCTGGCCGACCGCCATGTTCAGCTGGCGCACCGCCACAAAATTTCCCTTATCGAAGGCAGCACCCCGCTCGAACAGATGGGGGATGGCTGGGTGAAGCGGCTGAGCGGAGAGCTGTTCACGCCCGCCTACGGCTACGACGGGGTCGGCGTGGGGGTCGGCAATGCGGTCTACAGCATCGGCACCTATGGCCAGTGGCCTTGGCAGGGGGAGGGCCAGGAGGAGCTGTGGCGCAACAGCGACGCCTGGGTCGACTGGTTTGAAGGGCAAAATTTTGCCACCCCGGTCGAATACTTTCTCTACCTGGTGGATGAATCCGACGACTTTCCCCAGACAGAGCTGTGGGCGCGCTGGCTGGACGACAACCCGGGTTCTGGGCGGCGGCTCAAAGCGCTGGCAACGCTGCCGCTGCCCGACGCGACCGCCCACACCCCCAGCCTGGAGATCCCGGCCAGCGCCGCCACGATCGGCGAGCGTGCGACCTGGGAGGCAGCACTGGCCAGCTTGCGAGCCGACCCGGCAAAACGTTTTTTTCTCTACAACGGCCACCGGCCTGCGACCGGTTCGTTCGCCATCGAAGACGACGGGGTGGCCCTGCGCCAGCTGGGCTGGACCCAGTTCAAGCAGGGGATCGACCGTTGGTTCAAATGGGAGAGCACCTACTACACCAATTTCCAATGTTACGGCTATGACGACCCTGCTGGCTGGACCAATCTCTTCCGCCAGGCCCAGACCTTCGGCTGCTATACATACGACGACCCGGTGCGGGGCAAGAGCGGCTGGAACTACAACAACGGCGACGGTGTGCTCTTCTACCCGGGCACAGAGAGTGTCTACCCGGCGGAAAGCTACGGGGTGGCCGGCCCCTTGGCTTCGCTGCGCCTCAAACAGTGGCGCCGTGGAATTCAGGATGTCGATTACCTGACCCTGGCCGCCGCAGTCGACCCGGCAGCTGTGCAGCAGATCGTCGCCCGCCTGGTACCGACTGTCACCTGGGAGTATGGGGTCAGCGACCCGGCAGACCCAACCTGGGTGCGCACCGACATCAGCTGGCCCACCGACCCCGATCTGTGGGAAGCGGCCCGGTGGGCGCTGGCGCAGATTCTCGAACGCCCCCGCACGTTGCCCCCCCCGATCTATCTGCCGACAGTTCTGGCCCATCCGGGCTGAATCGCCTGGCGGACCACACCGCCTGCTTGGGGAGGAGCGCTCTGGTGTGGTATAACGAAGTCAAGATGGATACTGTTCAACAAATTGCCGAGGCTGCGGCCCGGCTCAAAGGTGCTGTGGGCTCCGTGATCGTCGGCAAAGACGAGGTCATTGAGCTGTTGTTGGTCACGCTCTTCTGCGACGGGCATCTCCTGCTCGAAGATGTGCCGGGGATCGGCAAGACGACCCTGGCCAAGACCCTGGCGCGCGCGCTCGGCTGTTCGTTCAGCCGCATCCAGTTCACCCCCGACCTGTTGCCTTCCGACATCACTGGTGTCAACGTCTTCAACCAGAAGAGTGGAGACTTCGAGTATCGGAGCGGGCCGATCCACGCCGAAATTTTGCTAGCCGACGAGATCAACCGTGCCGGGCCGCGCACCCAGGCTGCCCTGCTCGAGGCGATGGAAGAGCGCCAGGTCACCGTGGACGGCGTCACCCGCCCGCTGGCCTCTCCCTTTCTGGTGCTGGCCACCCAGAACCCGGTCGAGTTGGAAGGGACCTTTCCACTGCCGGAGGCCCAGCTGGACCGTTTCTTGCTGCGGGTGGCGATCGGCTACCCGGCACGCGAGGAAGAGCGCACCCTCCTGCGCCGCTTTCGGGTCCACAACCCGCTGGCCGAGGTGCAGCCGCTGCTCGGCGCGGCTGAGCTCCGTCAGATTGTTGCTCGCTGCCGCCAGGTGACTTGCCAGCCGGTCATCGAGGACTATCTGCTCGACCTGGTGCACGCTTCGCGGCAGGACCCGGCGGTCGAGCTTGGGGTCAGCCCGCGCGGGGCGCTTGCCTGGCTGCGTGCCGCCCAGGCGTTGGCGGCGCTGCGCGGGCGCGAGTTTGTCATCCCAGACGACCTGCAGCAGCTGGCCCAACCGGTGCTGGCCCACCGGCTGATCCTGAGCCCAGAAAGTCGGCTGCGCGGGCAGAGTGCCCGTGCGGTGGTCGCCCGGCTGGTCGAGCAGACCCCGGTTCCGGTGGAGGAGCGCTGGAGTGCCCGGCGGTGAATGGCCGGGCATGGGCGTTGCTGGGGCTGGCGGTCGTGGCGGTGGCGCTGCGCAACGCGCCGCTGTTTTTGCTGGCCCTGCTGCTGGCCCTGGTCGCCGGCGCTGCCTGGCTCTGGCTGCGTGTCTGTCTGTTCGGCGTGCACTATACCCGCCGCCTTGAACGCAGCCGGCTCTTCCCCGGCGACGAGATTCGGCTTGCCATCGAGCTCACCAATGCCAAGCCGCTGCCGCTGGCCTGGCTGCGTGCCGAAGATGAAGTCCCCAGGGCGCTCGCCATCGAGCCTGCCCACCTGGCCCACAGCCATCTTCCGGGCCGTCGGCGGCTGGTCAACCTGGTGGCGCTGCGCTGGTACGAGCGGGTCACCCGCCATTACCGTGTGCGCGCCGGCCAGCGGGGAGCCTGGTCCTTGGGTCCCGCGCAGCTGTACAGCGGCGATCTTTTCGGGTTTGCCAGCCGCGAGCGGGAAGAGCCTGCGCTCGACACGCTGTTGGTCTACCCGCGCCTGGTGCCGCTCTCTGCGCTTGGCTTGCCGGCAGCCCGTCCGTTCGGCGAGTTTTCTGCCCTGCGTCGGCTTGCCGAGGATCCGCTGCGCTTCAGCGGCGCGCGCGAGTATGCGGTGGGGGACAGCATGCGCCAGGTGCACTGGAAAGCCACCGCCCGCCGCGGCTCGCTGCAGACCAAGACCTTTGATCCCTCGGCCAACCGTCCGTTGGCTCTTTTTCTCAACATCGACACCCACGAATCTGGCTGGGAAGGCTACGACCCTGACCTGCAGGAGTTTGCCGTCACGGTGGCTGCCTCGCTGGCGCGCTGGGCGTGGGAGCAAGGCCAGCCGGTGGGTCTTTTTGCCAACGGGGTCACACAGCCTGGGGCCCGGCGGGTCTGCGTGCGCCCGGCCAGCCACCGCGACCAGCTGACCCTGATCCTGGAGGCATTGGCCAGGCTGATCCCATTTGGCCGCTGGCCGCTGGCCGAAAGCCTGCGACACGAGAGCCTGCGCCTGCCCTACGGCACCACCGTGGTGGTGATCACAGCGCTGCTTCCCCCCGCCTTGTGCCACACCCTGCTCTCCTTGCGCGGCCGCGGTGTTGGCGTGCTCCTGGTCACCCTGGGCCCGGCCTGTGCCGCTCCGCCGCTGCCCGGCATCCAGCACTGCCCTGTCGGCGGGCACGCCGAGTGGGCAGGGCTGCAGGGGCTGAAGCTTGCCCCAGCCTGAGTCTGTCCACCAGAGAGGATTGCGATGCAGATTGTCAACTTGCACGACCACCCCGAATGGCTGCCCGAGGTAGCCCACTGGATCTACACCGAGTTCATCGAAACGCTGCGCCCCACCCTCACGCGGGCGGCGGTGATTGCGGCGCTGCAGGAACGCCAGGCCCAGACGCTCCCGCTGACTTACGTGGGGGTCGTCGACGGCACCTGTGTGGCGACCGTCTCGCTGGTCGGCAACGACCTGGGGGCGCGGCCGGAGTGGAGCCCGTGGCTGGCCTCCTTGTATGTCCTGCCGGCCATGCGGGGGCAGGGCTGCGCACGCCAGCTGATCGACCACATCCAGTCGGTCGCTGCCGGGCTGGGGCACACGACCCTCTATCTGCGCACCGAGACAGCCGCCGCCTATTACCGCCGTCTGGGCTGGCGCCAGATCGACGCCTTGACCGACGAATTTCAGCTCTTCACCGAGGTCTTCGCGCGCGACCTGGGCTGAGGCAGCTGTCGGTTTGCTGTCAGCCGAATGTCAGACAATTGGGATCTCTGGGGAGCCGGTTGGTGCTATGATAGCATGGCCCCAAGGGTGTGGGGCGCCTGTCTGAGGGCAGTGCAGCACAGGCCAGGAACATTGCGAAAGAGACAAAAGGATCATGTGGGGAATCATCGTGCTGTTGTTGGTGGGGGGATTGGTGACATTGGTGGCAGGGGCAGAGCTCCTGGTGCGGGGGGGAAGCCGGCTGGCTGCAGCGCTGGGCATTTCGCCGTTGGTGATCGGGCTGACCATCGTGGCCTTTGGCACCAGTGCGCCGGAGATGGCGGTCAGCGTGCAGTCAGCGCTGAGCGGCCAGGTAGACATTGCTGTGGGCAACGTTGTCGGCAGCAACATCTTCAATGTGCTTTTCATTCTGGGCCTTTCAGCGTTGATCGTGCCGCTGGTGGTTGCGCAGCAGCTGGTGCGGGTCGACGTGCCGATCATGATCGGCATCTCGGTGGTCGTCTGGCTCCTGGCGCTAGACGGGCTGATTGGGCGCTGGGAAGGGGCGCTGCTCTTTGCCGGAATCCTGGCCTACACGATCTTTTTGATTGTGCAGAGCCAGCGTGAACGGAACAAAGAAGTGATGGCCGAATACGAGGCCGAGTATGCGGTGCGTGAGCCGCGCACCCTGCAGCGCATGCTGCTCAACGTGGGGCTGATAGCCGGGGGGCTGGTCCTGCTCGTCTTGGGCTCACGCTGGCTGGTCGACGGTGCTGTGGAGCTGGCGCGGGTGCTGGGCATGAGCGAACTGGTGATCGGGTTGACCATCGTTGCGGCTGGCACGTCGATGCCCGAGCTGGCGACTTCGGTGGTGGCAGCCATTCGCGGGGAGCGTGACATTGCCGTAGGCAACGTAGTCGGCAGCAACATCTTCAACCTGTTGTCCGTGCTTGGAATTTCTGCGCTGGTCTCGTCCCAAGGGACGCCGGTGAGCGCCCAAATGCTGGCCACGGACATCCCGTTCATGGTGGCAGTGGCGGTGGCCTGTCTGCCGATCTTCTTCACCGGCTACACGATTGCCCGGTGGGAGGGTGTGGTTTTTGTGGTCTATTATGGGCTGTACACAGCCTACCTGCTGCTAGATGCTGCCGGCGACCCGAACCTGCCCCAGTACCGCACCTTTTTGTTGTTCTTTGTGATTCCGCTGACTGTGCTGACCTTGGCCGTCAGTGCGACGCGCGAGCTGCGCAAACGCAGCGTCAGCCCTGCCTGAACGGGGTGGGGCAGCACCGGCCCCAGACGCATCTCTCTACCTGCCTCTTCCCAGAAGCGGGCATGGCCATCCCCCCTGGCATTTTTGGCAATCGATCTGAGACAAAAGATCCTACTCTGTGCTATCCACACAGAGTAGGATCGAAATGATCAGCAGTTTACCCAGCCCTTTCTGTTGCCCGACGACTGGAAAAGAACTGCGTTGTTCGCCGGCAAGGTACCGCTTGTGGGAGAGTGGTTGTTTGTCAGGAGAGGAGCGCCGACCGATGAGAGCTTTGGGGCAATTTGCGGGGTATTGGTTGAGCAGAGGGGAGGGCATTGGGTGGTTGCAGCTGGCTGTGTGGTTGGGGGTATTCTGGTGTGGACAAAGGGGGGAAACGGTTTTATGGGCCCAGGGGAGATGTACAGTTTGTATCAGCCAGGTATATGGGGGGGGAGGCAACACCAATGCGCCGTTCAACGCAGATTTTGTCGAATTGTTCAACTCGACTGGGGGGGAGATCGCGTTGGATGGCTGGGAGGTGGGGGCAGCGAGTTCGAGCGACTGGACGGGGGTGGGGTTGGAAGGGCGGTCGATCCGGGCGTATTCGTATCTGCTGATCCAGCTGAACACGGGTGCAGTGGGTGGGGCGTTGCCCCTGCCGGATTTGGTTGCTGCGTTTGGGTTGCCGTCTGACAGCGGCAAAGTGCGGCTGACGGCGGGGGGAGCTGTGGTGGATCTTGTCGGCTACGGAGAGGCCAACGAATCGGAAGGGGCACCGGCCCCCCTGTTGTCGAACACCAAGGCAGCCCTGCGCGGCGGCGGGGGCTGCACCGACAGCCAGAACAATGGGGCAGATTTCACACGGCAGGCGCCGGCCCCACGCAACAGCGGCACGCTCCCCAATCCCTGCACCACCATCATGCCCACCGAGACGCCCACCGCCACGCCGGTGCCCACCGAGACGCCCACCGAGACACCCACCGAGACACCCACCGCCACGCCGGTGCCCACCGAGACGCCCACCGCGACACCCACCGAGACGCCCACCGCCACGCCGGTGCCGACCGAGACGCCCACCGAGACACCGACCGCCACGCCGTTGCCCACCGCGACACCCACCGAGACGCCCACCGAGACACCCACCGCCACGCCGGTGCCCACCGAGACGCCCACCGCCACGCCGGTGCCCACCGCCACGCCGGTGCCTACCGAGACGCCCACCGAGACGCCCACCGCCACGCCGGTGCCCACCGAGACGCCTACCGAGACGCCCACCGCCACGCCGGTGCCCACCGAGACGCCCACCGAGACGCCCACCGCCACGCCGGTGCCAACGATGACTTACACGTCGACTCCAACGCAAACGCCGACAGCCACCTTAACATCTACACCTCCTCCATCCCCTACCGAATCTGCATCTCCGGATCCGGAATTATCTGCGACTGCAACGCCCAGTGCAACTGCCTTGCCAACAGCAACACCAACTCCTTTGCCTGTGATCCGCCTGAGCGAAGTCATGGTCGACCCGCAGGCAGTAGAAGACGCCGACGGAGAGTTTGTCGAGCTGGTGAATGCAGGTGCTGTGGCTGTCAACCTGTACAACTGGCAGCTGGTCGATGGCAGCGGGCGCAGCCATGCAATTGCTGTGGATCTGTGGATCGAGCCTGGTGAGTATCTGGTGCTGGCACGCGGGGATCCTGCTGTGCGCGCAGGCTATGTCGAGGCCCGCTATCAATATGGGGCATTACAGCTGGTCAACAACGAAGGGACGCTGCAGCTCTATCCCCCAGGAGGTGCTGTTGCTGTCGACAGCGTGACCTGGGGTGAACACGCCGGGCGTGCCGCGGTAGCTGGCGCCAGCCTGGAGCGGGTCGACAACAACCTGTGGGTGGCTGCAACAACACCCTGGAACAGTGGCCACAGCGACCGAGGCAGCCCTGGCCGCGCCTTTGCCGGCAGCATACCGAC
>CAIOHJ010000065.1 GCA_903858085.1 uncultured Chloroflexota bacterium
GACCCACCGGCGGCCGTAGAAAATCCGTCCGTCGGTTGAGAAGCCGACAAAGAGACTTTCGGGAAAAAGGCGTGCTTCGCTGTGGAGGGCGAACTGAACCATCACGTTGTGGGCCTGGGCCAGATTGGGGAACAGGCAGATCCATCGTGTGGGCAGGAGGCCGACCTCGCTGTCAACGGGGAAGGGCTCCTGGCGCAGCTGTTCGAGCAGAAGAGTGCGGGGGCCGGGGGAACGGCCCAGCAGCCGGCAGGGGGGGCGTGCCAGGGCTGGGAGTCCATCCAGGGTCAGCAGCGGCTGCCATCCAGCGAGGAAAGGCGGGCTTGCAGCGGGGCGGTGGGCGGGCAGGTCGGCAAACACGTTGGTGGGTGCCACGACGACTGCGGGGATGGGCAGCCCTGCCTGCAGCAGCAGCTGCTGGTCTGTCGGGTTCCAGCGCGGTACAAAATCGGAGCGCTGTACGATGTGGGCCTGGATCTGGCCGGGGGGAAGATAGCCAGGGGGGGTGTTGGGGAATGTGGGAGGGGGCAACGTGCTGGCCCTGGCAGCTGCTGGCCAGAGCAGGCTGGCCAGCAGCCAACAGAACAAAAAGCTGGGCCCAAAAAGCTGGGCAGAGAACCACCAGGAGCGGGCGTCGCGCATACTACATCAGAGTATAGCATGAAGGCGTCTCTGTTCGGAGGGGCGTCCGCCAAGGGGAGCGGCCCTTTCACCGGGTGCAATCTGTCTGGCTGAATGGTATGCAGATGCGATCGCCTGTCTTTGCTCAGACGGCGAAAATTCTGTGGTGCCTTCAGGAACGATTTGTCTAGGTCTGAGGGAACGGGTATGCTATAATAGAGCAATTGAGATGAGTGGGTTGCAATCATCAGGGAGCCGAAAATGTTCGTTACGAACGTCTTGGTCGCTGGCAGTGTTGTCTTCACCGGGGCCAGCTATCTTGTTCAGCATGCACGTCAAAAAACTGCGCTGGCCAGAGTGGGTTCGGGCCAGGAGAGCCCAGCGCCATCGGTGGTGGTTGTCGGGGACGAGCGACCTGCGCAGCAGACAAAGCAGTACTCGTTGTTGTCTGCAGCTTCGCTGGGCTTTGCAACGGGTGGGCTCTTTTTTCCAGCGCTGACCTATGTCAGCATTCCGTTGACGGTCTATACGACTGTACCGATTTTGGATGCGGGCATCCGGGCGCTGTTCGACGAACAGCGTCTGAAGCCCTCTGTGGTCAGCTCTGCCTTGTTGCTCAGCCTGCTGCTCACCGACCGGTATCTGCCGGCGGCGGCCCTGAGCTGGCTCCACCATACGCTGCGTGAATTTGGCCAGCGGGTCGAAGCCTTGGTCCAGCAGTTTCAATTTGAAGAAGGGAGCAAACTGCTCGACCTGTTACGTCAGCTCGGCGGCGGCACCCCGCAGACGGTCTGGCTGGTGACTGAAACGGGTGAGGTCAACGTGCCGTTTGCAAATGTCAAGATCGGGGATGTGTTGGTGGTCAGCAAGGGGGAGGTGATCCCGGTGGTGGGCACCGTTCTTTCCGGGCAGGCCAGCCTGAACCTGGCGCTGTTGACGCAGTCGAATCAGCTGGCGGAAGTGGGGGTTGGGGACAGTGTGCCGCCGATGGCGATGGTGCAGTCTGGTCGGATCACGGTGCGGGTCGAGAGCCTGCGTGGCTGAGAGGGTGGGGGAGTGAGGGAGCTGAACCTTGAATACCTATCTGAGTACGCTGGCCGTCATTGGCCTTCTGTTGGTGCTGATGGTTCTGCTGTGGAAAGGGGGGCGCCGTCAACGTGCGGAGGCGAGTCCACAAGCGGCAAAGCCTGCCACCCACTCGGCTTCTTCGGGGCGGTGGCGTTGGTTTTCTTTGCGCAGGCAGCCAGCCCCGCAGCAGAAATTTGGTTTGTGGGCGAGCCAGGCGCTGGTCGGTCTCCCCGAACTGTCGGACTGGCTGGTGCAGTTGCCGGCTGCTGAATACACCCGTCTGTACAACGACCTGGCCCAATTTTGTGAAGGGTTGGGGATTGAGCTGGCCTGGCTGTACGCTCCTCCCCCCACGCTTTCGCAGGCACTGCAGCGCCGTCTCCAGCAGGTTGTGACCAGTTACCTCCAGGCGCGCTGTTACGGTGCGCTGGCGCACGACGACATCCTGGCCTTTCGTGCGTACAGCGCCTATTGCCGCAAACCTTCCGACGCACAACAACAGGCCTTTGCCCAGAAGCTGTTCGACCAGCTGTTGAGCCAGGGGTTGACGCCTCCGGTGACAGCCGAGCTGGTGATGGCCAAAGCCCAGGCCCGGCAGCGCTACATCGTGAAAGCAATTGCCCAGGCCGCTGAGCAGCACCCCGATGCGTTTGCTGCGGCGCTGCGCAGCGCTGTGCAGCCCCCGGCGGTGGCTGGAGAAGCTCCCAAGCCAGTGTGAGGGTGTAGCGCAGTAGTTTGGCCTGTATGTTGTGATCTAAAAATTCCCTTGTAGCAATCAACGAAGATCAGATCGTTATCAATCTATAACACACTGTACCCCAGCCTTTAATGATAACGGTGTATCCTGCGGGAAGAAGGATAACCGCCGGAGACCGAAGAAGGAAGGGAGTATATTGTGTACAAGATTGCGCGCAAACCGCAAATCGTCGCGCATCGCGGTTATTCAGGCGCATATCCTGAGAACACCCTCTGTGCAATCAGAGGTGCCATCACCATTGGCGCCGATATGGTGGAACTGGATGTGCGATTGAGCCGCGACCATGTGCCTGTTATTTTCCACAGCGCCTCGCTCCTCTCCATCACTGCGTGTCCTCGGCGTGTGGAAGAACTCACCGTTGCTGAACTCAAGACACTGGATGCCGGGGCCTGGCGCGGGGCTGTGTATTGTGGCGAACGGATTCCTACGTTGGAGGAAGCGTTGGTGATCACTCGCGGAAAAATTCCTGTCAACTTGGACATCAAAACATCCGCAGCGCTCGAAGCGGTCGTGGCGCTTGTGCAGAAGCACTGCATGCTGGATGAAGTTGTATTGAGCGGCTGTAGCTGGGCAGACGCACGCCGGGTCCGTCGGCTGGAACCGAGCCTTCATGTCTTATTGAATGTCGATGGCTATCTTCGCACACTGCTCCGAATTTTGAACACACGGCTGGCGTTGCATCTCTCCCGGCTGCAGGCGTATGCAGCCCAACCGATGGGATTGAACGTCAGCCATCGCTATGGAGCGGAACGTTTTATACGCGATGCAGCGACACACAGTCTGCCGGTCTGGACCTGGACGGTAGACGAGCCACATCGGGCGCTGCAATTGGCAGAGGTGGGCGCCAGCTCTATCACAAGCAACTGGCCTGATCGGATTATGGCGGCGTTGTAGCGTGATCGTTGTATTTGTGTGTGGACAAGAGTGACGGAAAAATGACAATGGAAAGGCGACCCATTCTCCAACCCGACGACATCACTGTCGTGCTGCCAACCAGAAACGAAGAGAAGAACATTGTCCCTTTTCTTGTGTCACTCCCGTCGTCGGTCTTTTTGATCGTGGTCGATGCCAGCGACGATCAGACGCCAGCGCTGGTTCAATCCAAACGCCCTGAACGCACCAAGGTGTTGCGCAGCACTGCCCAGATTGCCGAGGCGCGCAACCTTGGTGCTCGCCTGGCAACGACTGCCTGGCTGCTGTTCACAGATGCAGACATCAGTTTTGCGCCTGACTATTTTTTTCAAGTACAGCGGTATGAGGCTGCCGCTGCCGTATATGGGACGAAGCTTTCGCAGCAAGCATACCAGCTGTACTATCGTTGTTTCTTGCTCGGCCAGCGTTTGTTGGCGGGAATAAAAATTCCAGCTGTGTCGGGCTCGAATTTTCTTGTTCGGCGCACTGTGTTTTTGGACAGTGGTGGCTTTGATCCAGCCTTGACCTGCAACGAAGACTCAGAGTATGGGTGGCGGCTATCTCGTCACCGACATGCGATCAAGTTTGCCCCTGATCTGATCGTCTACGAGCGTGACCACCGTCGGCTGCAGCGTGGGGTGGCGCGCAAAACGCTACACTCGCTTGCACGCTGTTTGCTGCTTTATACAGGCCTGTTGCCAGGGTACCTGCGGACGAACGATTGGGGGTATTGGTCGTGACCCCCATGCGCATCGCCTTGTTTACCGAAACATTCTTGCCCAAGGTAGATGGCATTGTCAATACGTTGTGTCATCTGCTGGATCATCTGGCATTCAGGAACCACGAGAGCATCGTCTTTGCCCCAAGCGGTGGCCCGCGCTACTACAGCAGGTTCAGGATTGTTGGGCTCAATGGCATCCCCTTTCCGCTGTATCCAGAGCTGAAGCTAGTGCCGC
>CAIOHJ010000066.1 GCA_903858085.1 uncultured Chloroflexota bacterium
CAATCGTCCGTGCGGTCGCCCATGGGTGTCATTGTGGGCACCCGCAAGGGGTGCCCCTACGGGGTCGCCCGTGCAATCGTCCGTGCGGTCGCCCGTGGGTGTCATCGGGGGCTGTTTTTGATACTCTAAAAGTGCGTCACAAGGCGAAAAAAGGAACATGAAAAAGCGCGTCACCTGAAGCAACTCCGTTAAGGCAAGCAGGTCGAGAAACGGCCGAGCGACCGAAACGGAGGAGGAGATGTTGACAGTGCATAGCTATGAAAGAATTCGCCATGCGCACGTAGTGGAAGGGAAGAGCATACGTCAGATAGGGGGGGAGTACGGTCACGGGTACTGGACGGTGCGCAAAGTGCTGGAACAGTCAGAACCGCAGCCGTATCAACTGAGCCAGGCGAAAGATGTGCCGGTGTTGGGTGCGTACAAGGAGCAGATCGAGGCGATGCTGGTGGAGAATGAGCGTCTGCCGCGCAAGCAGCGTTATACAAGCAGGAAGATCTATCGTGCGCTGCGTGAGACAGGCTATCAAGGGGCGGCCTCTACTGGAGCGCCTACCGGCGACAGGGCCGTCGTCTGCGCAAGCTCTACCTGGGGACTTCGGCCTGCCTCACCGCAGACTGCCTGCGCCAGGCTGCTGCACGCCTCTACGCCAACGAAGAGCGCAACGGCGTGGCGGCGGATACCAACACAACTACCAACTGCAACTGCGCCATAAAGGAGAAAAACCTGTTGTCACCCTGCTCTGAACCCTACTGCTCTGCGAGGCCAGCACCATCCAGGTGACGCGTCATCATGATCTATTGACGCGCTTTCTCATGATCTCTTTTAATCTTTCATCCATCCAACTGACGCGCTTTTTGATGATCAAGTGACGCGCTTTCTGATTGACAAAAACATACGACAAGCTCCCAAGACACCCCAAGCTCCCTGCCTCTCCCTCACGGTCGGGGTAAGGCATTTATGCAAAAGGGCGGGACAAGGCTTTCCCAAACAGCCACTCCTGCTTGCGTGCAATCTCCTCCCACTGGGCCGGCTGTGTCCCAAAACGCACCACGGTGTACCCTGCGTCCTCCAGGCAGGCGGTCAGCCGTCGGTCGTCGATCTGCCGGCCTTCCAGGTTGTGGTAATAGCCGTCGACATAGATGACTGCTCGCTCGTCCTGGTAGTAAAAATCCACCACCGTGTTGCACGCTGCCAGCCGATGCTGCGCTGTGGTCGGCAGCCGCAGGTTGTGGCGTTGGACAAAGGCCAGCCACTGTCGTTCCAGTTCGCTCTGACAAAGTGTGGCCAGCTGGCTGGCATGTTCGGCGCGCGGCAGGCCAACTGGGCTGGCGGTCACCGTGCTGGCTGCCAGGCTGCGCAGCAGTTCGACCAGGAGGGTGCGGTCCAACATCGCGTGGTCAGGCTGGTTGCTGTAGCTCATCAGACAGTCATAGCAGGCCGCTTCGCACTCTTCGCGCGCGTTCTCGGCACGTCGCAGATCGGCGCCACTCACCGGGTCGTAGTGGCAGATCTCCAGCGCCTTGGCCGCTACTTCCGCCATCGCGTCGGGCTGGTCAAAGAGCTGGTGCAGCACCCCCGCCCCTCCTTCGCTGGCTTCGTACAGCAGCAGCAGACGCCGGTTGTCCAGGCTGGGCAGCGGTTCTGCTGCCAGCTCGCTGTCTTCCAGCTGGTAAAGCACCTGCACGGCGCTCTTGAGGGCTGGGGCAAGCGACGCCATGACCGCAACCGGCAACTCTGCGACCGGCTCGACCAACAGACAGTTTTTGCGATCTTCCACAAAGGGGATGACCCGCTGTTTGACCGGGCTTAACACATCTGCCACTTCCTCTTCGTCGAGCTCCTCGGCGTTGCGCGCCCAGCGGCCCCGCTCGACGTCGAGCATAAACCCGGGCGGGCTGCCCGGCTTGCGCCGCCGCCAGCCCAGGTTGATGCGCCAGATCGTCGCTGCCTGGCTGTAGGTCAACCGCAGCAGCGGCTGGCCGTCCTCCCCGCAGACTTCGGCCAGACGTGTGGCCGCACGCGTTCCGCTGCGGTCAAAATGCACTGCTGTCCGCAGGTCGTACCCCATGCGCAGCCGTTCTTCTTCGTCGGAACTGATGCGGTCGCGCCGACGGGTCGACACGTTCTGCATCCGCATCAGCGACTGGGTCAGTTCGTTCAGCGCCGTGCCGCACTGGCGGCACAGGTCGTCGTTGGAGAGCCCCTCCACCACCACGTGCAGCTGGCCGCAGCGCGGGCAAAGCTTGGCGCTGCTGGTGACCAGTCCGTGCTCGCTGTGCGCCTCTGCCGGCAAAATGACCCGATCGACCAGATAGCGGGACCCTTCATGGTAGATGATGCTGCGCGGGCCAAACTCGGCGATCGCCAAAAAACGTGGGCGGTTGAGATATTCGTCCTTGTCTCCGGCGCGCAGCCGGCGCCCGCCGATATAGGCAGAGAGGGGCAGGCGTGGAAAGTTGTAGCCGGGTAGAAAGCCCTCGCTGGCAAAATACCGGTAGCTGTAGAAATCCGACTGCATGCTCCCCCCGCCAGCCAGCAGCTCCATCTGACTCTCTGCCTCCTCGCGCAGCCGTCGAGCCACCCCTTTGTCGCTGCTGCTGCGTGCAGCATCCCCGATGATTTTGTTTTGCAGCTCGCGCTGTTTGCTCGCCGCCAGATAGAGCTCTCGCCAGCGGTCGCTGGCCCGGTCAAACCGGTCGAGCGCCTGCTCCAACGCCTGCTCCAGCCAGCCGTCCCGATACCAGGAGGCTGCCGTCAGGTCTTCCCCCAGGCTGGCCAGCACCTGCCGGGCCTGTACAGCCGCTCGCTGGCGTACGCTGGATCGTTCCAAAGAAGCCCGGACTGCCGGCTTGAGCGCCAACGACGGCTGCTCTCCTTCCACATCCAGCACCTCCTTGAGCGACGTTCCCAACCAGAGCCCCGACTCGGCCAGCCAGATCGCATGCACATGCGACCGCACCAGTTCTTCGTTGCTGAGGTCGATGCGCGGTGGTTTAACCGAACCCGAGACCATCTGCTGAGGACGGCGAAAGAAGTACTGGTCGTGCGGGCTTCCTGTGGTGCAGTAGGTCAACACCAGCGCAGGTTGCCCGCTGCGGCCCGCCCGCCCGCTGCGCTGGGCGTAGTTGGCCGGCGTCGGCGGCACGTTGCGCAGCCCCACTGCGTTGAGCTCGGCGATGTCCACCCCCAGCTCCATCGTAGGCGAACAGAAGAGCAGAGGCAGCTCTCCTCTGCGAAAAAGCTCCTCACGGTCGATACGCTGCTCGGTGTTGACCTGCGCCGTGTGTTCGCGGGCGCGCAGCCCACGAAAACGGTCGACCTGCCCCCGGTACAGCTGAACAAAAAAGTCGTTGACCCGGGCACCGGTGCTGGCCCCCCGCAGCACCCGGATGGAATCGTACTGCTGCCTTCTGCCGTCCCCCGCGCGCCACACCATGCCTGCCGCCTGCACCATGTAGCCAGGCACATCGTCGTCTGCGCGGGCTGGGTGCACCTCTCCGACCAACCCGGGCAGCTTGAGCATCTGAAAAAGCTGGCCTATCAGCGTCTCGGTCTCCTCTGTCGAGAGCTTCTGGGGAAAATGGGGCAAGGTCGTGTTGCGGCGCAGATAGAGGCCAAATCCACCACGGCCTGAAACATAGATCGCTTCGCCGCTGTCTCCCCTGCGGGAACGTCGCGGGTAGGCGACAAAGCTGCGCGCCAGCTGTTCTTGTTCGTCGATCGCCCACGGTTCGACCAGGTACTGGCTGCTCCGCTGCTTGATCGTCTCCTGGTAGTCTGCACGCAGATAGTCGACGTTGACTGCCAGCTCACGACGCAAAAAATCGAGCAGTGTTCGGCAGAGCTGCTCGCGCACTGCTGGGCTGGCCTCTGCCAGCGCCGGATGCAGCGGTGCCCAGTCCGACTGTGACGCACACAGCTCGTCCAACGACAGGTATTGGATCTGGAGCAGCCCGCACTGTTCCAGATTGGGAGCAGTCACCCGCCAGCCCCGCCGCAAATCTTGGTAGAGTCGATAGGCAAGCACCTCGCGCAGCGCGCGTTCGGTGCCCTCTTTGGCGGCAAAACGCACCTGCGGGTCTTTGGCAAACGCACTCAGCGGCAGCGCCAGCGCCGCATAGACCTGCTGGGGCAACCTCTCGTGGGAGATGCCAGCCGTCCCTGCTTGCAAGACCGCCTGGTGCAGTGCCGCCCGCAGCATGCTGACTTCGACAAAATCGTTGAAATGGCCCGCCTGCAACGAAGCATCCTGCCGGTTGTCGGTGAAGCTGAGCAGCTTGCGCGCAGCCGGGTTGAGCGCAGTGTCCTGACGCAGCACCTGCAAGGTCGACAGGCTGAGCACGGTCGTCGCTGTGCTGCGCCCCTCCGAAGAAAGCACGCTCAATTTGCCGTAGTCAGAACGCTGGCGGCTGGAGTAGCTCACCCCACAGTGCAGACAGAAGGCAAAAGGGGCTGGTACAAAATGAAAACGGCGGCCCGCCGGCGTGATACGCCCGGCCCCGTCGACAAAGTGCATTTCTGGCAGCCGCTGACGGCTGCTCGGCTTGACCTTGAGCGTCTCCCCATTGAATTCGACCCAGTCCTCGGGCAGACGGTCGAGCGCCTCGTCGCTGCGGTCCGGCCAGGGCTGTTCGGTGCTGGCGTAGAGAAAGCCGCAGCGCTCGCCCGCCTGCAGGTCGTTGAGTTCGCGCGCCCCAAAATGCCCTGGCTGCTGCGCGTTGGCTGGGTGGTGCACGACCGTATAATACTCCTGGCCACACTCGCGACAAAACGCCAGCGGGAGCAGCACCCGGCTGCGGTCGTGGGGCACAAACTGCTGTTTCTGCGTGGTGATCCAACGCAGCTCCGGCTCGTCGAGCGAAGCGTAGACCGTGTCCCCACGGCCTACAAACTGGTGCAGACGAAAGGCAAAAACCGGAAACCCCGTACGATCCTTGCGCACCCGGTAGCCTGCCAGCAGGGTGCGTTCGATGGCATCTCGACAGGTGGTCTCTGGCAGGCTGATCTGCGCGGCCAGCTGCGCCGCGGCACGGGCCACACTCGTCGGGGTAGCCCGCCGCAGCCGATCACTTCCTGGCTCGCTCTCCAATCCCAAAGTCGTTTCAAGCCAGCTGCACAAAGGGTCGGCACAAAACGCCGAAAACTCCTCAGAAGGCGGGGTGGCAGCCTGCACGCGGCTCCGCAGTTTCTCTACAAAGAGCGGGTCAGCCAGCGCAGGCTCGGGGGTGACCCGGCGCAGGGTCTCGCCGATCACCGCCTGCGGGGCCACTGTTGTGCCGAACAGGCGTGTGGCCACTGCCGCAATCTGGGCCTGCTGGCCCGCAAACGTGCCGCCTCCTGCCATCGTCGCCGACGTGCCCACACACTGCAGCGCAGGATTGGCGGCCAGATAACGAACCCGCCTCACCAACAACGCCACGTCTGCTCCCTGCCGACCCCGGTAGGTGTGCAGCTCGTCCAAGACCAGAAACTGCAAAACCCCGCGCGCGGCCTGCACAATCGGCTGCTCGAAAGGGCGGGTCAGCAGCAGCTCCAACATCACATAGTTGGTCAATAAAATGTCGGGCGGGCTGGCGACAATCTCCTTGCGCTCTTCGTCAGACTCCTGCCCCGTGTACCGGCGAAAGGTCACCGCCGGCTGCCCGTCTCGACTCAAAAATTTACGCAGCTCCAACAGCTGGCTGTTGGCCAACGCATTCATCGGGTAGACGACGATCGCCCGGATCCCCTTCCCACTCCCCGTGCGCAGCACATGGTCGACGATCGGCAGAATATAGGTGAGGCTTTTGCCCGAACCGGTGCCGGTGCTCACCACATAGCTGGCCCCCGCCCTGGCCATCTGGATCGCGTCCACCTGGTGGCGGTGCAGACGCAGCGGCACCGGATCTCTTCCCTCCTGGACGGCTGTAAAAATCTGGCGACAACGTGTGTCGAGCAGGCCGTCGGCAACCAGTTTGTCGAGCGAAGCCCCTGGTTCAAAATTTGGATTCAGCTGGAGCAACGCGTCGGGCCACAGCAGGCCGCCAGCCAGCTCGGCGTCGACCTGTGCGCGAATCCGGCGGTCACGGATCTCAATAAAACTGGCGATGTAGGCAGCATACTCGTCGACCACACGGGTGCGTAGGTCAAATACATTCATCAGGGGAACCCTTTCTGTCGATTGTACTTTTTGGCTGGCCCACCCACGGTGCAAAATCTACGGTGCAACAAGGGTGAGCGGAGACGGTTGTTGTCCAGCAGCTGCAGCCGAGGCTGGAGAGCGCCACAGAGACCGGGTTTCTCCAAAAAATTCGGTCTTTGTGGCGGAAATTCGCTGTTCAGTAGCGGTCGCCGACCACCGAGATCTCTGCCATGGCTGCGTCGATCGCGCCCAGATCGTCCGGCGTCAACTGGACTTCCAGCGCGCCGAGGTTTTCGTCGAGCCGTTCCAGCTGGCGCGTCCCAGGAATCGGCACGATCCAGGGCTTCTGGGCCAACAGCCAGGCCAGCGCAATCTGCGCCGGTGTGGCCCCTTTCTCCGCGCCGATGCGATCCAAGAGGTCGATGACCACCCGGTTGGCCTGGATGGCCTCCGGGGTGAAGCGTGGGTTGCGGCTGCGTATGTCGTTGCTGGCATAGGTGGTGCTCTCGTCGATCTTGCCGGTCAGGTAGCCTCGACCCAGCGGACTGTAGGGCACCAGCCCAATGCCCAGCGCCTCGCAGGTGGACAAGACCCCATTTTCTTCGAGGGTACGCCACCAGATCGAATACTCGCTCTGCAAGGCCGCCACTGGCTGCACGGCGTGCGCGCGGCGGATCTGGTCGGCGCTGGATTCAGAGAGTCCAAAGTGCTTGACCTTGCCCTCGCGGATCAGCCCCTGCACAGCGCCGGCGACTTCTTCGATCGGCACGTTCGGGTCGGGGCGGTGCTGGTAGAAGAGGTCGATGGCCTCGACCCGCAGCCGTTTGAGTGAGGCTTCGGCCACGCACCGAATCTGCTCAGGCCGGCTGTCCAAACCAGATGTCGGAAAGGGCCCTCCCTGGGCAGGATCGTGTTTGAAGCCGAACTTGGTTGCCAGGACGACCCGCCCGTGAAAAGGTGCCAGCGCTTCGCCGAGAAGTTCTTCGTTGGTGAAAGGCCCGTACACTTCGGCCGTGTCGAAGAAGGTGACGCCCCTGTCCACTGCTGCGTGCAGAAAACCAATCATCTCTGCTTTGTCGGTCGGTCTGTCGCCGAAGCTCATCCGCATACAGCCCAACCCGAGGGCGGACACCTTTAGACCGCTTTTTCCCAGTACACGCATTTGCATCCTATGGCTCCTTGAATTTTTATCCGAACAAGTGTTCTATCGTTGCCGAAGCGACGGGGGAAGGTGCTGTGATCGCTATCCTGGGGGGGGCTTGCGCGCCACGACGAGCATCTGGCCTGCAAAGGGTTTCAAGGGAAAGCGCAGATAGGCCCGCACAAGCCAGGGCTGGATCGGCAGTGCCGTCTCCCGCATGGAGTAGGGGATGAACCTTGCCTCGACCCGTTCGATCTGAAAGCCGTGTGAGCGCATCAGGTTGGGCAGAGAGACGTGGGTGAAGATCGAACGATGGGTGTAGTCGTCGAAATAGGTGCGGTAGGCATCGTGAAAGTTGGGTTGGATCACCACAAAACGGCCGTCAGGGCGCAAGATATGAAACACCTCGCGGACCAGCTGTCCGGCCACCTCTGGCTCGAAATGTTCGAGCAGATTCGAGGCAAAAACGATGTCGAAGGGCTTGCTGGTCGCCAAAGAGCCCAGCCCCTGTGACAAGTCCTGCTGGATGAAGCACACATCCTTCGCTGCATATTGGGGAACTTCTGCCCACAGATCGACGGCCACCTTGTCTGCCGCCGGCAGCTGGTTGATCAGGTCACAGTAGCCCGGCCCCAGTTCCAGCAGACGGGCGTTGGGCGGCACATAGCGGGAGAGGTACGCGGCAATTTCCTTCCAGACCATTTGTCGGCTGGGGTGGGGAGGCAGATGTGCAGAAAAATAGGCGTTCTGGCGTTGGCGGGTGGGGGCGGGTTGGGGCTGTCGATCCATGGGAGGTCTTCCTGTGTGTTCGCTTTGGGCAAAGTTCTCGCAGATACTGGCCGCAGGGGGAGGTTATTCTGTCCCCCAGTAGGCCAACAGGGCCAGCACACCGCGTCGGTTTTGTTCCCAGTCCAGCCTTTCGCGGCTGATGAGCTCGATTTCGATGGCAGGGATCCCCTGGTCTGCCAGCCAGTCGGCGGCGTCGCCGGTGACAACGTAGGCGGTGAAGGCGGGCAGGTAGGGGTAGCCCGACGCCTCTGAATAGACCTGGGCCAGTTCAATCGCCGGAGGAAAGGGTTCGTTGCAGCCGCCCGCAAAGACTGCGTTGGCAGCACTGTGCCAGAAGAGCACACCTGCCATCGGTGGCTGTGTCACAAAGGCTGCGAGCGCCTGGGTCTCCGGTTCAGACATGGCGGCTGTGCCGCCGCTGACCTCAGTGGTTCGCCAGAGGCCGACTGGGGTCCAGTTGCAGGCCCAGTTCCGGTTGAGGTCGACTCCTGCGCCGTTGAACCGGCCGGGGCTGGCCTCTGCCACAACATCCTCCGGGGCGAAACGTCCCAGCCGGCCGACCCCTTTCATCTGGCCGTCTGGATTGGCGGCGGGGATGACGTAGACGGTCAGCGCAGGAGGCACTGCCTCGGGGTGGGCCGCCAGGTAGTCGATGACCCGGTAGGCGAGCAGGATGGTGTTCCATTCGTAGCCGCCGTGCAGGCCGCCGATCAAGGCGACGCGCCGTGGGCCATCGCCGAATCGATAGGCTTCCAGCGGCAGCCCCTGGTGAGAGTAGCCGATCACCTGGGTGACTGTCTGGCTTGCGAGGATCGGGGGAGGAAGAGCGGCCTGGCTGGCCGTCGGGTTTGTGTGTTCCAGAGGCGGCGAGGCGGCTCCCGATGGGATCCAGCTCGGCGCGCTTGAAAAAGGGGGGGCCAGTCCCGGCGGCGCTGTCAGCAGCGGGGCCAGGCGCGGGGCGTGCCAGGGGGGGAGGGGGCCAGAAAGCCAGGTGCAGCCCGCCGCGATCCAGGCAACAGCGGCCAGCCAGAGCAGCGGGCGGCCCAGGGGCGGGAGGGGCGGTCGAGCCCCTGGGCCGCCCCTCCCGACAGCGTTCTTCACGGCAGGCTGGTTTCGCCCATCAGCCAGCGATCCACCTCACGGGCTGCGCCGCGTCCTTCGTTGATGGCCCAGACGACCAGGCTTTGTCCCCGCCGCATGTCTCCTGCGGCAAAGATGCCTTCCACGCTGGTGTGGAATTTGCCATGCTCGGCGGCTACGTTGCTGCGGGCGTCGCGAGCGATGCCGAGCTGGTCGATCAGAAAATCTTCGGGCCCGCGAAAGCCCATTGCCAGCAGCACCAGCTGAGCGGGCCACACCTCTTCGCTGCCGGGGATCGGCTCGAAGAGCATGCGTCCTTCTTTGAACTTCATGGTGACCTTGACGGTGTGGAGCTCTTGCACCTGCCCGTGCGAGTCGCCGACAAACCGGGTGGTCGAGATCTGGTAGGTGCGTGGGTCGGCGCCAAAGCGGGCTGCGGCCTCTTCCTGGCCGTAGTCGACTTTGTAGACCCGCGGCCACTGGGGCCAGGGGTTGTCTGGGGTGCGTTCGTCCGGCGGTCGCGGCACGATCTCGAACTGTGCCAACGAACGGCAGCCGTGGCGCAGCGAGGTGCCGACACAGTCGGTGCCGGTGTCGCCGCCGCCGATCACGATCACATCTTTGCCCTTGGCCGA
>CAIOHJ010000067.1 GCA_903858085.1 uncultured Chloroflexota bacterium
CCCTGCCCGGCAAACACGTAGAGAAACGGCTGGTCGAAGTCGGCTGCGCTGCGTCGGGCCCAGCGGGCTGGGGTCACCGGGTCGTAGGCGCCAGCCAGGATCAAGGCTGGCACGTCCAGCGCAGGCAAAAGCCGGTCCCCTGTCGCTGCGGGCGGCATCTGCCACTGTGGGCAGCTGGCGAGCAGCTCGGCGGCTGGGGCGACCAGCAGAGAGGCGACCTGGGGGGGCAGACGGCTTTGCAGCCGTTGCAGGTCGTCCTGGGTGTAGTGGGGGGCCTCTTCGCTGCAGGCAAGCGTATAGTAGGTGCTGTGGTGGGGAGTGGGCTGAAAATGTTCGGTGCTGCTTTGTGGCTTCTCTCCGCTGCCCCCATCGGCCTCTGTGGGGGGGGGGCTGTCGGCGGACAGAGCGGGCGAGGCGGTGGGCGTTTGCGGGGTGGCCGGCAGCAGGCAGCCGCCAGCGGCCGGCGCAATGCGGCAGGCCGTGCTGAAATCCCCGGTGTAGAGGGCGTGGATCAACGCCGGCACGCTGTCGCCCCCGGCCTGCAGCTGCTGGAAAATGCGCGCGGCAATGGCTGTCCCATCGCCGTAGCCGATGTCTGCCGAGGTTGGGTGGGCGTTGTACCAGTCGATCAGCTGCAAAAAATGGGTTTCGAGGTCAGGATAGGCGGCTGCGCAGGCGCGTTCGCGCGCACAGTCGGCGAAGAGGGTGCTCAGCGCAGCGTAGCTGTCCAATCCCCCTGCGAGCGAACGGTAGGTCCCCAAAGGCAGTGGGCTTTCCAACGCAATGGTGCGCACGAGCCCTGGGGCCCGCTCTGCCACCCGTTGGGCGACTGCTGCCCCGATGTCGTTGCCGAGCAGGTTGATGCTCTCTGCGGCGAGGGTCTGGGCGAGGTCGACGACGTCGTAGGCGCGCTGGTCGAGGGTGTAGCCAGCCAGATCGTACCCTTGCTGGCGCAGAGAGGCCGCACAGCTGGGTGAATCCGTGCTGTCCGCAGCCGACGGGCAGGCAAGCGACGGGCGCGATGGCTGGCTGCCGCGCGCCTGCAGGAGATAGATGCTGCGTTGTGCGCGGGCAGGCGCGTTGGCAAACCAGGCGACCTGGTCGAAGAACGCATCGTCCGGGTGGCCAGCCAACACAATGAGGGGGTCAGGCGCTTCGCCGTCCAACCCAGCCAGCTTGACCACCAGCACCTCGATCGAGCGGCTCTCCGCGTTGCTGCGATTTTCAGGCACGGTCAGATAGCTGCAAAAAAGTGTGGGGTCGCCTTGCACTTCTTCCGGGCAGGGGGTCTCTCCCAGAGTTGGCTGGTACTCGGCCACGAGCGCGGGAGAGAGAGGGGGGAGCTGGGGGGAGGGAGAAAGCTCTGCTGGAACGGTCTCTGCTGGAACGGTCTCTGCCGGGGCGGCTCCTGCGGCCAGCCCCTCCAGTCGGTAGAAGGGGACGCCGATCAGGTCGGTGCCGCTGACGGCGGAGCTGTTGAGGGCGCGCAGGAGGCCGTTCTCCACGACAAAGCCCACATCGGCGGGGGGGTCGAGGACCCCCC
>CAIOHJ010000068.1 GCA_903858085.1 uncultured Chloroflexota bacterium
AACGATGGCTCGCGCCCGCCGCTGGGCCCGCTGGAGCCGGGCATGGTGCTCTATGAGCCAGACCCCGCTGTGATCCGCTCCGGCGCCCTGGGCCCCCTCTGTGCCCGCATCGGCGGCCATCTTTTCGCACCAGACATCGCCTATCTTGTCGCCCCCCACTGGCACGAACAACCCTTCGCCCAGACCTTCGCCGTCGAAGAGGTCCACCGCTTCAACCTCAAAGTGCTCAACCGCCGCCTGAACGCGCTCCAGATCGGCACAGTCGAGCTGCTCAAACGCGGCTTCCCGCAGGAGCCAGAATCTCTGCGCCCCCGCCTGCAGCTGACCCCAGGCGGAAGGAGCGCTGCGGTGCTCCTTACCCGCCGCGGCGACGAACACTGGATGATCCTCGGCCAGCGGCTGACAGCCCACCCTACAGGAAACAACCATGATCACACAGACAGAGACGATTGAACTGGCACGACAGGCCGGCTCCCTGCTGGCCGACCGGCGGCTGACCTGCGCCACCGCCGAAAGCTGCACAGGCGGGCTGATCGGCCACCTGCTGACCGAAATCCCCGGCAGCTCGGCCTATTTTGCCGGCGCTGCGGTCGTCTATAGCTACGCAGCAAAAGAACGGCTGCTCGGCGTCGACCCCACCCTGCTGCTAAACGAGGGCGCTGTCTCCGCAGCGGTGGCACGCCAGATGGCACAGGGTGCCCGGCGGCTCTTCGATGTCACGGTCGCCGTCAGCGTCACCGGCATCGCCGGGCCAGGTGGCGGCCTGCCCGGCAAACCCACCGGCACCACCTTCCTGCACCTCAGCGCCGTCAACGGCTACGAACAGGGCAGCCACCATCTCTGGCCAGCAGACCGCAGCACCAACAAATTGCTGAGCGCCTACGCTGCGTTGCAGCTGCTCCTCGACTACCTGGCTGCGTGACTCTTGCAGTACAATAGACAAAAATCACCCACAGGAGTGGCCTGGAAACAGGCTTCTCCTGCCCAACGAGAGAGTACGCCCCCAAAAAGAGGAAAAGGAGAAACAATGCATCGCGAAGTCCTGGTGGGCGAACCCGTCAATACATTGGTCAGAGTGACCGCCAGCGGCGTGCTCCTGCCCACCTCGTTTGTCTGGCGAGACCACACCCGCTATGTCGCCAACATCGGACGCCAGTGGGAAGAGCAGGTGCAAGGCAGGAGGGTGCACTGCTCGTTGATTCAAGCGGTGGACAACAACACCTTCGAACTGCACTGGGATCCAGCCAACAACCAGTGGACCTTGCAGCGGGCCTGGCTGCACGACCAGGTCGCCTAGCCATGGACCGACGGGTGCAGGTCCCGACACTCTCCACCAGCCAGATCCAGCAGGTCGAACGCCTGCTGGTCGAACAGTTTGCCTTCGACCCTTTGCAGTTGCTGGAAAATGCAGGACAACAACTGGCCAGGCTGGCTCGTCGGCTGTTGGAAGGGAATGTCACCGACCGCCCCATCGTCGTGCTCGCCGGCCGCGGCACCAACGGCGGAGGCGGGCTGGCAGCCGCCCGCCATCTGCTCAACTGGGGAGCCTGGGTGCAAATCGTCTGCAGCTATCCAACCGAAAGCTACCGCGGGGCGCCAGCTCGTCAGCTGCAAATTTTACAGGCAATGGGAGCCCCGCTGGCCTGGGCCGAGGAGGGCTGGGAGCTGCCCCCCGCCGACCTGCTGGTCGACGCTGTCATCGGCTATGGGCTGCGCGGCGACCCCCGCGGGCC
>CAIOHJ010000069.1 GCA_903858085.1 uncultured Chloroflexota bacterium
AGCCCACTCGCCGTACCCCTCCCCTCCACCCGCTGAAGGCCCCCCATTGCCGACACACAGCCAATTCACCGACACCCCACACAAGCGTTGACGAGCAACACTTTTCGTATTATCATCTCTTCTGTGCAGCTGCGTGATTCCGCTAAAAAAGTCGGTATCTATCCACCAACGTTCGCAGAGGAGGTCTGACATGGTCGACAACAACGGAGCCCCACAGTCAGAGGATGCGCTGCTCGACGAAACCGGGAAAGCCTATCTCAAGGCCAAAGCCACCCAGGAGGCCAAAAATGCGCTGCTGGGGGCCCAAAAACAGGGAGCCCAGCTCGAACGCGAGCTGGCCGCCGCCGGCACAACCGCCAATCTGCCGACCCCCCTGGGCGGCGGCGCCACCCTCAACAACACCGCACAGATCGCCCGGCTGGTCGTCCACCACGCGCTCCGCCACGAAGCAGAAAAAGCCGGCGCCCGGATCGACCAGCAGCTCTCTGCCAGGCAGACCGACCGCCCCCCCCATCTCCTCATCGTGGATACCCTCCACCTGCTCGAAGAGCAGACAGCACTGACCGCCGTGCAGAGCCAGCTGGCCAGCGCCACCCGGTCGGTCGAAAAACAGCTCGGCGAAAATACCGCACGCCAGCAAGCCTCCCCACAGCCCAAAACAGCCGGCAGCGAAACGGCCGAACCGGAAAAGGCAGCCATCTTCTCAGCCCTGCTCGGCGCTGTCGGGATCGGAGAGGCACTGGGCACCGCAGCAGCCATGATCTCTGCCCTGAGCAACGCAGCCGGTGCAGCCGCAGCGGTCGCATCCTGGTTCCGCAGAGAAAAAAATGTCGACGGGTTCGATCTGACGGTGGAAAATACCACAGCCAGGCTGCTGCTGGCCCATAGCATCCAACAACACAAGGTCTCTCTCGCTGGCTTCGGGCTGGTCAAACACTCCAGCCTCCTCCAGGCCCTGACGACCCTGCTGGAAAAGCTGCACGAGCTGATTGACAGCGCCGCACAACTGGCCGCCCAGGCCAGCAGCCTGCCCGCCAGCGAACAAAGAACGACGCTGGAAGATGCGCTGACCGCCAGCCAGCTGCTGCTCGAAACCGTCGGCAAACTCATCGACAGCCTCACCGCAGCCCCCCCCCCCCGGCACAGTCCCCGCCCTCCGGCGGGCTCTGACCGCAGAACAGATGCTCGACCCCACCTACACCCATTTTCTCTACGTCCAGGTCGAAGCCGCCGGAGGACAGACCGTCACCGACAAAAGCCTCTGGCGATCCGCTCAGATCTCCTACGTCGGGGGCGGCGTGCTGAGCTATGTGCTGGCCGAAACCCACGGCACCATCGTGGCCGCAGATGTGCTGCCCGTCTTTTCTACCCTGGTCAACGCCGAAGAACCCAGGATGCAAAACGTGCTTCTGCCCGAAATCAAATAGCAGGGCAAGGGGCAGATCCCGCTGAAATTGCCCCACACCCCCCCTTCCCCAATTTTTTGCAGAGCTCGCCAAGCTGACGCTGCTCCTCAGCGGTCAACACCCCCATTTCTGCTACGATCGCCGCAGCGTGGGCCGGGAAAAGCGCCTGGATCAACGCATGGCCCTCCTCGGTGAGCGCCACCATCACCACCCGTCGGTCGCGCGGGTCACGACAACGCTGCACCAACCCACGCTTCTCCAAGTTGTCGATCACCAAGGTCGTGTTGCCACCACTTTTGAGCAGCTTGCCACAGATCTCCGTCTGCGACATGGCCCCCAGATGATAGAGCGTCTCCAAGGTGCCAAACTGGCTGATACTCAGAGCCGGATGGGTGCCGTGCTGTGCAACACGCGCGGCCAGCGAATTTTGCGCCCGCGTCAGTTTGATAAACGTATCCAGCGCCAACACCTCTTCCGGACTGCCCACATAATGGGTCGTCATTACACCTTGCCTCCCCTTTCTTACAGCCACACCGTTGCAAGCTCGGGCGATCCTGCAACAGGGCGTCCGCCACCCGGCCCAGCACCCCCTACACCGCAAACATCTGGTCGCGCGCAGCCCCCACCGACACATAGTCGATCTGGATCCCGGCCAGCTCGCTGATCCGCTGCAAATAGGCGCGCGCCTGGCTGGGCAGCTCTTCCCAACGCCGACACCCCGCCGTCGAACAGCGCCACCCCTCCCAGATTTCATAGACCGGCGTCACCTGCAGCAACACCGGCGTGTCTGGCATCGAGTCCGCCACAACCGTCCCGTCCGGCAGCTGGTACCCCACACAGATCTTGAGAAACTCAAAGCCGTCCAGCACATCCAGCTTGGTGATCGCCAGCCCGGTCATCCCGTTGAGCCAGGCCGCATAGCCGATCGCCACACCGTCAAACCAGCCACAGCGCCGCGGACGCCCGGTCGTGGCCCCAAACTCGCTCCCCACTTCGCGCAGCCGGGCCCCCTCCGCATCGTGCAACTCGGTCGGAAACGGACCCTCCCCAACCGCCGTGCTGTATGCTTTGACCACCCCGAGCACCCGATCCAGCAGGCGCGCCGGCAGCCCAGCCCCAGACGCAGCATAGGCCGCCGTCGGGTTGCTGCTCGTCACGTAGGGATAGATCCCCCAGTCCAGATCCCGCATCACCCCCAGCTGCCCCTCCAACAAAATCTGCTTCTGCTGCTGCACCGCCCGCCGGGTCATCGGCAAGGTGTCGATGATGCGCCCCCCCAATTTTTCACGATATTCCAGACACAACGCATAAAGCGCATCCCCGTCCGGCGGGGCTCCCCCCAAAAGCTCGATCTTGCGGCTCACCGTGCGCAGGGCATTCGCCAGCCGGCTCTCCAACCACCCGGGCTGCAACAAATCCCCCATGCGCAGCCCGACACGGGCTGCCTTGTCCGCATAGGCCGGCCCAATCCCACGCCGGGTCGTCCCAATCGTGTCCTTGCCGCGCGCCGCCTCCTCCAATCCATCCAGCTCCCGATGATAGGGCATCAACAGCTGTGCCCGCGTGCTGACCCAGAGATTCTCCAGCTCGACCCCGCTGGCCCTGAGCGCTTCCATCTCCCCAAGGAGCGACTGCGGGTTGACCACACAGCCAGAACCGATGATGTTCTGCGTGCGCGGGTTGAAAATGCCGCTCGGAATCAGGTGCAGCGCATGTTTGCCAAACGCGTTGATCACCGTATGCCCTGCATTGTCCCCCCCCTGAAACCGAATCACGACATCCGCTTCCTGGGCAAGGTAGTCGATGATCCGACCCTTGCCCTCGTCGCCCCACTGGGCTCCCACGACCGCAATGACTGCCATCTGTTCTTTCTCCTGGTTGCTATTTGGCAGATTCTCCGCCGTCTACAGTCAACACCGTCCCCGTGATGAACGACGCCTCTGCAGAACAGAGAAAAGCCGCAGCCTGCGCTATGTCCTCGGGCTGACCCAGCCGCCCGATCGGGATCAAGGGCAGCTGGGCATCAAAAAATTCGGGCGGCATGGTGTCAAAAACCTCCGTGTGCACCAGCCCAGGACGAATGACGTTGGAACGAATGCCGTGCGGCGCCAGCTCGATCGCCAGCCGCCGACTGAACGCTTCCAAGGCCGCCTTGCTGGTCACATAAGCAATGTCGTCAAATTCCCCCATCGAAACCCCAATGCTGCTGATGTGCAAAAGGCAGCCGCGGACAGCCGCCAGATGCAGACGCGCCGCCTGCACCAACGCAAACACAGCATCCAGGTTGACTGCCAACACTTGGCGCCACAGCTCAGCTGTCATCTCCTCCAGGTCAACCCCCGCTGCAATGGCCGCGTTGTTGACCAGAATGTCCAGACGACCATATTGCTGAATGACCTGACGCACCAGGCTGGCCGCATCCCCGGCAATGTCCCCGCGAATGGCCAGTGCCTCGTAGCCCGCAGCCCGCAGCAACTCCGCCCGCTGCTGCACCACATGGCCACGCCGCCCTACCAACGCGACCGCCGCCCCCTCCGCCGCCAGACGCTCCGCAATCGCCGCACCGATGCCGGTGCCCCCCCCTGTGATGAGCGCCACTTTCTCAGAAAATCTTCGCTGCGCTTCAATTGCCAATCTTCCCCCTCTCGTTTGGCCATATTTGCCCTGGATAAGACCGTCAGCTGCGCCCGATCGACAGCTGATAGTTGGGTGCCTCCTTGGTGATCAGAATCGTGTGGGGATGCCCCTCTTGAAAACTGGCCCGGCTGATTCGCTGAAAACGCGCCTTGGCCCACAGCTCAGCCAGATCAGCCGCCCCTACATACCCCATCCCGCTGCGCAACCCACCCATCAACTGAACCATAAACTCTTTGAGCAGCCCCTTGTACGGAACCTGCCCCTCAATCCCCTCCGGCACACTTTTGCCGCTGATGTCCGGGCTGGCTGAAAGACCCTGGCCACTCTGGTAGCGGTCGCTCGCTCGCCCCTTCATCGCACTTAAACTGCCCATGCCCCGGTATTCCTTGAACGAACGCCCTTCGCGAATGACAATCTCACCCGGCGATTCATGCAGACCCGCCAGCAAACTGCCCAACATCACAGCCGCAGACCCCGCCGCCAGTGCCTTGGTGATGTCGCCGCTGTAGCGAATCCCTCCATCCGCCACCACCGGCACCCCGTATTCTCGACCGGCCACTGCACACCCCAATACCGCTGTCAGCTGCGGCATGCCAGCCCCGGCTACCACACGCGTGGTACAGATTGAACCCGCCCCCACACCGATCTTGACCACCGACGCCCCCGCCGCAGCCAGATCCCGCACCCCCTCACGCGTCACCACATTCCCGGCCAAAATCGGCAGCACACCAAAACGCCGACGCAATGCCCGAATCGTCTCAACCACCCCTCTGCTGTGCCCATGCGCCGTGTCGATGGCCAACGCGTCGACCCCCGCCTCCACCAATAGCCCAGCCCGCTCTACCCCAGCTTCCCCCACACCGACCGCCGCTGCCACCAACAACCGCCCCCGACTGTCTTTGGCCGAATTGGGATAGTCCTGCTTTTTGAGAATGTCTTTGTAGGTGATCAGCCCACGTAAATAGCCGCCGTCGTCGACCAGTGGCAGTTTTTCAATACGATACCGGTGCAAAATTTCCTGCGCCGCATCCAGTGTCGTCCCCAATGGCGCTGTGACCAGCTGCTCACTGACCATATAGTCCCGAATCGGCCGCTGGCTGTCTGTGGCAAAACGGACGTCGCGATTGGTCAAAATGCCCACCAGCCGCCCGCTCTCATCCGTGATCGGCACCCCACTGATTTTGTATTTTGCCATCAGTTGCTCGGCCTCGTGCAAAGTCGCATCCGGCGGCAATGTGATCGGATCCACAATCATGCCGCTCTCGCTCCGCTTGACCTTGTCTACCTCCGCTGCCTGCTCCGCTCCCGACAAGTTGCGGTGGATCACCCCCAGCCCCCCCTGCCGGGCCAACGCAATCGCCAGCTCGCTCTCGGTCACCGTGTCCATCGCTGCACTGACGACAGGAATGTTGAGCTGCAAACGTGGGTGCAGCTCTGTACGGAGGGTCACCTGGTCAGGCAAAATCTCCGTGTACCCAGGAATCAAAAGCACATCGTCGAACGTCAATGCCTCTACCGCCAGCTGCGCCAACCGCACATCGGGTACTGCCCCCCCGCTTGTTTCCATCCCCTCCCCCTCTCAGACCAACATCCCGGTTCAAAATTTCTCTCCCCCCGTCATTTTATTCTAGCACCGCAACAAAACCTCAGCCAAGAGACAAAGCCCCCCAAAGCCCCCTGCTCCCCCCCACCCCCCGTTGGCCACTCTGCAGAGCACACCTGGCTGCGCACTTTCTGGTGCACCGGCAAATAACCCGCTCCGTTTGGGTATGAGAAGTTACGGATCCAGCAGGGCAACGCAGCTACACTCAAAGAGAAGGTTTTAGAAGAGCCAGCCCTGCTGGCAGCAGTGCCGGGCTAAGGGCCGGCCACAAGCAAGGCGCGACAAGGTTTCTGAGATGATTATCTATCCGGCAATCGATCTTCGTCAAGGACGGTGCGTACGGCTACGCCAGGGCAACCCGGCAGAAGAGACTGTCTTCGGCGACGATCCAGCCTCTATGGCACGCTTCTGGGCAGAACAAGGGGCAGAATGGCTGCACGTAGTCAATCTGGATGGAGCCTTCAACGCTTCCCAGCTGGACACTCTGCAGGACCCCGAGCTTGCTGCGTTGCCCATCAACCTGCGCCGCCTGCAAGAGATCCGCCACGCCGTCAAGATCCCGATCCAGTTCGGCGGTGGGCTGCGCACCCTGGACGATATTCAACTTGCCCTCCAGCTGGGAGCCGACCGCGTGGTCCTCGGCACAGTCGCCATCGAAAACCCCACCCTGGTCTCAACTGCCCTGCTGCGCTGGGGAGCAGACCGCATCGTGGTAGGCATCGACGCACGCGACGGCAAGGTGGCAACCCACGGCTGGCAGTCCACCAGCCGCGTCGACGCCATCGACCTTGGCCACCAGATGCAGGCCCAAGGCGTGCGCCGGGTCGTCTACACCGACATCAGCCGCGATGGCATGCTCTCCGGCGTCAATCTCCCCATGACCACCCGCATGGGAGATCTCACCGGGCTGAAGGTGATCGCCAGCGGCGGGGTTGCCAGCCTCGCCGATATCGAGGCGCTGAAAACCCACGAACATTACAACATCGACGGCGTCATCACAGGCCAGGCCATCTACACCGGAACCCTCAACCTCGCCGCCGCCATCCAGGTCGGCCACCAAACGCTCCGCCTCTGCAGCGCCGGATTGATCCCGTTCCGCATCGAAGCGGGCAACGCTGAATTTTTGCTCCTCTACAACCTCTTTTTCGAACAGTGGCAGTTCCCGCGCGGCGGCAGCCACCACAACGAAGGCGAAATTGCCTGCGCCCGCCGCGAGTTCTCCGAAGAGGCTGGCCTGCCCGTCCGCAAGGTCTTCAAAAATTGCCGCTCCGAACTCAACTACACCACCTCGATCCGGGGCTACGAGATCGAACGCACAGTCGTCTACTACCTGGCCGAGATCGGCCCCGGCGAAATCCGGCTCGGCGACGAAAACCACTGTGAAGCGCGCTGGGTCTCTGCCCAGGAAGCCTGGGAATTGCTCGCCGAAACCGGCCCCGAACAATTGCCCGCACTAGACACCGCATTGGCCTTCCTGCACCCTCCTCGCCTATAATGACCCTATGCTGGCAAAACGCATTGTTCCTTGTCTGGATGTCAAAGCAGGGCGCGTCGTCAAAGGGGTCAATTTTGTAGACCTGATCGACGCCGGTGACCCGGTCGAGCAGGCGAAGGTCTACGACGCCGAAGGCGCCGACGAGCTCGTCTTCCTCGACATCACCGCCACCCACGAGGCACGCGCCATTGTGATCGAGATGGTCCGCCGCGTGGCCGACAGCGTCTTTATCCCCTTCACCGTCGGCGGCGGCATCCGCACCGTCGACGATATGCGGGCCCTCCTGCTGGCCGGCGCTGACAAGGTCAGCATCAACAGCGCCGCCGTCCACAACCCCGCCTTGATCACCGAAGCTGCCACCCGCTTCGGCAGCCAGTGCATCGTGGTCGCCATCGACGCCCGCCGCCGCCCAGCCCACTCCCCACCAGGAAGCGGCTGGGAGGTCTTCGTCAGCGGCGGACGCATCCCCACCGGCCTCGATGCAGTCGCCTGGGCGCGCGAGACAGAACAACGTGGGGCCGGCGAAATTCTGCTCACCTCTATGGACAGCGACGGCACCAAAGCCGGCTACGACATCGAACTCACCCGCGCCCTCAGCGATGCCGTCTCCATCCCCGTCATCGCCAGCGGCGGCGCCGGCCAGGTCGACCACTTCCGCCAGGCGCTGGTCGAAGGCGGCGCAGCCGCCGCACTGGCCGCCAGCCTCTTTCATTTTCGGGAACTGAGCATCCTGTCCATCAAAACAGCCCTCCACGCCGCTGGAATTCCTGTGCGCCTCCCGCTAACCCTGCTATGACCCCAATCGACCCGCCGCTCCCAATCCGCTACGACGACGCCGGCCTCATCCCCGCCATCGTCCAGGATGTGCACACCCGCCAGGTGCTGATGATGGCCTGGATGAACGCTGAAAGCTTGCGGCGCACACTGGCTTGTGGAGAGACCATCTTCTGGAGCCGCAGCCGCCAGGAGTTCTGGCACAAAGGCGCCACCAGCGGCCATACCCAAAAGGTCTGCGCCATCCACCTCGACTGCGACGGCGACACCCTGCTGGTCGAGGTCGAACCCGCCGGCCCCGCCTGCCACACAGGAGCCATCTCCTGTTTTTTTCGCCCGATCCCGCCCAACCGCTAGCCGCCCGCCCGGCAAAGGACTTGTCGATGTCGACCCTCCACCAGTTAGCCCAGACCATCCAAGAACGCCGCATTCACCCCTCCCCCGGCTCCTATACAGCAACACTCTTCGCCAAAGGCGAAAACGAAGTGCTCAAAAAAATGGGAGAAGAAGCCGTCGAGGTCATCATCGCCGCCAAAGGCGAGAGCGACGACCGGGTGATCTACGAGCTGGCTGATTTTGTCTACCACACACTCGTTTTTCTCAACCTGCGCGGGCTGCGCTGGGAAGAAGTCGAGGCCGAGCTGGCCCAAAGGTTCAAATAGTGCCCTCGCCCCTCGCCTTTCTCCCTGCTGTCCGCGCACCCGAAGTGGCAACCCCAGCCCGCTGGTACCTCTACCAGGAAGAGCGGCTGGTGCTCGACCATCGCACAGGAGACCCCCTGCTCCCCCTCGCCCGCACCGCCAACGAGCTCGGGTTCGCCCCGCTGCGCACCCAATACCTGGGCCAGCTGGAGGGAGCAGCCCCCCTCCACTGCTTTTCAGGCGAACTCTCGGCCGCCGCCTCCCTGCCAGCCGCCTTCCACACCCACGAACTGCGCAGCCTCTTCGAGCTCTTCCCCGAAGAAGAGGTCGTGCTCGCTGGCCGCGCCCGGCAGGTCGTCCAGTGGGAGCGAGACCACCAGTTCTGCGGCCGCTGTGGCAGCGTGACCGACCCCATGCCCAACGAACGGGCACGCCGCTGCCCAGCCTGCGATCTGACCAGCTACCCCCGCATTTCACCGGCCATCATCGTCGCCGTCACCCGCCAGTGCGAAGAGGGACCCCGCATCCTGCTCGCCCGCAACCAACGCTTCCCCGCCGGACGCTACAGCGTCGTGGCCGGCTTCGTCGAACCAGGCGAAACACTCGAAGAATGCGTGCACCGCGAGGTGGCCGAAGAGACCGGCATCTCCATCACCAATCTTCGCTACTTCCAGAGCCAACCCTGGCCCTTCCCCAACTCCCTGATGCTCGCCTTCACCGCCGAATACGCCGGCGGTGAGTTTTTGTTCGCCGAAGAAGAGATCGCCGACGCCCAGTGGTTTTCACCCACAGCCCTGCCTCTGCTCCCCCCCAAAATCAGCATCGCCCGCAAGCTGATCGACGATTTCATCAGACAACACGCCCCCACCTCCCTGGATCCACCTTGACCCCACCGAGCGAAAGGCCTACCCAATCTCTTTATGCGCGTCGCACTGCTGGCAAATCTGAAAAAAAATGCCCCCACCTGGCCCGGCATCGCAGCAGACCGCTGGGATGAACTGGACTCCGAAAAGACTGTCGAAGCCATCGCCGCTGCCCTGCAGAGCCGCGGCCACACCGTGACTTTCCTGGAAGGGACCCCCACCCTGGCCAGCGATCTGGCCAAATTGCGCCCGGAAATCTGCTTCAACCTCTGCGAAGGCCACTTTGGCGACGCCCGTGAGGCCCAGATCCCCGCCCTGCTGGAAATGCTCCGCATCCCCTACACCGGTTCACAGGTGCTGGCCCTGGCCCTGGCCCTCGACAAGCCGATGACCAAACGGGTGCTCGCCTACCACCAGCTGCCCACCCCAGCCTTTCAAGTCTTCGAAGATCGCCACGAACCACTGCACCCCAGCCTGCACTACCCCCTCTTTGTCAAACCCAGCCGAGAAGGCACCGGGATGGGGGTCAGCGCAGCGTCGATCGTCGCCGACGAAAAAGCCCTGCGCCACCAGATCCAACAGACCCTCGACCGCTACCAGCAGCCCGCCCTGGTCGAACAGTACATTGAAGGGCGCGAGGTCACCGTAGGACTGGTCGGCAATCTGTCCCACCCCAGAGCCGCCGCAGCGCCGTGGGCAGGGCTGCATCTCTTCCCAGCCCTGGAAATAGACCTGGACAGCCACCCCGCCGAAGAGGCAGGCCTCTACACCAACCGCATGAAGGTCGAACTGGCCCACGCATTCCGCTATCTCTGCCCAGCCCCTCTCCCCGACCGGCTGGTCGAACTGCTGCACCGCTACACGGCCGCCGCTTTCCAGGCCATCGGCTGCCGCGATGTCTGCCGGGTAGATTTCAGACTCGACCGGCATGACAACGACCAGCCCTATCTCCTGGAGATCAACCCCCTTCCCGGCCTCGCCCCCAATTACTCCGACCTCTGCCTGGAAGCAGCCGCAGAGGGCTGGCACTACGAAACCCTGATCAACCGCATCCTGGACGAGGCCATCGCCCGCTATGGGCTGGAAACAGCCTGACCCTTGCCTGTGCTATACTGACAGGAGAAGCTCCTGCCGCCATGTCTAACGAGAAAGAAAAGCTGCCATGTTCAAAAATCTTAACGCCGGCGCCATCGGAATCCACACCCTGCCCCTGCCCGAGACGATCCTGCTCGCCCAGCAGAGCGGCTTCGCCGGAATCGACTTCGACATCCGCGAGGCAGAAACGCTCGCCAGCCAGCACGGCATCGAGTTCGTGCGCGACCTCTTCGCCCGCCACAACATCCAGCCCGGCCAGTGGGGGCTGCCCGTGGCCTGGAACCAGGAACGCTGGCGCGAGGATCTGGCCGACCTGCCCCGCCTGGCTGAACTCGGCGCTGCCCTGGGCTGCCGACGCACCGCCACCTGGTGCCCCTCCTGGTCAGAGAGCCGCGACTACGCCGAAAATTATCAGTGGCACCTCGACCGCTACCGGCCCATCGCCGAAATCCTGCGCCAACATGGCTGCAGCTTCGGCATCGAATTCCTGGGCCCCAAAACCCTCTGGGCTTCTCACCCCTACCGCTTCATCCACTCCCTCGGCGAAATGATGCAGCTGGCCGCCGACCTCGGCACCGGCAACGTGGGGCTGCTTCTCGACGCCTGGCATCTCTATACCTCGGGCGACAGCCTCGCCATCCTCGACACCCTCACCGCCGCCGCCATCGTCAGCGTCCACATCAACGACGCCCCAGCCGGCATCCCCGTCGACGAACTGGCCGACACCGTGCGCTGTCTGCCGCTGGAAACCGGCGTGATCGACCTGGTCGGGTTCATGCGCAAGCTGGCCGGGCTGGGGTATACCGGCCCCGTGACCACCGAACCCTTCAACCAACGGATCAATGCGCTGGCCGCCGCCGACCCGCTGGCCGCCGCCCAAGAGGTCTCTCGAGCCATGGACCGCCTCTGGCAGGCCGCTGGCCTGCACAGCTGAACCGAACAGGAAAGCATCCCATGCGCATCACCGCCATCAAACCCTTTCCCATCTGGATCGGCAACCGCAACCAGCTCGTCGTCAAAATCGAAACCGACGAAGGCCTCTCCGGCCTGGGCGAATCCGGGCTCAGCGGCCGCGAGCTGGCTGTGATCGGCGCCCTCAACCATTTCAGCGAGTTCCTGATCGGCCAGGACCCGCTCCAGATCGGCCGGATCTGGCAGGAGCTCTATCGCAGCCAGTATTTTGAGGGCGGCCGCGTCTTGCTGGCCGCCCAAAGCGCCATCGACATCGCCCTCTACGATATCGCCGGCAAAGCCCTCAATGTCCCCGTCTACCAGCTGCTGGGCGGACGACAACGGGATTTCATCCCATGCTTCGCAACGACCACCAGCGCCGGCCCCGCCCTCCTCGACGAGGTCCAGCTGCTGATCCAACATGGCTGGCAGGTCATCCGTGTGACCCCCATGATGCCCGACCGCGCCAGCGGGTTTACCAGCGAGAGCAGCATCTTCGACCCACGCGCCAGCATTGCCGCCACCGCCCACTGGCTGACCCAGGTGCGCGAGGCCTGCGGCAGCACCCTCGTGCTCGGGATCGACTACCACCACCGCCTCTCCATCGCCGAGACCGCTTCTTTCTGCCAACGCATGCCAGCCGGCACACTCGACTTCCTCGAAGAGCCGATTCGCGACGAAAGCCCCGCAGCCTACGCCGCCCTGCGCCGACTGACCGCGGTCCCCTTTGCAGTCGGGGAAGAATTCGCCAGCAAATGGCAGTTCCTCCCCTACCTCGAAGAGCACCTGACCGACTTCGCACGCATCGATCTCTGCAACGTCGGCGGCTTCACCGAAGCCATGAAAGTGGCCGGCTGGGCAGAGGCACACTACATCGACCTGATGCCGCACAACCCGCTCGGTCCTGTCTGCACCGCCGCAACCCTGCACCTGGCCGCAGCCGTTCCCAACTTTGCCTGGCTCGAGACACGCGTCCCCCAGACCGAAACCCTCTACTACGGCGACTCCGGCATCCACGACGCCGACCGCTTCTTCCCACTCCAACCCAGGCTGGTTGGCACAAGCTACCCACTCCCCACCGGCCCCGGCCTCGGCGTCGAACTCGACGAATCCCTGGCCGCAGCCGCAAGCTGGCGCTTCTGGGAAGCCCCCCACTGGCGCCGCCCCGACGGCTCCGTGACCAACTGGTAACCCCCCAATATGCGCCGTATCGAAGGGGAAGTCCCATTTGGCGACAGCCTCTGGTGGTGGCTTGTCCAACTCGAACCAGACGACAGCAGCCGACGGGTCGAAGAGGCCCGCCGCTTCGACCGCCCCTACCTCGCCTGGGAATCGGTGCGGCTGGTCCGCAACCCCTACTTTGTCAAAGGGACCGGCTTTGAAGGCTACTGGGTCGGACAGAGCCGTTCCGCCGAAGAGGTGCTCGATGAACTGTTGCAGATCGGACAGTTCACCCTGGACAGCCACCTGCGCCTCTACCGCTACCAACCCCGTTTCCGCCGCCGCCTGACCCAGGCACTCTACGAGGAAGAGGTCGACCGCAAAAGCCTGCAAGAATGGTCCAATACCTTGGGCGCCCTGCTGGCCCGCCTCCGCTGCAATGTCTACCGCAGCACACCCGCCGATCTCTTCCGCCGCGAAACCTACCGCCAGGTGGAAGGGCTCCCCCCCATCCGCTACCGCAAGCTGAGCGGCGACTTCCACCAGATCTACGAAATCCGCGACGCTGACTCCCCCACAGCCGCCCGGCTGCAGGTCGACCCCCAACAGCTCCCCCCCCACCACCGCGACGCCTGGGCTGTCGCCGAGGCCATCGGCAAATTTGGCCACCCCCTGGTGCGCTCGGTGCTGCACCCCCCCCGCCCCTGAACAGCCCCACACCGATCCCCGTCACCGCCAAAAGATCGCCAAAAGATCACAGCCTGGGATGCTCCGCCGCAGAGCGCAGCAGGGTCTGCAAAAAATCCGCCCCCGTCCGAAAACGCGCACGCTGCTTGATAAACTGCAACCCAGCCTGCATGCAGATGCGCTCGGCACGCACCCGAGCCCCCTCATCCGCGATCGAGGTGATGTCCTTGACGTGCGCCAGCCCCAAAATCCGACGAAAAATCTCCAACCCAGCCACCCCAGCCGTATCGCTCAACACGTTGTCCAGATACCAGCGATCCACCCCCGGCTCACGCGCAAAGACCTCGGTCGCATGGAGCGGCCACGCCGTCAAAAACTTTTGGTTGAACTGATCCACGACCTCCACCAACGTCTTCGCCGCCCAGCCACAAAAAACCTCCCGCTCCAACGGATCCCCCAAAGTGGCATCCCCGTTCGCCCAGGCAAAGATCAGGTTGGCCACAATGTTGCCCGTGTCATACCCCATCGGCCCATAAAAGGCAAACTCCGGGTCGATCACCTTGGTCGACTCCGGCTTGATAAAGATCGACCCCGTGTGCAGATCCCCGTGGATCAAAGCCTGCGCATGGGTCATAAAGCCAAATTTGAGCTTCGCCGCTTCCAGCCGCAGCGCAGCATCCCCGTATACATGCTGCCGGACCCACTCCAGGTTGGGCGCAAAGACGTCGTTGCGCCCTTTGTAGTCGTTGAACGGTTCGGTGTACACCAAATCTTCGGTGATCTCGCACAGTTCAGGGTTGATGTACCGCTTGACCATCCCCTTCTTTTTCTGATGATCCAACACAACGTCGGAGGTCAACAACAACGTGTTCACCATGAAGGTGGTGATGTGATCGGCAAAGAGCGGAAATGTCTTGTGCTCGATCAACGCACGACGCATGATGACATAGTCCGAAAGATCCTCCATCACGCAGCAGGACATCACTTCGTCGTATTTGTAGACCTGCGGCACCAACCCCGGCGCCAACAGCTGCCCCAACATCAGAATCTCCGCCTCGATCCGGTTGCGGTCGGTCGACAACACAAAGGCGTCCGAAATGCGCGCAGTCGGACCCGCCTGCTTGATCACCACAGAGTGCTCGCTCTGCGGCTCCCAGACCCGAAAGATGTAGTTGATGTTGCCATCCCCAATCTCGGCACACTCCAGCCGGGCCCCGGCCGCAAAACGGTCCACCTTTTCGCGCGCATAGTCGACCACATCCGCCGGTTGCATCAAAAAATAGCTATCAAATTTTGACATGGCTCCATTCTCCGCTTCAGAAGGTGTGCGCGATCATTTTTTGCGAAAATAGGTGGATGCCAGAGCGATGGCCAGCACCCCCCCTTTGACGATGTTCAACGAGTAGTAGGGCACCGACATCATCACCAGCCCGTTCTCCAGCACCCCCATCAACACAGCCCCCAACAAAGTCCCCATCGCGTTCGGACGCCCAGCCCCCCCGACGCTGAAGCCAATGTAGGCCGCCGCCACCGCCGGCATCAGATAGCCTGCCCCCGCATTGATCTGCGAAGAGCCGATGCGGGACGCCAGGATCACCCCCCCCAACGCCGCCAACAAGGCCGAAAGTACATAGGCCAGGGTGCGGTACCGCTCCACCGGAATGCCAGACAGGCGCGCCGCCTCCAGGTTTCCCCCCACCACATACAGGTAACGCCCATGCTTGGTCTGGTTCAAAAAGAGATGCACCAACAGCACCACCACCAACATGATCACAATGATCCAGGGCGCCGACCCGATGGCTTTGAAAACCGGGTCCAGTTTGCCAAAGGTCTCCGTCCCATCCAGACGGGGCATCCCTTCGCTGATCGAACCGCCCCCCGTATAGGTGGTCGCCACCCCTTCGACGATAAACAACATGGAAAGGGTCGCCAACAGGTCGGGAATCCTCAGCTTGACAATCAAAAAGGAGTTCAACAGACCCACCATCAGACAGCCACCCAGCGCAATCAAGATCGCAGGAAGGAGCCCAAATTCGTACCAGACAAACGCCGAGATCACCAACGCATCCGCCAAGGTCGCCACCGACCCCACCGACAGGTCAAAGCCGTTGACCGTCAACGAGAGGGTGATGCCGATCGCAATCACCGTCACGATCGAAATGCTGCGCAGGATGGTCAGCAGGTTGGAGGGCGAGATAAAGGGAGGCATCCACACAGCAAAAAAGACCACCAACACCAGAATGGTCAGAACCGTGCCCCATTGGGTGATAAAGTTGACAACCTGTAGCCGAATCGGGGTCTGTGCCTTTGCAGCCATCACTCATTTGCCTCCGGTGGAATAAAACAGGATCTCAGATTCGGTGGTGTCAGCAGTGACCAGCTCTTTGACGATGGTCCGGTCGTACATCACGTAGGTCCGGTCCGTGATGCCCAGGATCTCCGCCAGCTCACACGAAGCATAGAGAATCCCCTTGCCAGCCGCCGCCAGCTTGCCGATGAGTACAAAAATTTCATGCTTGGCCCCGATGTCCACACCCTTGGTCGGCTCATCAAAGATGTACACGTCGGCGTCCGTGTTCAACCACTTGCCCACCACCACCTTCTGCTGGTTCCCCCCAGAAAGATAGGCCACCTTCTGCTGCTCCGAAGGAGTCTTGATGGCCAGTTCCGCCACGATCCGGCGGGCCGCCAGCTGTTCCGCTGCCTTGCGCAAAAACCCCAGAAAGCCGGCAAAAATCGCCAGATTGGAAAGCGACAGGTTGACAAAGAGCGGCTCCTCCACCAGAATGCCCTCCTTGCGCCGCTCCTCCGGCACCAGCGCCAGACCGCTGCGCACCGCCTGGTGCGGCGTGCGCACCCGGATCGGCGCCCCGCGCAGGCGAATCTCCCCATGCTTGACCGGCAACGCACCAAAAATCGCCTTGCACAGCTCCGTTTTCCCCGCCCCAACCAGCCCCGCCACCCCGACGATCTCCCCCGCATTGACCCGCAGGCTGACCTGCCTGACCTGCTCCTCACGCGCAGTCAAGTCGCGAATCTCCAGAAGCGGCCCCCCAATGGGCACCTGGCTCTTGGGATAGGTCTCCGAAAATCGATGGCCCAACATCCACTCCACCACCTGCAGCGAGGTGAGCCCCGCCGTTGGCTGGCAGGTGACCACCTGCCCGTCCCGCAAAATCGTCACCTCTTCACAAATTTCAAAGATCTCCGGCAGCCGATGCGAAATGAACACAACCCCCACCCCATGGTTGGCCGCCAATTCCTTGATCAGACGAAACAACTCCCGCGTCTCAGCAATCGAAAGCGGAGCGGTCGGTTCGTCCAAGACCAGAAATTGCGCGTCCTCACAGAGCGCACGCGCAATCAAAATCATCTGCTTCTGGGCCAGACTCAACTCCTGCGCCAGCAGACGCGTCTCTAGCTGCACCCCCATCCGCTCCAGAACTGCCTGGGCAGAACGGTGCAGCTCTGCCCAGTTGATCCACTGACGCCCCCCCATTTTGTTGACCATCACATCCAACATGATGTTCTCCGCCACAGAAAGAGAAGGCACCAGCGCACTGTCAACTTCTTGAAATACAATCTCTATCCCCTGCGCCTTGGACGCACGCGGGGTGTGAATGTCTACCTCCTGGCCATCCATCCGAATGCTGCCCGTGTAGTGGCTGTACGCACCCGCCAAAATTTTCATCAGCGTCGATTTGCCCGCCCCGTTGGCACCGATCAATGCCTGAATTCTGCCGGTGTGGACGGTGAAATCGACCCCCTGCAGCGCCTTCACGCCAGGAAATTCGATGGCGATGTTTTTCATCTCCAAGATATGGTGGGCCTGGGCTGCGATGATGCACCTCCCCCAAATACATTGCTTGATCGTCAGAGATCTCGAGGCCGCCCACCCCTGCACAAAAAACAGGTCGCAGACACCCCTGGAGCCCTGCGCGGACAAAAAAGAGGACCAGGCAATGCCCGATCCTCTCCAGCTCGCTCAGGCCCCCGCTTCCCTTAAAAAGCCAGTGCCCTCTCCCTTACGGGATGCACCCCGCCAGCTGCTCCATCCAAGGCTCGAGGAACGCATCCGATTTTCCCCACCCCTCCACCACATCCTTCAGGGTAAGCATGTTGGTGTCCGGCTTCAGTTGAGACGCCTTGATCAGCCTGGCTTCCAGATCGTAGTTGGCCGGCACCTCTTCGCCTGCAAATTTTTTGGCCAGCAGACGCATGTCCACCATGCCGATCAGCGCCGGGTCAACCGCCGCCGTCGAGTACCAGACCGACCCTTCCTCACGCATCAGGTTCATGTCCTGGTTGGAGATGTCGATCGAGATCAGCGCAATGTCGGTGCGGCCAGCATCCTTGAGCGCCTTGTACGCCCCCTTGGCCATCTCATCCCAGGAACCCCAGATGGCGTCTACGCTTCCTTCGGGGTATTTGGCCAGCAGCGCGCCCACCTTGGCCGCCATGTCTCCTTGCACATCCTGAAAGTTGGTCGGCCCCACGGTCTCCAATGTCTCCAGCTTGCCCTCTTCCAAAAACTTCTGGTAGATGGTCTCGCGACGGTCCAGCGGGGGAACGCCCGGCCCCCACCAGAGCTTGATGACCCGAGCCGGGCTGCCGTCGGTCTTGAGCGCCGCAATCTCAGACAACGAGAGCTCCGCCAGCTTGAAATCGTCCTGAAACGTGGTGGTGATCTCGGGCAGGGTCTGCCCCTCCTTGTCGATCACCGTGTCAAAGGTCACAACCTGGATCCCCTTGTCTACAGCCGGCTTGAGCATGTCGTAGGAGTAATCCTTTTTGCCGTGCGAAATGACCAGCCCGTCGTAGCCCTTCTCGATCGCCTGGGCCACCAGTTCCTGGAACCTGGCATCGTCGTTGTCCGCAATAAAGGTGTCGACCACAAACCCCAGCGACTCCCCCATGACGCGCGTGCCCTCCAAAAATTGCTTGGTGTGGTCGTCGGAAGGCAGGTTCCGCACCACCGCAATCTGGAGCGGTTCGGTCCGGTCCACAAAGAGCGCCGGCGCATCCGGCGCACAGGCGGCAGTCGCCCCCCCGCTGGGGGCAGCAGCTTCCTGCCCTGCCGGGGCAGCCGGGGCCGCACAGGCCGACAAAAGCACCACACCTGCCACCCACCCCCCGACAAGCCGGGCCCACAACTGTTTGCTCATTTTTTCTCTCACCTTCTGTTGAAAAACGCGATTGTCCGATTCCCCCACCCTGCAACATGCACCAGCCCCCCCACACCTACCACTTTGTGTGCGACACACCCTTTTGCTGGCAACAAACATGACCGAAGCTGGCTGTACCCTATTCTACAAGATCGCCAAAAAAGCTGTCAACCTCCCCGAATCTCTCCCCAGACCCCCTCACTCCCCCACTGCCCGGTCAAAGATCTGGTTTGACTCGCGCACTTTTTCATACCGATCACGCGCCTTGACCAGCTCTGCCCCGATCGCCGCTACCCGGTCCACCAGCTCCCCATCGCTGGCCGCCCCCTCCCACGCCTCAAGCAGCAGCTCCTCAAAAGACTGCCTCCCCTCTACACTGCCCAAAATCAGGTCAAGTTCGCCGATCACCAGCTCAAACATGCGAATTTTGCGCGCCAGCAGATCCAGAACATGCGCCTCGATGGTGTCGTTGCAACTCAAATTGAAGATGGTGACATCGTGGACCTGCCCCAAACGGTGCAGACGGCCGATCCGCTGTTCGACCCGCATCGGGTTCCATGGCAGGTCATAGTTGATCAGCTGGTGACAGAACTGCAGGTTGCGCCCTTCAGCGCCGCTCTCAGTGCTTACCAGCACCCGCGCCCCCTCTGCCCCCTCCTGGCGAAAACGGGCGATCGCCCCCTCTTTCTGGGCAAGATCCAGCCCCCCATGAAAGGCAGCCGCAGCAATCCCCCGCCGGGCGAGCAGCGCCAGAATCGCCTCCTGGGTCTGACGATATTCGGTGAAGATGAGAAACTTGCCCGGGAAACGCTCCAAAATTTCGCAGACGGCCTCCAGCTTGCGGCTCTGCGGAATAGAGAGCGCCAGCTCCGCCAAAGCCCCCAGCTCCGCCCGCACCCGCTCGCCATGCGCCGGGTCCTCCACCATCCGGCGCAACGTGTGCCCAAGCGCCTGCGGACTGCTGCTCAGCTCCTTTTGCAGGGTGAGCAAGGTCAGCCGCAGCTGTTTGTCGCTGTCTGCATCCCGGAAACGACGACGAATGTAGTCGGTGACACCCCGGTAGAGCTGCCATTCTCTTTCGCTCAGCTCAAGATGGTAGATGGCAGCCTGCCGTTTGGGAAACTGGATGGCCACCTTGCTGCGCCGGTTGCGGATCATCACGTCGTTGAGCAGACCGCGCAACGCCGCCGTGTTGCGCGGCTGACGGGGGTCGTAGCTCTCCAAAAAATGGCGACGAAATGCCCGGACCGTCCCCAGCTGGCCCGGCGCCAGAATCGTGATCAAACTGTACAGCTCCATCAGGTCGTTCTGGATCGGGGTGGCCGTCAACATCAACACGTACCGCTTGCGAATCTGGTTGACAAACTGCCAGGCCAGCGTGTTGCGGTTTTTGAGTTTGTGGGCCTCGTCGACAATCAACAGGTCGTAGTCACGCGCCAGAATCGCCTCCCGCTGATGGGCCAGTTTGGCCCGATCCAGGCTGACAATCCAACGCCCACCCGCCGTACGCTGAACCGCCTGCCACCGCTGCAGCTGCTCCACCACCGTGAATTCTTCCCGAAATTTGCTGCCCAATTCCTCACGCCACTGCTCGGTCAACGACGCAGGCGTCAACACCAACACCGACTGCACCAACCCACGCAGGATCAGCTCCTTCATGACGATGCCAGCCTCGATCGTCTTGCCCAACCCCACTTCGTCGGCCAGCAAGGCCCGCCCCCGCATCTCGCGCAACGCACGCAACGCCGCCTCGATCTGATGCTCGTACTGGTCGACCGCAATCTCGTCAAGACAGATCAGACGGTCAAACCCCCGGCTCAGCTGCAACAGCTCCGCCTCCAGCCGCAACCGATAGATCGCCGTCGGCTCGGGCGGCCGAGCCCGCCCATGGGTTCTAAAAAAATTTTCGAGGTTCTGGCTGGCCTCAAAAAGACGCGGCGGAAGCTGAATCCCCAGCTGGGCAATCCGCTCGGCCATGCCGTGGTCAACGTTGTACCGGTACCCACAACGAAAACAGTGCAACGACGTCTCTTCGTCCAGCCAGCCACACTGGGGACAGCGCTTGCCCGCCACCGCATGAAGCGGCTCTTTGACCTTGACCGCTTTTTTCACCGGCGCAGCGGGGATCTCCAACCACTCAAATCGTTCGTCTGCCATAGCCGATGATCCTAGCCCCCTTCCGACACTTTGGCAAACTCACCCACCACTCTCCGTACGACAGCCTCCCCCAGCTCTCTGCCCAAATGACAATCCCCCCCCCGTTGTGGTATGCTCCGTTTCGTCTGCACTCAAAGACAGCGTGGGCCGCATGGCTGAAGACCAGAATGAAGATATCCTGACTATGCGCAAAATTACCTACCCTGAACGCCTGCCCCACTTCCCCCCCCCAGGATCGGATCATCCTGCTCTCCAGCCGCCAAAAGCTCTTATTCAGAAAGGAACAGACACACATGCATCCCCCCAGGACACAGCAACAGATAGCTCAGGTATCCCTTGAGAAAAGGCCAGATGGATCGAAGTCGCGTCAGGAGGCATTCAAATGATCCCCAGCACGATCGACCGCCGCAGGATCACAATTTTTCTGCTGTTGGCTTTCGGTATCGCCTGGAGCGCCAGCCTGGCCATCGCGCTGACCGGCGGGCTGGCCAGCCCCCCCCTCGTGGCTGGCATCAACCTGCCCCTGCTGCTGCTGGCCGGGGTGGTCATGCCCGCACCCACCCTGGCACACCTGCTGACCCGATGGGTCACACACGAGGGCTGGCAGGATCTCGGGCTGCGCCCCCAGCTGCGCAAAGGACGCTGGCGTTTCTGGGCGCTGGCCTGGCTGGGCACACCGCTGCTCATCCTGGTCGGAGGGGCCGCCTATTATCTGCTCTTCCCTGCCCAGTTTGACCCGACCCTGACGGCTGCTCGCCAGCTGATCGAACAAGCCACCGGGCAGCCGCTGCCCATCCCCGTCGAAACCCTGGTGCTGCTCCAGTCTCTGCAGGCAATCCTGATCGCCCCGCTCATCAATGGCCTCTTCACCTTTGGCGAAGAATTCGGCTGGCGAGCCTATCTGCAGCCCAAACTGCTCCCCCTGGGCTGGCGCAAAACGATGGTGGCAATGGGACTCCTCTGGGGCCTCTGGCACGCCCCCGTCATCGCGCTAGGACACAATTACGGGCTGAACTACCCCGGCTTTCCCGGGTCCGGCATCCTGATGATGTGCTGGATGACCTTTGTGGTCGGCGTCTGGCTGGGGTGGCTGACCCTGAAAGGAGAGAGCGTCTGGCCAGCAGTCATCGGCCATGGCGCACTCAACGGCTTTGCAGCCATCACCACCCTCTGCCTCACCGGCACCCCCAACGTCCTGCTCGGACCCACCGTCGCCGGCGCAGTCGGGGCCGCCGGCTTCGCACTCGTGGCCGCGCTGCTGCTGCGGCACCCCCCCGCCGAGTTGGTCCACCTGCCCAAACCATGATATACTCTAGCCCTTGTCTGCAACGATCCGTCTGCGAACAGGCTGAAGGCCGCTTCAGCCCGCATTCGATCCGACAAACTGGAGTCTCACGATGCGAACGTACTACGAAATCGACCTCTCCACCCAGACCGTCACCCCCCGCACGCTGCACGGCCGGGAAATCATCCTGGCCGGCCGCTACCTGATCGCCAAAACCCTGGTCGAAAGTGGGCTGGCGGGTGTCGCCCCCCTCTCCCCAGCCAACCCGCTCATCTTCTCCGCCGGCCCGTTCGCCGGCACCACCTTCTCCAATGCCAACCGCACCAGCGTCGGCTGCAAAAGCCCCCTGACCGGGGGGATCAAAGAGGCCAACGGCGGCGGCACCTTCAGCTACGCGCTCGGCCAGCTCCGCATCGCCGGCTTCACCCTCCACAACGCAGCCCCCCACTGGACAATCCTGCACCTGCACAAAACTGGCCAGATCACCTTCGAAGACGCCACCCCCTTCCTCGGCCTGGGCAACTACGCCGCAGCCGAACTGCTCTACCAACAGTACGGACGCAAGATCGCCCTCGCCCTCTGCGGACCCGTCGGCGAATACCAGGGGCTGATCGCCGGCATCGCCTTCAGCGACAAAGAGCTGCGCCCCTCCCGCCTGGCCGCACGCGGCGGCGTCGGCGCCGTGCTGGGCTCCAAACGCATCAAAGCCATCCTGGTCGACCTCGACAAAGCCCCCCCCTTCGGCGACCCCAAAAAAGTCGCCGCCAGCAGCAAAGAGTACACCCGCCTGCTGCGCGAAGACTCGATCGTCATGAATTTCTACAACAAAGTCGGCACCATGGGGATGGCTGACTACCAAAACTACATCGGCGGGCTGCCCGTCCACAATTTTTCCGCCGGCAGCCAGAGCCAGCCCGGCGAACCTTTCAAAATGGGCGGCGATTTTATCGGCGAGCTCAATACCCGCCGCGGCGGCCAACAGACACACCCCTGCATGCCAGGCTGCGCCATCCAGTGCAGCAATGTCTATTTCGACGCCGCCGGCAAAGAGGTCGTCTCCCCCGTCGAGTACGAAACCCTCGGCCTGCTCGGCACCAACTGCGGCATCCACGACCCAGACCACCTCGCCGCACTCAACTGGATCGCCAACGACCTCGGCGTCGATACCATCGAAACCGGCGCCACCCTCGCCGTACTCATGGAGGCCGGCCTCGCCCCCTTCGGAGACGTCGACTGGATGACCCAGGCGCTGGCCGAAATCCGCAACGGCTCAGAACAAGGACGGCTCTGGGCCCAAGGCACCGCCGCCGTCGGCAGAACATACCAGGTGGCACGCGTGCCCGTCATCAAAAAACAGGCCATCTCCGCCTACGACCCACGCGTGGTCGAAGCCACCGGCATCACCATGATGGTCACCGCCCAAGGCGCCGACCATACTGCCGGCAACCTCCCCCGCCTCAAAAGCCGTGACATGGACCTGGAAACCTTGCTCGACCTCAGCCTCAAACAACAGATCAAGGTGGCCGCCAATGACTCGCTCGGCTTTTGTATGTTTGGCCAGAGCGTCACCAATGTCAATCTCCACTTTCTGACCGACGCCCTCAACGCCGCCCACGATGCCGGGCTGACCCCCAGCTTCTTCGAAGAACTCGGCCGCCAGACCCTCTACTACGAACGCGAGTTCAACCGCCAGGCCGGCTTCACCGCTGCCGACGACGAACTCCCCCAATTTTTCTACGCAGAGCCGCTGCCCCCTACCGGCCAGACCGCCCGCTTCCACGGCAGCGAAGTCCATGCCATCTACGACGGCGTCGAACAAGGTCCCGTCTGATTTTTTTGAATCCCTGCCTCCCCCCCAACAGCACCCGGCAGAGAAGAGCCGACAGAGAAGAGCCGACAGAGAAGAGCCGACCAAGGAGCAGACCATGTCCCTGACCCACACCTTCCAAACCGAAGCCCACCAGCTCTTCGACCAGCTGGTGGCCTGGCGCCGCGATTTTCATCGCCACCCCGAACTGGGCTTCCAAGAGATCCGTACCGCCACCGTCGTGGCCGAACACCTGCGCTCGCTCGGGCTGGAGGTGACCACAGGGGTCGGGAAAACCGGCGTCGTCGCTGTCGTCGAAGCGGACACACTCCCCCCCGACGCCCCCACCGTCCTGGTCCGCTTCGATATGGACGCACTCCCCATCCAAGAAGAAAATGAGCTCCCCTACCGTTCACAAACCCCCGGCGTCATGCACGCCTGCGGCCACGACGGCCACACAGCCATCGGCATGGGGGTGGCCCAGCTGCTCAACCAGCACCGCAACCAACTCGCCGGCCGCGTCAAACTGGTCTTCCAACCCGCAGAAGAAGGGCTGGGCGGCGCCCAGGCCATGATCGCCGAGGGCGTCCTGGCCCCCCCCACCCCACAAGCCTCGTTCGGCATCCACCTCTGGAGCCGCCTGCCCCTCAACACCCTCGTCATCCAACCGGGCCCCTTGATGGCCGGCGCCGACCGCGTCGACCTGGTCGTCAACGGCGTCGGCGGCCACGGCGCGATGCCCCACGAAACCGTCGACGCCGTCGTGGTCGCCAGCCAGATCGTGCTGGCCTGGCAGACGATCGTTTCACGCAACATCGACCCCACTACCCCCACCGTGATCACCGTGGGCAGTTTCCACGCCGGCACCATCTGCAATGTCATCGCCGCACGCGCCGAATTGAGCTGCTCCATCCGCTCCTTCGACATCGCTGTCCGCGACCAGCTCGTCCACCGCATGCGCGCCGTCGCCGAAGGCGTGTGCGCCGCCTACGGCGCAACCTGCGAACTCATCTTCTCCCCCGCCGTCTTGCCAACCATCAACTCGGAAGCTGGCGCCGCATTGATGCGCAAGGTCGGCACCCAGCTGGTCGGCGCCAGCCAGATCGCCACCATCCCCCCCGCCATGGTCGGCGAAGATATGTCCGAATTCCTGATGCGCGCCCCCGGCTGCTACGCCCTGGTCGGCGCCAGTGACCCCGCCGGCCCCCTCCACAGCCCCCACCACAGCCCCACCTTCGACTTCGACGAACGCATGCTGCCCACCGCCGTCGCACTGCTGGCCAGCACCGCCGCCACCTACCTGGCTGACCCCACCACCCGCTGAAGCCGCCCCAGGGCGCCCGCTGCCGAGCAGGCGCCTCCCTTCCCCCCCCACAGTTGACTTTCCCCCGAAGCTGTGATACTATTTTCTGTGTAATCATTTGTAATAATTATATTAATTACATTTTTTATGATTTTTTCAAAAATTGATTCAGATTTTTTGCACTACCTGCTGGCCAACGGCCACCCGTCCGGAGAAAGGCTGCCAGCGCTGGCGGAGATCAGCGCCGAAACCGGGATCAGCATGGGCAAGCTGCGCGAACAGTTCGAGGTGGCCCGCATGTTGGGATTGGTCAAAGCCAGCCCACGCCGCGGCATCAACCGCACAGAATACAGTTTCCTGCCCGCCGTCCGGCTCAGCCTCCTCTCCGCCCTCGCCATCGACCCTGCTTTTTTTGCTGCCTTCAGCAGCCTGCGCGCCCACCTCGAAACCGCTTACTGGGAAGAGGCCGTCCACCAGCTCCAGCCAGAAGACCATGCCACCCTCCGCACCCTGGTCGCCGCCGCCTGGCAAAAATTGAGCGAACCGCGCATCCAGATCCCCTCCCAGGAACACCGCTCCCTGCACCTGACCATCTACCGCCAGCTCGACAACCCCTTCGTGGTCGGCCTGCTCGAAGCCTACTGGGAAGCCTACGAGGCCGTCGAACTGAACACCTACGCCGACTACGGCTACCTGCGCGCAGTCTGGCGCTACCACGAACAGATCGTCGAAGCCATCTGCACAGGCCAGGTGGCCGAAGGCAAACAGCTGCTCATCGAACATATGCAGCTGCTCAACGAACGCGGGCTGGCCCTCGAAGTGCAGAGCCAACGCAGCCCCCCAGCCCCCCAGCCAACCAGGCAGCCCTCCCATTTCGCGTCCGCCGGTGCCTCTCACACCGTTTGTGACTGAGTTTGTGAACAAAATTTGTGATTGAGTTTGTGAACAAAGTTTGTGACCGTATGAAACGATCCATTTTTTATCCGCCATATCCCTGATCAGGGAGGAAAAGCAATGAGTGTGACAGTACAAGAAGCCCCAGCCAAACAGGTCAGCCAGTGGGTCTACAACGACTTCAATCTCAACGTGGCGACCGCCAATGGCTCTGGCAGCCAGACCAGCAACAACCTGCTGATCCGCTCCCTCTACAAAATGGGCATCCCCGTGACCGGCAAAAACCTCTTCCCCAGCAATATCCAGGGGCTGCCCACCTGGTACAACATCCGCCTCAGCAAAGATGGCTTCCTTGCCCGCCGAGAACGCGTCGAAATCATGATCTGCATGAACGGCGCCACCGTGGCTGAAGATATGGAAAGCGTCGTGCCCGGCGGAATCATCCTCTACGACGACAGCCTCCCGGTCGCCAATCACCGCAAAGATGTCCAGTACTACCCCATGCCGGTCAAAGCCCTCGTCAAAGCCGCCGATGTGACCTACACCCTGCAACGCTACGTCGCCAATATGGTCTACGTCGGCGTGGCCGCCTTCCTGCTCGACATCGAGATGGCCGAAATCAAAAACGCCCTCGACTGGAATTTCGACGGCAAACCCAAACCGATCCAGCTCAACTGGTCGATGGTGACCGCAGCCTACGAATGGGCCCAGCAGACTCTCGTCAACGACCAACCCTATCGCGTCCGCCGCATGAGCGGCTTCAACGAAGGAACCGTCCTGATCGACGGCAACAGCGCCGGTGCCCTCGGCTCCGTCTTCGCTGGCTTTACCTTCGCAGCCTGGTACCCGATTACCCCCTCCTCCAGCCTCGCCGAGTCGATGATCAGCTACGCCGCCCAGACCCGCCGCGAGCCGGAAACCCAAAAGGCCACCTACGCCATCGTCCAGGCGGAAGACGAACTCGCCGCCATCGGCATGGTGATCGGCGCAGGCTGGGCCGGCGCACGCGCCCTGACCGCTACCAGCGGACCCGGCATCAGCCTGATGGCCGAGTTTATCGGCTTCGGCTATTTCACCGAAATCCCCGCCGTCATCTGGGACATCCAACGCATGGGCCCCAGCACAGGGCTGCCCACCCGCACCAGCCAAGGTGATCTGCTCGCCGCCTATTTCCTGGGCCACGGCGACGGACGCCACCCCGTCCTGCTGCCCGCCGACCCGACCGAATGTTTCGAGATGGCCTCCACAGCCTTCGACCTGGCCGAACGGCTCCAAACCCCCGTCTTCGTGCTCAGCGACCTCGATATCGGCATGAATCTCTGGATCTCCAAGGAGTTCTCCTACCCGGAAACACCGCTCGATCGCGGCAAGGTGCTCACCGCCCAGCAGCTCGATGCCTTCAAAGAAGAGCACAACGGCCAACGCTGGGGACGCTACCTGGATGTCGACGGCGACGGCATCCCCTACCGCACCGTGCCCGGCACCGACCACCCAGCCGCCGCCTATTTCACACGCGGCACCGGCCACACCCCCTATGCCACCTACAGCGAACGAGCCTCCGACTGGGAAAACAACCTGCAACGGCTGGCACGCAAGTTCGAAACCGCCCGCTCGCTGGTCCCTGCCCCCATCCTCCAAGAGGTCGACGGCGCCCGCATCGCCATCCTCAGCATGGGCAGCAACCACCCTGCTGTCGTCGAAGCCCGCTCCCGCCTGCTCGACCAGGGCATCCCGACCAGCTACCTGCGCCTCCGCGCCCTGCCCATCAACAGCGAGGTGCGCGCCTTTGTCGAACGGTACGAGAGGGTCTATGTCGTCGAAAACAACCGCGACGGCCAGCTCTACGAAATCCTGCTGACCGAACTGCCCGGGCTGAGCACCCGATTGGTCTCGGCAGCCAAATGCGACGGCCTGCCCCTCTCCGCCCGCTGGATCACCGAACAGATTACCCAGTAAACGAGGAAGCTACCCATGACTGCCACACCTACACGCACAGCCCGAGCCCCCAAGCTCAACCCGCTCGGCCTGGAAAAAACTGCCTACAAAGGCGCCGATTCCACCCTCTGCAACGGCTGCGGACATGACAGCATCAGCGCACGTATCATCAACGCTGCCTGGGAGATGGGACTCAAACAGCAGGATGTCGTCAAGTTCAGCGGCATCGGCTGCAGCAGCAAGACACCCGCCTACTTCCTCGGCATGAGCCATGGCTTCAATTCACTGCACGGCCGCATGCCCTCCGTCTCCACCGGCGCCCTGGTCGCCAACCGCACCCTGATCGGCATCGGCGTCAGCGGAGACGGCGACACCGCCTCGATCGGGATCGGCCAGTTCAAACATCTGGTGCGCCGCAACGTGCCAATGGTCTATGTCGTGGAAAACAACGGGGTCTACGGGCTGACCAAAGGGCAGTTCAGCGCCACCGCCGACCTGAACCAGACCCTCAAATACGCAGGCACCAACCCCTATATGCCCCTCGATATCTGCCTGGAAGCGCTGGCCGCCAACGCCACCTTCGTCGCCCGCAGTTTCGCCGGCGACGCCAAACAGCTCGATGCCCTGCTCAAAGCCGCCATCGCCCACAACGGCCTCGCCGTGCTCGACGTGATCAGCCCCTGCGTCACCTTCAACAACCACGAAAGCTCCACCAAAAGCTACGCCTTCGGCAAAGAATTCGAGATCCCCCTGCACGAACTCAGCTTCGTCCCCTCCTACGATCCGATCGAGATCACCGAAGAGGCCGACGAAACCGAAGTGAAGCTCCACGACGGCTCTTCACTCGTCCTCAAACGGCTGGGGAACGACTACGACCCCACCGACAAATACCTGGCCTACCGCACACTCGAAGAGGCCCGCCAACAGCAAAAACTGCTCACCGGCATTTTCTATATCGAACCCCAAACCCCCAGCTTCGTCGATACGCTCCAGATCACCGATACCCCCCTCGCCCAGCTCAGCCAGGCCCAGACCCGCCCCAGCCGCGAAGCGCTGGCCCAGCTGATGGCAAAGCTCTAAACAAGCGGGGTCTGTGCCTGTGGCACAGACCCCCCCCGCCTACCCCTCCCCATAATAGCCCCGCCGCTCTTCAGGCAGCAACGCCGCCAACGCCCCCATCACCGCCGTCGTCCACCGCTCCACATCCGCCACATTCTCAGCGTCCCCCTCCAGCAGCAGAGGACGACCATAACAGACCCTCACCCCCGGACGCCGCTTGAAGGTGAATACCTCACGCCCGATCGCCTCACAGCCGATCACCGCCACCGGCACCACAGGCGCCCCCGCCAACAACGCAATGCGCGCCACCCCCGTCTTGCCCCGCATCAGCCGCCCATTCCGGCTGCGCGTCCCCTCCGGAAACATCCCCACCACCTTCCCACCCCGCACCAGAAACGCCGCCCGCTCCAATGCCTCACGGTCCCCCTGGCCACGCCGAACCGGAAACGCCCCAGCAGCAACAACCAGCTGCTCCAGCCAACGCCGCCCGCCAAACAGCTCCGACTTTGCCATGTAGTAAACCTGGCGCGGCGATGTGTAGCCAACAAGCAGATAGTCTGGCCCCATCGTGTGGTTGATGGCATAAAGACACCCCCCCACCAACGGCACGTTTTCTTGCCCCACTACCTGGATGCGCACAAAAAATGGCCGAATCAAAAAGACCACCATGTACAACAGCCGCCACATCCACGTGGCCTCCGCTGGCCACTTCACAGCTCCTCCACCTCCTGCACTTCCCCCAGCTGGGCCGGCAAAAGCGCAGCAGTCGCCTGCATGATCTCCCGCGTGAACGCACGCAACCCGCGACGATCTTCCGGATCCTGCGGCGGCCACAACGGCTCCCCCACCCGCACCGTCACCAACGGCCGCAACTTGAAATTCCACCAGTTGCTGCGCCGCACGATCGCCTCCGAGTTGATCACCACCGCCGGCACCACCGGCACCTGAGCACGGATCGCCACATAGGCAGCCCCCGACCGCCCCCGCTGCAGCTGACCGCTGCGGCTGCGCGTCCCCTCCGGAAACATCCCCAATACCTGCCCGCCCCGCACCAGGTCGATCGCATGCTGAATCGCCCCCAGGTCGCCGTCTCCCCGACGCACCGGAAAACAGCCGGCACTGCGCAGATAGCTGCCCAACCAACGGTTGAGCTCGATCAGCTCCGCTTTGACCATGAAATAAACCTGACGCGGCGCCAGGTAGCCGATCACCAGATAGTCCGGGCCCATCGTGTGGTTGCAGGTCAGGATGTATCCCCCCTCCCCCGGAATGTTCTCCCACCCCTCCACCTGCAGCCGACACACAAAAGGCCGGAGCAGAGACAGCAAAAAATGAGTCAACCGCCAGGCCCACGTAGACCGGCGAGGCGGCATTACAAAACCAACCTTCACGTGCGTCCCCCCCCATCACCGCTGTCAACCATCCCAGCCCCCCCTCATCTTTTCAAACTGCCCCCCCCGCTTCAAATGCCCCATGCGCGATACCTCCTGGCCCAAAATTCGCCGCATCACAGCAATCGAGGTCGCATAGGTGGCATCCACCCCAAAATAGCTCATGCTCTTGCTCAGCAACGTCTGCCGCCGACTGATCGGGGTGTCGCTGGCATAGTGAATCAGCCCGATGTCGTAAGGAACGTTGATAAACAGGTTGACAATCTCATTGATGGGGTAGCGCTGCGGATAGACATCCTCGTAGATCCCGCTAAGATAGGGCCCCGATTCCATCTCGATGTCGGTGTACCCCTCCTCATAAAAGACATGCATGAATTGCCGGTTCTGCAAAATGGTGCCCCGCACCGTCACCGCCTTCTGGTTGTCAAAGACCGTACCAAAGTTGAGCAGCCCGCTCAGATCGGTCGCCGTAAAACAGTTCCGAAAGAGAAAGGTGTTTTGCGAATGCTCGTCGTAGACGACGTTCGGGATCATCACATCCCCGACCCGCCCGTTGAGCGTGGCTGCCTTCCCCAACACATAGACCCCCATGATCCGCCCGACCGCCGTGCTGATCTGGCTGAAAAGATGGTAGGCAGCCATCCCCAACGGGTAGTCAATGTTCAACACCAAAGCGTCGCTCTCCCTCAGCAGCGCCCACGCTTCGTCGTCCAAAATCTGCAGCCGCGGGTCGATCCGCCAACGGTCCAGCGCACGCAGCTCAAAGATCTGCGCCTCTACATCCAGACAGTGCGGGTCACTCACCCGCGTCACCCCCACTGCCCGCTCGCGCGCCGCAACCAACCGCGCCCCCGCATTCTGCTCGGAAAGGCTGCTCAGATACAGGCGCGAGGCATAATACAAAAAGTTCTGCAAATACCCCCCTCCTGGCTCCGGCAACGCCTCCAGCTCCGCCAACAGCTCCTCCGGGTTTTCCCGCCGCACATAGTCCAAAATCTCTGCCTGGAATTCCCCGGCCAGGCCAGTCACCAGATTGACAAGGCTGTGCGTGTTGCTGCTGACAAAATAGATCGGCCGTTCATTCAGATTCAGCGGCTCGGCGGTCTTTTCCAAGTTGGCCCACCAATCCTGGACGCTGCGCCGATAGTCCCCCAGCCCGCTGCCCAACACTGTCATGCGCAAATCCAGACGACGATGCACCGCCTTGCGCAGGTTGGCGACCAGCCGCCCCCCCGGCCACAGCTGCCCCAGCCGCTCCAACTCCCCCGGCCCCAACGCCAGCACCCGCTCGATCTCCCCCCTCAGCTCGACGCTGTTGGCTGGCACCAGGGCCCCCTGTCCCAACAGCAGGTCGCGCAGACGGCCGTTGTTGAGCCGCTCGTGCAACTTGTTCCACTCGATCTGAAAGGTGACCATGCAGGGCACCAGGTCGTCGATGTCGCTCACACTGGCCACAAAGGCCGCCATCGTGCGACTCTGTTCGTCGTAGTAGTATTTGCGCCGCCGAGCCCGCGCCCTGACCGAACGCCAATCGACCAGCGTGTAACCCGCCCGCGCAAAGACCTCCTCCATCTGCCCCATGACCATCAGCTGGGTGTCAACGATCGCATCGGGCAACCGCAACGCCGAATAGACCAGCGCCGAAATGTCGACCTCAGCGCTGTCCGCCAGATGGTGCAGGTTGGAGCGCATCCCCCGGTGCGTCTCCTCCATGCTGCGAATGCGCACCGGCCCGCTGCTGCGCAACAGAGAATAGTAGGTCCGAATATACAGTTCAATTTCGTCGCTTTTGGCTGTCGGTGGTGTTCTGTCCATAGTGCCTTTCGTCGCCGCCCTCTCACATGGTTCACAGCGTAGCACAAAGCAACGCTTGCCGCCAATCGCTCTGCCTCCATGCCCCGGTTCTACCCAACTGACAGCCCAAACAGCCCTCCCGGCCATCTCCGCCCTTCAAAACAGGCTGAGCTGGGCACTGTTGGGCGGCCAGAGCGGCACATTCGCCGCCAGCAACGCACGCAGACGACGTACGCTGGCCGGAGAATGGCCTTCATAGGGGTTGTGCATGTAGCCAAACACCGCCTTGCCCTGCCCCGCCAACCATTCCAGTCGCTGCGCCCACAACGCCAGCTGCGCATCCCGGTGCACCCGCAGCTGATTGTCCGGCCCACTGCGCCCGTCGCCGATCCAGCGGATCAACGCAAAATCCGGCCCCTCCCCCGCTTGTACCCGTTCCGCCCAGCACTCAAACAGGTCAACCCCCTGCTCGCGGTCGGCCAGGACCAACCCCAGCTTCCGCTCGGCCAGAAAAGCAGCAAAGGCGGGCGTCATCAGGTCGGCGGAACGCACCTCCACCGCAATGCGCAGCCCGGCAGCCTCGCTGGCCAGCCAGTCCAAAAAAGAGGCCAGCACCCGCCCCTCACGACGCCGAGTAAAATCCGGTGGGAATTGCAAAAACGCCGGCGCACACGCGCTGCCCAAGGAACGCAGCACATCCAGAAACGCAAGCGCCAACCCCTCCCCGTCGACCAGCCGACGTTCGTGGGTCAGCGCCCGCGGAAACTTGAGCGCATAGGTGAAGCCCTCTGGCACACTCTCCACCCAGCTGAGCAAGGTCGCCGGCGCCGGGATCGCATAAAAGCTGGTGTTGACCTCGACTGTGTCAAACTGGCTGGCGTAAAAGGAAAGATAGCCCGCACGTGCCAGTCGTTCCGGGTAAAATACCCCCCGCCAGCCCTCAAACAGCCAGGAAGAGGTTCCCAGATGGATTTGACCTGCTGCGATGCAGCTTCTGCTCACCTCAAAGTCCGTTCCTCCTGCGCCAACGCCGCAAACGCCGAACGCAGCGCAGGGTATACCCCGACAAAAATCCCGTAGAGATGGTCGTAGCGCTGAAGATGGCGTGGGTTCGGAACGTAGGTCGCAGCCACCGGAAAGGCGTGCTCCACCGGGGCCAGACTGGAATACCAGCCCAACGCATGGCCCGCCACCAGGGCCGCCCCACGCGCCGGTGCATCCCCCGGATCCGCAACGACCTGCACTGAAACCGCCAACACGTCCGCCAGAATCTGCGCCCACACCGCCGACTGCCCACCCCCCCCTGCCAACAGCAGGGGCCCACGCTGCACCACCCCGATCGCCTCACGCAGCGCACGATAGGCGTAGGCAACCCCCTCCATCGCCGCCCGCACCAGCTCGGCCTGTGTCGTCGCCCCCGAAATTCCCAAAAACCCGGCACGCGCCTGGGGGTCGTTGAAGGGCGATCGCTCTCCGTTCAGATAGGGCAGGTAGAGCACCCCACCGCTGCCCGGACGCACGCCAGCCGCCAGTGCGTCGAGCGCGTCATAGGCCGGCAAGGGCTGCCCCAGCGGCACCAACACCTGGCGCAGCCAATCCAAATTGCCCCCAGCCGTCAACAGCGGCGCCACCTGAATCCACCGCCCAGGCTGGGCATGGCAGATCGTAAAGACCCCCCGTTCGGCCAGCGGCTCTGCCTCGTCACGGCTGACCGCAAGCCAGCCGCTCGTCCCCAGATAGGCGTAGAGCGTTCCAGCCGCCGCCGCCCCCACCCCCACCGTCGTGGCCCCCAGATCCCCCACCCCCTGCAACAGCGGCGTGCCTGCCCGCAGGCCCGTTTCAGCCGCCGCCGCCACACTGACCTGCCCCACCACCCTCCCCGCCGGGTGCAGCGCAGGCAGCAGCGCCCTCTCCAACCCCAACTCCTCCAACAGATCGTCGAGCCAGAGCCCATCTCGCCAGCCCAACAGGCCAGTCGTCGCCGCAGTGGTCGGATCCGTGGCGCGCACACCGCACAGCCGCCAGGCCACATAGTCGTGGCTGCCCAACAAGATCGTCGAGGTGGCCGCCAGCCGCTCGGGCTCGTGGCGGGCCAGCCAGCACCACTTGGCCAGCACACTCGCTGCACCTTGGAGGTTGCCGGTCCGCTGTATCAGCAGCTCCGCCCCCACCCGCCGTTCGATCGACGCCGCCTCAGCCTGCGCCCGGCTGTCAGAATACAGGATCGCCGCCCCCAGGCTCTCCTCTGCCCCCAACAAAATGGTCTCCTGCATCTGCCCACTCAAAATCAGAGCAGCCACCGACGTCGCCGGTGCCTGCCCCCAAAGCGCCTGCAGCGCCTGCACAGCCGCAGCCCACCAATCCTGCGGCTGCTGTTCAACCCGGTTGCCGGCTGCAGTCTGGGTGGGATAGGTGGCCAGCGCACTCGCCAGCAGACGCCCATCCCGCCCCACCAGCGCGGCCTTGGCCCCCGCAGTGCCGATGTCGACCGCTACAATGCTCTGCATAGACCCATCCTTCTCCAAAGCTGGCGGCGGGGCTGGACAACCGGCCCAGCCCCGCCGCCAGCAGAAACCGCGCCCCCTCTACTGGGCGTTCTCGGCAGTCACCAGCACCCCTGGGATCTGCACACTCTCGCTCGCCGGCGCTTCGCCGGCCAGATACGCCGCAATGATCTCAGCCAGCTGTTGCGCCATGCCGTCGAAATCCTGGGCGATCGAGGCCACAAAGGCCCCCCCCTTGCCGATCTCGGCGCGCGCAAAGTCGGTGCCGTCGATCCCCACCACCGCAATCCCACTGCGCCCGGCCGCCTCGATCGCCTGCGTCGCCCCCAGGGCCGGCTCATCCCAGCCCGCCCAGATGCCGGCAATGTCGCCGTCGTTGGGATAGGCGGTCAGCAGATCCTGCGTGGTGCTGCGCGCAAAATCCACCGGACCCGGCACCTCGATGTGCTTCTTCTCGACCACTGTGATCCCTGGATAGGTGGCAAATTCAGCGGCAGCCGCTTCGGCGCGCGCCCGCACCCCTGGGTGCGGGTCGTGGGTGAACAGAACGACCGCCCCCTCGCCGCCGATCGCCTCCGCCAGAAAATGCGCGGTCTCCTGGCCCAGCTGCCCGTTGTCCGAGGTGATGTTGAGCACCACCCCCGGCCCGTTGCCAGCATCCAACCCAAAGACCGGAATCCCAGCAGCCGCTGCCGCTTCCAGCCCCTTGGTCATCTGCGCCGGATCCCCCATCCCCAACACGATGGCGTCCACCTGCTGGGTCACGGCATCTTCGATCCGGCTCACCAGCAGGTTGAAGTCTGCGTTGGTGTCCGTGACGGTGACATTCCAGCCTTTGGCCTTGCCATACTGCTCAAACTGGTCGATGGCATACTTGGTCGTGGCATTCGCCATATAGGGCGTGACCACCGCCACAGTCACCGACGCAGCCCCCGAATCAGCCCCCGCAGCGTCCCCCGCAGGAGCCGCCACCGGCGCACAGGCCGCCAGGCTCGCCAAAACCACAAACGCCAACAACATTCGAACGATCGATCGGTTCATACAGGTCACTCCTTCAGATTGTTCACAAAACAAAAAAAATGCCGCCAGCCGTTCTTCCCAGCAGGCCTTATTCCCCACGCCGGGCCAGCCCAGACAGCAGCACCGCCAACAAAATAATCAGCCCGGTCAACACCAACTGCAAATAGGAATTGACCTGGAGAATGTTGAGCCCGTTGCTCATCCCCCCCAGCAACAACACCCCCACCAAGGTGCCCAACACATGGGGCTCCCCTTCCCGAAACATGGTCATTCCCAAAAAAACAGCCGCAATCGAGTTGAGCATCAACGGCTCCCCCGCAGTCGGATGGGCCGAGAAGAGACGGCTGGTCATTACCACCCCCGCCAGCGCAGCCCCTACCCCAGACAAGACAAAGGCAGCCAGCCGCAGCCCGCGCACATTCAGCCCTGCCAGATAGGAAGCCTGCGCGTTGCCACCCACCGCATACAGCCGCCGCCCCAGGGTGGTCTGCTCCAGCACAAACCACGTCACCCCCCAGACCGCTGCCATGATCCAGACAGAATTGGGAAGCGCCAGGGTGACCCCCTGCCCAAAGAGCTTGAAGGACTCCGGGATCCCCGAAAAGAGGGTCGAACCGTTGGTATAAAAAAGCGCCAGCCCCCGAAAGGCGGTCATCGTCGCCAGCGTCGCCACAAACGCCGACAGCCCAAAATAGGCGACCAATACACCGTTGAACAGCCCGCCGATCCCCCCGACCAGCAGCGCGACCGCCACCCCAGGCCACACCCCCAGCCCCTGGATCAACAAATCCGCCACCACCACCCCACTCAGGCTGGCCATCGCCCCTACCGACAGGTCGAAATCGCCCACCACCATCACCACCGTCATCGTGGTGGCTACAATCGCCAGAATCGCAACCTGTTCGGTGATGTTGCGCAGGTTGTTCGGGCTCAGAAAAATTCCAGGCCGCATCAGCGCAAAGATCCCCACCATCGCCACAAAACCAGCAAACGTCCCATACAGCCTCAGCCAACGCTGGGCCCCCTGCCGTGCCCCCCCGCTATCTGCCTGCATCTCCCCCACCCTGACTCCTGGTCGGGTGCGGCACCGCCGGCTGCACCCCAAAACAATACCCCAATACCCGCTCGGCGCTGGCCTCACCGGCTGCCAGCGTCGCCACCTGGCGCCCCTCACGCAGCACGACCAGCCGGTCCGCAACCCCCAGCAGCTCCGACAGATCCGAGCTCACCAGCAGCACCCCCACCCCCTGCGCCTTCAAATCGCCGATGATCCGGTAGATCTCCTGGCGAGCACCGACATCCACCCCGCGCGTCGGCTCGTCGAGCAGCAACACCTTTACCTCGCCCGCCAGCGCTCGCGCCAGAACAACCTTCTGCTGGTTGCCGCCCGACAGCTCGCTGACCGGCTGGCGCAGCGAGCGGCTGCGCAACGCCAGCCGCTCGCCCAGCCGCTGGGTGGCTGCCAGCTCGCTGCGCCGCCGCACCCACCAGCCCCCCCACGCAAAACGCCGCAGAAAGGTCAACGTCGTGTTCTCGTAGATCGGACGCGCCAGAAGCAACCCCTGCGTACGCCGCTCCTCGGGCGCCAATGCCACCCCTGCCCGATAAGCCTGCGCAGGCGAACGCAGGCAGAGACCCCGCGGCACTCCCTTCTCGTACAAGAGAAGCTCACCGCCCCGCACCCGCTCTGCCCCAAAGATCAGCCGCAACAGTTCGCTGCGCCCGGCCCCGATCAGCCCCGCAATGCCCAGCACCTCGCCCGCATGCAGCGTAAACGAAATCTCCCGACAAAAAGAGCCGCTCAGCCTCCGAACATCCAGCAGCGGCAGCGCCGTCGGTGGTGTGCGCGGCGGATACAGCGCCTCTACTGTCCGGCCCGTCATCCATTGCACCAGCCGCTGTTCGCTGACCTGAGAGGAGGGCTGGGTTGTCACCACCCGCCCGTTGCGCATGACTGTGATCCGCTCTGTCAACGCAAAAATCTCAGCCAGCCGGTGTGAAATATACAGCACCCCTACCCCGCGCGCCCGCAAGGCACGCACCACCCCAAACAGATGCTCGATCTCCTGGCTGGTCAGCGCAGCGGTCGGCTCGTCCATGACCAGCAAATCCACTTTGTCCACCAGCGCCCGCGCGATCGAGACCAGCGTCTGCTGGCCAGGCGACAGCCGGCTCACCGGCACCGTCAGCGGCAGCGTCACCCCCAAAGGGTCCAGCACTGCCCGAACACGCCGACGCAGAGCAGCCCAGTCGACCCCCCCCCACCAGTGGCGCGGGTAGAGATGGCCCAAAAAAATATTCTCGACCGCATCGAAATAGGGCACCAGGTTCAGCTCCTGGTGAATAAAGGCCAACCCCAGCCGGTTCGCCTCGCGCACAGTGCGCAGATGCACCTGCCGGCCACGCACCCAGATCGAACCGCCGTCGCTCGTTGTCGCCCCAGCCAACAGCTTGATCAAGGTCGACTTGCCAGCCCCGTTTTCCCCGACCAGCCCGTGCACCTCACCCGCATAGAGATCCAGCGACACATCGTCGACCGCCAATACCCCCGGATACCGCTTCCGGAGCCTTTGGAGAGACACCAGCGGCTGCATTCCCTCCACAACAGACACTTCACCCATTCTTTCTGTGAACAACGACATAGCCCCTATTATCGTTCAAACTCCCCAAACAACCAACCGCACCCAGACACAGAGTGATGGCCACAACAGATCCCTCCAGCCCTTCGCCGCGGCGGAGACCGTCGGGGCGCTCTGTGGCCGGCGCCGAAGGGCATTGCCAGGGTGACCTGGCCGTGCTATACTGAACTACGCTGACACAGACAAGGCAACCTGGCCCGCCACAGGGCTTCAACCCTGGCCGTGTCTCACCAGGAATCAACCAGAGCGGGGGGTCAGGCGAGATTCCCCCAGCTTTCGCCGTGGGGAGCCCCCCCGTGATGGAGCGTCGTCTATGCGTGCTGCCGTGTGGATTGTTTTTGTTGTGCTCTGGACAACGCTCTTCAGCATGGCCAGCCTTTTCAGCGCCCCCTCCCCGTCAGCCCAGGCCCAGCCCGGCGGCACGCTCCCGGTGCCCCCGCTCTTTTTGCCGCTGCTCCTGCGCTCCGCTGAAGCCGTGCCCACCGCGACACCGACCCATCCTCCCCAGTCGTTTGCCTCCGTGCCCGTCCTGCCCCCGCCCACGGACCGCCCCGCCCAAGAACACCCCGACCTCAACCTGGCCCTTCGCAGCTATACACCGACAGAAGGCCACCACGGCCTGGTCAACTATGGCGGTGATACCGACCCACAAGCCCCCCAACTCGCCGGGATGCTCAGCCCCCCCCGGCTGCCCCCCTTCCGTACCCTCTACCAGGTCTACGACTGGGACTGGAATTGCAACCCGCCTGCTGGCTGCCGCGGCCCTCTGCTCACCGACTACCCAGTGACCCTGGTCGAACTCGAAACCACCCCAGGTGAGTTGCTCGCCATCCCCAGCCGGGAGCCCTCTATCCTGGAAGAATTCAAGGCACTCGTGCTGTTTGCCAGCGAACGCAGCCTCTCCTTCACCTACACCCGCAGCGACAGCGCCGCCACGGGCTATCTGATCCACCTGGATGATTTTGCGGTTCACCCCTCTTTGGTCGAACGCTACCGCCAGCTGGACGCGGACGGACGCAGCCAGCTGCCAGCGCTGCGCAACGGCCAGATCATCGGCCTGGCCGACAAAGGCACCCTCAACGTTGCGGTCCGCGATACCGGCCAGTTCATGGACCCGCGCGCCTGCAAAGACTGGTGGAACAATTACCTGGATCAATGCACCGTGACGCTGCAGAGGCCGCGCTGACCCCGCACACGCCCTGGCTGCTTGCTCAAAGACAACACC
>CAIOHJ010000070.1 GCA_903858085.1 uncultured Chloroflexota bacterium
ATCGTCCTGGCCGCTGCCGGGGCGATGGTGTCGGTACCGTAACAACAACCCTGGAGCCCGGTGTTAGTTGCGCACGGCGCACCTCCAAATGAAGATTTGCCGTAAAGTGGACCGGGTCAAAGCCCGGGAGGTGTTGCGCACAGACTCCCGGGCATCCGTACTATCAGGAGAGAAACGCATGACGATTGACTTGCACGAGCGCATCAATGCGCTTCAGACACAGATCGACGACCTTCAGTACCAGCTGGGTGCAACGCGACAAGATGCGTTGCACTTCCAGGCAGTCGCGCAACAGTTGCAACTGCAGCTGGACACGCGCACGTCCGCACCACCACCCACTGTTGATCTCCCTGCACTGGAGGTCGCTGCGTTGCGCAACGCACGCAATTCCGCCGAAGCGGAGCTGGTTGCAATCCAGGCCGAACGCGACCAGTTGCACGCACTGGTGCAGGCCGAGCAGCAGCGCACAGATGTCGAGCGCCGCCGCGCTGCACGGCTGGCGATCGAGAACGCACAAGCGCATCGCACCATCGCCGGATTGCAGGAGCGGTGCGCGCTCCTGCATCGCCAGCTGAATACCCGGAGGCACGGCAATGAATAGCAACGCAGGTGCACGTGCCATCTCGTTTCTGCGCACGCCAGTTGCAACGCTGGCGGTGCTAGTGACTGCGCTCGTTGCGCAGCTGCCGCATGCCGCAGACGTATTCCGCCTGGCCGTTGCAGGACACGGCCTGGGCGCAACGCTGCACAGCTACAGCTACGCTGTTGCGCTGGAGCTGGCTGTGCTCCTCTTCGTCGTGCAACGACGCAACGTCGAGAGCTACATTTTCGCCGTGGCATCCATTTGCATCAACCTGGCCTACTACGCGCTGCATGGCGTCAATCTGGCCAGCGTTGCAGCTGCACCAGCCTGGCTGATCAGCGTTGCGCTGCCGGTCGCAATTGCACGTTACAGCCACCTGATCGTGGATGCAGCGCACGAAGAGGTCGCGCAACCAGTTGCACCACCAGTTGCGCCTTTGATTGCACCCGCCATCGACCAGGTTGTGCATGCAGAGACGGTGCAACGTGCACGCGTGCAGGTGCATGCCGAGCCGGCGCAGTCTGACATCCCAGCGATGGACGTGCGTGCGCATGCGTTGCAGATGCACGCAGAGGGATTCTCGGTTGCGCAGATTGTGCAGCAGCTCGGTGCAAATGCATCGACGGTGCGCAGCTGGGTGCGTCGTGCGCAGGAGGTGCATGCATGATTGATGCGCTCATCCTGGGCGTCGGCATCATCGGCACCATCATTGTTGTTGCAATGGTGGCAGCGATGTGGCTAGGCTCCATTGGCGAATAACTACATCCCGCCCACTGCACCGACCGTCCCCCAGCGGTCGGTGCAAACGCGGGCGCAGGTCAACGCAACGTGGTGGGATAATTTCGGCATGTGGATCGGGGTGACCGTCGGCATCCTGGGCATGCGCGTTGCAGCGCAAATCTTGGGATACCTGCTGCACATCGTTGCATCGCCGTGGCCGGGCGACATGCTGATCTGGGTGGTGCTGGGCGTTGCATTGGGCGGCGTCGCGTTTGGCGCACTCATGATGTGGCGCACCTCGCTGGACGAGAGAGAGCAAGCCGGCGAGATGATGGAATTGCTCGAGGCGGCGGAAGAGGCCGAGGCTGCCCTGGCTGATGCAGAAATGCAGATTGCGCAGTTGACTGCCCAGCTGGCCAGAGCGCAGGAGGCCGAGCAGAAATCGGCCATGCTGCTGCATCGTGCGCAGCATGCAGTGCAGCCCAACTACGTTGCGCCGGAACGCCCAGCAGTAGAATTCGAGGGAGACAACACGTACGAGGATGCACGGCAACTGGTGCGGCTGGCGACCACTGGCCAACGATTTGCCAAGGATTACATGGTCCGGGAGCACGGATGGAGTCAGGGGCAGTGGCGGGCAGCGCACGAGCTGGTGACCGAGAGCGGTATCTGGCACACCGAGGGACGCACGACGGTGCTGACGGTCACCGACCAGGCGGCAGCGCTGAGCCACCTGGCCCGATATTGTGGGCAGAATGGCTAGTCTGCTGACTGACTATAGTCAGAAACCTAGTCAGTCAACTGACTGACTAACCTAGTCCAGAGGTCAGACTGAAAAACAGAGGCATTCAACGACAGCAGGGGAGGGGAGGAGAGGGCAAATGACATGGATCGGATATGCAGGATTACTAGGGGTGATTGCAGTAGGATGCATCCTACTGGGACAATACGACAAAGCGACGGGCATCCTGACTGCCCTGCTGGGCCAGGGGCCAGGCACTGCAATGGCGCTGACGCTGCTGGTGCTGGCGCCCATCGGTGCCGTCATCGTGGTCGTCAAATGTCCGCCAGGTGAGCTGCCCGACTTCGGGCGATGGTTGCGCCGCGTACTGTTCCCTGCCCCTCGTCGGGCTCGGAGGCGAAAATGACAAAACTGCTTGTGCTGGCAGCGCTCGTCTGCATCATCGTCGTCATGTTTGCCATCGGCGACCAGCGTCGTCGAGATGATCGAGGCTGGCCGCACCGAGCGCGTGCAGCTGCGGGAGACCGCACTGACCGAGCGTGCACGCATCGACGCCGAGGCCCGCATGTGGGTTGCAGCCGAAGGGGCCGCCACCGCCAGGCTGGCACTGACCTACGCGTTGGTCGGACTGGTAGTCGTGGCCGCCGTCGGCGTGCTGGGCATGGGCGTCGTCGTGGCCAGGCAGATCCTGCTGACTCCTCCAGCCAGGCTGCGAGCGCTCAGCCAGCGCATGCCTGGCCATACAATCGAGTGGCATCCTGCCGACGGCTGGGTGCTGGTGGACGACGACGGGGCCTACTACACCGAGCCAGACGCCAGGCTGTTGCTGGAGAATCGCCGGAAAATTTAAGGATGAGTTTTGCGAAAACCTCTTGACTTTTGATGCGTTGCCTGCTATACTATGTATATCAGTCAAAAACAAACGGGGGTTCGCCCCCACACGCACTGGGAGGTGCAATGATGAAAACGCCGACACGACAAGAGCAAGCGACAAATTATGAACTCTGGACTGAGTACGTAGATGCAAGCGGCATCTATACAAAAAAGAAATTTTACTCCATGACCGTAGAAGAAAAAGTTCGGATTATCGAATCTATTTTCGGGCCTGAGAAGCCCAAGGAGGATGCAGCAGAGTAAACAAATGCCGAGCCTGGCGGATAATCCAGGCCTCTAATGCAGCCGTCCATGCACTCGCATGGCGACCGTCCCAAGCCGGCAAATGCAGAGGGGAGCAAACGCACTGGGAGGTGTGAAATGGCAACCTTTATCAAGCACTTTGTGACAGAAAATGGCGGCAGATTCGCAGTCGTCGTTGACGGGGACATGTTTGTGCTGAGCCACCTGGCGGGCCCTGCTCCCCGCCCTGGCCATATGGCTTTGGCAATCGAGGCTTGGCCAGCCCTGCGGGAAGCCGCCAACGCGGCGGCGGCGACACGCCTCAATCCGTATGCAACAGAACGGATTGTAGGAATGTCGGGGGCGGAAAATTACCGCCTCCGGGAATGCAGGAACCAGACAGTCGGCGACTTCCCCGTGAGAGCAACCGTACATGTCAGCATGTACGGAAAGCTCAACCAGGGAGTGCGGGTGTGGCTGGGCGACTTGCCAGCGCTCTGCTGGCCGCTCTTCCTGAACCACCCGGTTCAGGAGGGGCAGGCGATTCGAGAGGTGGAAGTGTTCCAGCCGGCTTACACCGGCTGGCAGACCGCTCCACTTCGCTTCGAAGTGGACGCCGGCGGGCTGACCGTAGCAGGTCAGCCCGCACCGGAACCGGAAGGCGACCAGGCAGTGGCCTGGGCCCTCCTGGCAACTCTGGACAAGGAGGATGCCGAATAACACAGTGCCGAGCCTGGCGGCAAAACCAGGCACTCTAATGCAGCCGACCATACAAGCGTATGGCGACCGTTCCAAGCCGGATGATGCAGAGGAGAGCAAAACTGGAGGTACATAATGAAAGAAGAAAAGTTGATTTTAGATTGGGTACAAATGCACCCAAACCGCTTCCCGGACTGGGAGGCAGTAGGATGGAGAATGCAGGAATTCCAGATTTCTCCAGAACAAAAGTCCCACATCCTGCAAATTTGTAAAATGTGGGATGTAGAAAAGAAGCCGCTGCCGAAAGCAGTAGTGGACCCCGTTATTGTCACACGCCATGCAGGATTGGTGGCATGGCTGGAAACGCAAGGGATCACGGGCGAAGTCATCGCCCACGTGACCAGCCCAGACCAAGTGACTGGTCGCGTTGTCTACGGTATCCTTCCGCTGCATCTGGCGGCGGAAGCGGAAGAAGTTGTCGTGGTGGATATGCCACGGTTGCCAGCAGAGCTTCGGGGGGTTGACCTCACCCCGGAACAGATGGAAGAGGCCGGAGCAACCCTGGCACGCTACCGAGTCGAGCGACTGTAACCCAACGCCGAGCCTGGCGGCTAAACCAGGCACTCTAATGCAGCCAGCTGGCAGGGGGCCAGCTGACCGTCCCAAGCCGGCAAATGCAGAGGGGAGCAAACGCACGGGAGGTGCACTAATGTTGGAGGGAATCATCACGGGTTTGCAGGTCATGGAGGATCTGCCGGAGGATTTTCAGAATGAACTTGAGGCCATCTTGAAAGAAGATGGCTTCCCGAACTGGGAAGCCGCAGGCGAGCGGCTCATTTCTAATGAGCAACTCACTTCATCAATTTCCGAAAAAGAAATAACGGCGGTGCGCTGGTGGTGCCGCCGCTGGGATGGGCAAAAGCTGCCGATGCCACATCCGGACTGGATGGAACGGATTGAATCTGGAGAGGGAAGCCTCGCCTATGCAGATTTGGCGGGGTGGGACCTGAGAGAAGCCAGGCTGGCTGGCTCCGAACTGATCGGGGCCAATCTGGCCGGGGCCAACCTGAGCAGAGTTGACGTTTTCGACGCTGTTTTGACAAAGGCCGACCTGCGTGGGGCCATTCTTAGAAATACCAACCTTCGAGGAGCAGACTTGACAGGGGCCAACCTGGCAGGAGCAGACCTGACAGGGGCTCAACTGTGGAGAGCCGATCTTCCCGGCGCAAACCTGACCGGCGCAAACCTTTTCAAGGCCAATCTGAGCGGAGCCGACCTGACCGGCGCAAACCTGAGCGGAGCCGATTTGCGAGACGCCAACATGTTTAGGTGCAAAATAACCGGCGCACATTTAGTCGGCGTAAAGCGATTTTAATTTTTTTAGTCAGGCGGCCATCTGGAGAAAGGTGGCCGCCTTTTCTTCTGGAGAAAAAATGCAGAATAAACAGAAAAACATCCGCCTGCCCATCGAAATGATGGAGCGGCTTCGAAAATACGTCGCCACCAGCGGCTACACCATCACGCAGGTGTGGCTGGCAGCACTGGACGACTACCTGACAGCCCGGGGCTACTAGGCCCGGGTCGCATCGTAGCGGATGCTGCCATGCGTCCGCGCATCAAACCACAGCCGCAGCCACATGCCGCCCAGCGGTTTCGGTGGACGCCCCCGTTCCACGTGGTAGCCCTCCCCAACAGAAAACTCGTCTTTGTACGTGCCCGTTGACACATGCAACTGGTCGATTACATGCGGGGTGCCCTGCGTGTTTACCGCTGCCCTGGGCGTCCATAGCACCCACGATTCATGAATGTGGCCGCTCAGCATGATGTGAGCGCCATCGACCATCGCTGCACGACGGTTAGTCTGAATGACGCCACGCGTGACAGCCCCGCCGCCACCCGAACCA
>CAIOHJ010000071.1 GCA_903858085.1 uncultured Chloroflexota bacterium
CCCCCTGCGCCATTTTGATCTGAAGTTCCTTGGCGCTGACCAGATAATGGCTGGTCACGCCGAACCGGCCGGAGGCGACCTGTTTGATGGCGCTGTTTTTGGAATCCCCGCGCGCATTGCTCCAGCTGTAGCGGGCAGGGTCTTCGCCCCCTTCGCCGGTGTTGCTCTTGCCGCCCAGGCGGTTCATGGCGATTGCCATCGTCTCGTGGGCTTCCTGCGAGATCGAACCGTAGCTCATCGCACCCGTTTTGAAGCGTTTGACAATGCTGCTGGCCGCTTCGACCTCCTCCAGCGGGATCGGTGTTTCGGCGAAGCGCAGCGCAAGCAGCCCGCGCAGGGTGCCGAACGCCTCTTCCTGCTGGTTGACCAGCGTCGAGTACTCCTGGAAGCTTTTGTAGCCGCGCGTCCAGATCTCGGCCCCGCGCGTGCGCACGGCATTTTGCAGCTTGTGGATGGTGACCGGGGTGAAGAGATGGCGTTCGCCGTTGGCGCGCCACTGGTAGTCGCCGCCGGTGACCAGCACGCCGGGGGCTTCGTCTCGCCCGGGGTAGGCCCGCTGGTGGCGCCGGTGGACTTCCTGGTAGATCTCGGGGAGCCCGATCCCTTCGATGCGGGTCGGCGTCCAGGTGAAATACTTGTCCACCAAGGCCCGGCTGACCCCCAGCGCTTCGAAAATCTGGGCGCCGCAGTAGCTCTGCAGCGTGCTGATCCCCATCTTGGAACAGACTTTGATCACCCCTTTCAGCGCCGCTTTGATGTAGTTGTAGCGTGCCTTGTCGTAGGGGAGGTCGGTGAGCAGCCCCTGCTCGATCAGGTCGTAGAGGCTTTCATAGGCCATATAGGGGTTGACTGCGGTGGCGCCATAGCCGATCAGCAGTGCGAAATGGTGCACCTCGCGCGGCTCGCCGGACTCGACGAGGATCGCGCAGCGGGTGCGGGTCTCGCGGCGAATCAGATGGTGGTGCAGGCCGGCGGTTGCCAGCAGCGCCGGAATCGGCGCCATCTCACGGCTCACCCCGCGGTCCGAGAGGATGAAGATATTCACCCCCTGCTCGATCGCCTCGTCGGCGAGCAAAAAGAGCGAATCCAGCGCCTTTTCCAGCCCTTCGGGTCCGGAATGGACCGGGAAGAGCATCGGCAGCTTCTGGGCCCGGAAACCACGCTCGCGCACATGGGCCAGCCTGGCCAGCTGGTCGTTGGTCAGGATCGGATTTTTGAGCCGGATCTGGCGGCAGTTTTCGGGGATGGTCTCGAGCAGGTTGCCTTCAGAGCCGAGCATGACATCGGTGGCGGTCACCAGCTCTTCGCGGATGGCGTCGAGCGGTGGGTTGGTCACCTGGGCAAAGAGCTGGCGGAAGTAGGTGTAAAGCAGCTGCGGGCGGTCGGAGAGCACGGCGATCGGCGCGTCGTCCCCCATGCTGCCGATCGCCTCGATGCCGTTTTTGGCCATCGGCGCCAGCAGCATGCGCAGGGTTTCAAAGGTGTAGCCAAAGAGATGCTGGCGGTGCAGCACGCTGCCGTGCTGGTCAGCCTGGTAGAGATCTGGCACTGCGGGCAGGTTGTCGAGCTCGACCAGATTCTGGCGCAGCCAGTCGGCGTAGGGGTGGGCTTGGGCCAGCGAATCTTTGATTTCATCGTCGTCGAGAATGCGCCCTTGGGCGGTGTCGACCAGGAACATGCGGCCCGGCTGCAGACGGGCCTTGTAGGCGACATTTCCCGGGGGGATGGCGTCGCCGAGCACGCCGACTTCAGAGGCCATCACCACGACATCGTCTTTGGTGACATAATAACGGGAGGGGCGCAGCCCGTTGCGGTCGAGCACCGCGCCGACGACGGTGCCGTCGGTGAAGGCGATCGAGGCTGGCCCGTCCCAGGGTTCCATCAGAGTGGCGTGGTATTCGTAGAAAGCCTTGCGTTCGGGGGACATGCTTTCGTGGTTGGTCCACGGTTCTGGGATCATCATCAGCGCCACGTGGTGAAGGGGGCGGCCAGCCAGGTGGAGAAACTCGAGCGCGTTGTCGAACTGAGCGCTGTCGGAGCCGTCGGGGTCGACGATCTGCTGTGTGATTTTGGGCAGGTCGGGGCCGAACAGATCGGATTGGAGGACGGACTGGCGGGCGTACATCCAGTTGATATTGCCGCGGATCGTGTTAATTTCGCCGTTGTGGATCAGATAGCGGTAGGGGTGGGCCCGTTCCCAGGAGGGGAAGGTGTTGGTGCTGAAGCGCGAGTGCACGACGGCGATCGCGGTGGTCATGTCCGGGTCGAGCAGGTCTGGGTAATAGGTGTCGACCTGGTCGGCGAGCAGCATGCCTTTGTAGACGATGGTGCGGCTGGAGAGGCTGGCGACGTAGAAGCGGTTGGCCTGCTCGTGGCCGCTGTAGCGCAAGGCCTGTTCGGCGCGTTTGCGGATGACATAGAGCTTGCGTTCGAAGGCGAGCGGGTCGTTGCCGACGAGTGCGGCGGGGTTGCGGCCGATAAAGACCTGGCGGATGAAGGGTTCGCCGGCGATGGCGGTGGCCCCGAGCGAGTCGTTGCAGGTCGGCACGGTGCGCCAGCCGAGCAGCTGCTGGCCTTCCTCCTGGAGAATCTGGGTGAAGGTCTGCTCGAACTCGGCACGGCTTCTGTCGTCTTTGGGCAAAAAGACCATCCCTACTCCGTAGTGGCCGAGCGGGGGCAGGGCAAAACCAGCGGCAGCTGCCACCTTGCGCAGGAATGAATCGGGCAGCTGCATGTTGATGCCCGCACCGTCTCCGGTGTTGACCTCGCAGCCGCAGGCGCCCCGGTGGTTGAGGTTGACCAGGACCTGCATGGCGTGGCGCACGATGGTATGAGACTGCTGCCCCTTGATGTGGACGACAAAACCGACGCCGCAGGCGTCTTTTTCAAAGGCTGGGTCGTAGAGCCCCTGGCGTTCAGGGAAGTGGCTGGGAAGAAGGGGCGACTGGGGGAAGCGCGGGTCTGCTTGATTGTTCAACGAACACACTCCTTCAGGTAGACAAAGTGAGCCCATGACGACATCCAGGGCGAAAGACTGAACACTCGGTTGTTGCGTTCACGGAGCATCGTGAAGGAGAGTCATCTCTCTGCGCTACGTTGCGCATTTTGGACGCAATCTGGGCCAGCATGCGGGGATTCGGGAGGGGTCAGCCCGCTCTTTTTTCTTTTGATTATATACCAAGAGAGGCGGAATGATCAAATGGCTGGAAAGATTGTTGTTCGGGCAACTGCCAGCCCCTGGCGTCCCCCAGCGTCAGTTGGCAGCCGGTCAGCCGCAGCGGCGAAGGAATGTTGTTGGCAAAGAGCGTTCCGGTGCCCAGCCCGTGGGTGCGTTCGCCGCCGACCGCGCTGGTCCACTGGCAGAGGGCGTTGAGCCCGAGGTTGGATTCGAGCAGCGAGTTGGTCAGCCAACGAATGCTGCGGGACTCGGCTTCGGCGATCCAGGCTTCGGCGGCGCTGAAGCCGCCGAGCAGCGCCGGTTTGAGGATCAGGTACTGCGGCCGCACGGTCTCCAGCAAGGCACGCCGTTGGTCGGCTGTGTGCACGCCGATCAACTCTTCGTCCAGGGCGATGGGCACCGGCGAGTGGCGGCTGAGATCGGCCAGCACCCCCCAATGTCCGGGCCGCACAGGCTGTTCGACCAAGGCGATCTGAAACGCTGCCAGGCGATCCAGCCGATCCAGCGCTTCGGCCGGCTCGAACGCGCCGTTGGCGTCCAGCCGCAGCTCGATCTCTGGGGCGGCGGCGCGAATCCAGCGCAGCAGATCGAGTTCCTCCTCGAACGGGCGGGCGCCGATCTTGAGCTTGAGGGTTCGGAAGCCGGCGGCGATTTTGGCTTCGACCTGGCGCTGCAGCCCTGCTGGGTCGTCCATCCAGATCAGCCCGTGGGTGGGCAGCCCCCGTTCCCCGCGCGCGAACGGGGTATCCCAGAGCTGGCGCCGTCCCCCGTTGGCAAGGTCGCGCAGCGCTGTCTCGACCCCAAAGGCGAACGAAGGGAGGGGGGCCACCCACCGTTCCAGCCAGCGTTGGGCGTCGGCGATGCGCTGGAGGCCGGCTTTGTTGAAAAGCTGGAGCTGCTCGGCCACGGCGGCGCCGAAGTGGGGGTGGTCGTCCCGGCTCAACGAAGGCAGTGGGCCGCACTCTCCCCAGCCGTTCAGGGTCGGCTGTTGGCGCTGCCAGATCCGCACCAGCCAGATCGTACGTTGGGTGAGCACCCCCCGGGAGGTCGGGGCAGGAGCGCAAAAGTGGAGCAGATAGGGGGAGATGGCCAGCTGGAGCATGTGGGTAGGTTTCTGGGTGGCCTGGCCGGCCTGCTGCACTGACAGGCCGGCCAGAAGGGTCTGCTCAAGGAAATTTGGGAAACTGGTCAAAATTGGGCTGGCGCTTTTCCAGAAAGGCACGCTTGCCTTCTTGCGCCTCTTCAGAAAGATAGTAAAGCAGCGTGGCGTTGCCGGCCAGTTCCTGGATACCGGCCTGGCCGTCGAGCTCGGCGTTGAAGGAGGCTTTGAGCATGCGGATGGCCAGCGGGCTTTTTTCCATGATCTTGCGACACCATTCGACGGTGGTGGCTTCGAGCTGGTCGAGCGGCACGACTTTGTTGACCAGCCCCATCGCCAGCGCCTCCTGGGCGTCGTACTGGTCGCACAGATACCAGATCTCGCGCGCCTTTTTTTGGCCGACGATCCGTGCCAGATAGGAGGCGCCGAAGCCGCCGTCGAAGCTGCCCACCTTGGGGCCGGTCTGGCCGAAGCGGGCGTTGTCGGCAGCGATCGTCAGGTCGCAGATCACATGCAGCACATGGCCGCCGCCGATTGCGTAGCCGGCCACCATGGCGATGACTGCCTTGGGGATCGAGCGAATCATGCGCTGCAGGTCGAGCACGTTGAGGCGCGGCACCTTGTCTTCTCCAACATAGCCGCCGACCCCGCGCACGCTCTGGTCGCCACCGCTGCAGAAGGCGTTCTCCCCGGCGCCGGTCAACACCACCACCTGGATGCGCGGGTCCTCGCGGCAGATGGTCATGGCGTCTATCATCTCCTGCACGGTCAGGGGTGTGAAGGCGTTGCGTTTGTGGGGGCGATTGATGGTGATGCGGCCGATGCCGTCGTACAGATCGAAAAGTATCTCTTCGTAGGGTTTGAGCGGAGCCCAGGGGATCGGCGAGCGGGTCGGGTCGGTTGCACTCATGGCGTCTCTCTTCCTCTCATGCTTGTCCTTTTTTGCCGGACGGACGGCGCGACCAGGGCTCTCCTGGCCACGCTCTCCTATTATAGGTGGCACGGCCAGATTCGACTGTGAAGGCATGCACAATTGGGGTGCTTTTGGCAGACAGCCGGGCTGTCTGCTGGGGTGCTTTTGGCAGACAGCCGGGCTGTCTGCACAAGGGTCATTGGATGGGGCGCAGCGCCAGCTCGGCCGCGCGGGCACGAAAGTCGGCGAAGACGGCCCGGTTGGTTGCCATGTCGCTTTCGATTTCGAGCAGGGCAGGGGCGCTGTCGGCGTACAGCGCGGCCAGGGCAGGGGCCAGGGCGTGGGCTTCCGACACAGCAGCGTAGCGCAGCCCGTGCTCCTGTGCGGTGTGCCAGCCATTGAGCGGCTGTGGGGTCAGGAAGTATTGGGTGCGCATGGCGGCGTCGAGCCGGCTGGGCCCTTCGAGGAGGTCGAAGATGCCGCCGCCGTGGTTGTTGAGCAGTACAATGCGCAGGTTGGGGGGCAGCTCGCGCTGCCAGAGGCCGTTGCGGTCGTAGAAAAAAGCCAGATCCCCGACCAGCAGGGTGGTGGGCGCGGCCGTGGCGCGTGCCGCACCGACCGCAGTGCTCACGCAGCCGTCGATCCCGCTGGTCCCCCGGTTGGCGTTGATCTGGGCCGGCACATGGCCGGCGCGGATGCCAGCGAAATTGGCGTAGCGGATCGGCATGCTGTTGCCGATCTGGAGCAAGCTGGCGTCGGGCAGCAGATTGAAGAGCCGATGGACTGCCTGGAACTCGCCAAAGGGGCCCTGTTCGAGCAGATCGAACAGCGCCAGGCGGGCCTGCTGCTCTACCTGCTGCCACCGGCGGGCGTAGCCGTCGGCCCCGGGGCGGGCTTGTTCGGCCAGCGCGCTCAGAAAGGTCGTCGGCTGCATCGGGATGCGGACAGTCGTCTGCTGGTAGGTGTCTGGCAGGACTCCGGCCGGCTGCACCCGCCAGAGCTGCTCTGGCGGGTGGCTGCGCAGCAGCAGCTTGAGGTACTTGGAGGTGACCTGTCCGCCGAGATAGAGCACCAGATCGGGGGCGAGCGCCTGCAAGGTGGCTGGGTCGCGCGTGCCCAGGACCATGTCGGCGTGAACCAGCGGCGCAACATGTGGCCAGCAGTTGGCCGTGATATCGGCAAAGAGAGCGACTGCGGGGTCGCGCTGGAGCAGACGCAGCGCGGAGTGCAGCTGGGGGTCAGTCGGCCACATGCCCAGAACGACCAGCTTGCGCTGCGCCGCATGCCACTGCGCCAGCAGCGGCTGCCACGCTGCCGGTTCCAGCTGGGGGCTGGGAGAGAGCAAGGTGGGCAGGCGGGCTGCCCGCTCAAAATTGTGGCGGTACCCTGGCAGCGGGTAGAGCGGCTCGCGCAGCGGCACGTTGAGGTGGGCTGGCCCCGGCAGCAGCCCTTGCAGCGCCTCCATCGCCTCGCAGGCCAGGCGGGTCGCATGCCAGCCGGTGTCAGGGTGGCCGTCATCCAGCGGGAGAACCCCAGAAAAACGTACGTGGGGCCCGTAGAGCCCGTTTTGGTGGATTGCCTGGTTGTCCTGCTGGTCGATCCACTCAGGCGGGCGGTCGGCGGTGAGCAGCAGCAGGGGAATCTGCTGGTAGAAGGCTTCGACCACCGCCGGGCCGAAATTGACCGCTGCGGTGCCCGAGGTGCAGACCAGCGCCACTGGCTGGCGCAGCTGCTGGGCCAGCCCCAGCGCCACATAGCCGGCCGAGCGTTCGTCGTAGACCACGTGCAGGGTCAGCGCCGGGTGGCTGGCCAGGGCCACCGTCAGCGGCGCCGAGCGGGAGCCGGGGGCGACAACAGCATGGCGCAGGCCTCGTTCGACAAAAACCTGGATCGCCAGCTCGACCAGCGGAAATACCCCCTCTGCCATGTTCAGGCTGCCACTGTCTGCTCTGCCCCAAGCACGGCGAGCATCGTCTCTGCCTTGAGGGCGGTCTCCCGCCATTCGGCGGCCGGGTCGGAATCGGCGGTGATCCCTGCCCCCACATAGAGATGGGCCCGGTCTGCGCTCAGCTGCATGCAGCGCAAATTGACATAAAGACTGGATTGGCCTTGGATGTGGATGGGGCCAAGAAAGCCGCTGTAGAAGCTGCGGTCGTAGCCTTCGTGGGCGAGGATAAAGGCCAGCGCCTGGTGTTTGGGCATGCCGCACACGGCTGAAGTCGGATGCAGTTCGTCGAGCACCCGGTTGGCGAGCAGGCGCTGTTCGGCGGGGGGCAATTGGAGATGAAAGGTGGTCTGCAGGTGGACGACCGAACCGGCGGCCACAGTTTGGGGGCCGGACTCCTGGAGGTCGGCGATCTGGGCAGCGGCAAAAAAGGCGCGGATATAGGCGCCGACCATCTCTTGTTCGAGCTGTTCTTTGGGGCCCCACTGGATTTTGTCCAGCGGCTGGTGGGGGGGGCGGCGCTGGGTGCCAGCCAGTGCCATTGTGGTCAGCCCGGCTGCGTCGAGGCTGAGCAGCACTTCGGGTGTAGCCCCCAGCCAGAGGCCGACATCTGGAATGGCGACCAGCGAGACAAAGGCATGGGGGTAGCGCTGGCAGAGTGAGCGGAAGGTGAGCACGGGGTCAAAGTGGGGGGGGAGGGGGAGGGAGGCGGTGCGGGAGACGACGACTTTGGCGATTCCTGTGGATCGAATAAAGTCAATGGCGTTTTCGACGATGGCGGTGAACTCGGTTTCGGTGGCCGGGTGGTTGTGCACCTGGGCGGGGAGGTACCAGCGGCGGTGGTGGGGCTGGTGGAGTGCGGCAAAAAACGCTTCGGCGCGCAGGGTTCGTTTGGGGGTGCCGTTGCTGTTGTGCAGATGCAGCAGCTGGCCGTCGAACCAGAGATCAGCCTGCAGCTGGAGGGCTGCGCCGGGCGGGTCTGCCACGAAGGGGGCAAAGACAAAAGCGGGCTGGCCTGCGGCGAAATCGACCGTGTCCAGGGGGGGGGTGCCGTTGAGGTCGACCACAGCCTGGGGGCAGGTCATCCCAGGGCGTTGCCAGAGTGCGAGCGCGCAGCCTGCGGCGACTGCGGCGTCGTAGAGTCGACCGACTGTTTCATCGAGTGTATCTGTCTCCAGCTGTAGGGGCTGCTCTGCTACCGCCATAGATCTCGTTTCCAGTTCATTGATAGAGCTTGGGCCTGTTGAGCTCTCTGGAGATATTGTAGTTGAAGCGCAGCACAGACTACGTGACATTTCGTACCTTCGTTGTATTTTTCACAATAGTGTACGAATATCACAAGCCAAGGTGGCTGTCAAAAGGTTGGGGGAGTGGAGAAAAATTCGCTTTTTGTTCGGTGCGCGGTATACTGGAGGATGTGAACGGTGAACGGAAACTGCTTGCTCTGGATCTTGACGATACGCTGCTGCGCAGCGACAAACGTGTCAGCCCAGCCAATCTGGCGGCGCTTGCCGACTGGCTGGCGGCTGGCCACGAGGTTGTGGTGGCCACGGGGCGTCCGCCGCGCACTGTTCCTTCGGTGCTGCCTGAACTGCTTTTTGCTGCCCCGCGCATTGTGTACAACGGGGCTCAGCTGTGGGTTGACGGCCGGGTAGTCTATCGCAACCCGATTCCGGCGGCTGATGTCGGTGTTCTGCTCGACTGGTGTGCGGCCTCGGGGCAGCGCTGGTATATTGGGCTGGAGATTGAGGATCGGCTCTATGTCAACCGGCCGTTGGCCAAACCGGGTCCGCTGGAGGTAGCTGACTTGCATGGGCTGGTTGGCGAGCCGGTCTCCAAAATGCTCTTTTTTTTCCCGGAAGGTCGTGGGGAGGTCGCGCCGTTGTTGGCGGCAGTGCCTCCGAGCAGCCGGGTGCTGATCACGCCCAAGCTGGATCTGATCCAGCTATGTGCGGGTGGGGCCGACAAAGCCACAGCGCTCGGCTACCTGTTGGCGGAGTGGCAGTGGCCGCTGGCGGCGGTGGCGGCGATCGGGGACGACATCAACGATCTGGAGATGGTGCGCTGCAGCGGCATTGGGATTGCGATGGAGAATGCGCTGCCCGAGGTCAAAGCGGTCGCTGACTGGGTGGTTCCGCACCACGACGAGGATGGTGTTGCCGCTGCGATCCGCCGTCTGCTCACCTAGGCTGGGCCTGCCCCAGGAAAGTCGGTCATGCCCAAACGCAGCTTTACGGACAGTCTTTACACTCTTTTTCAGGCAGGGCGTTTTTACTATCGCCGCGAGGTTTTGGGGGCGGCTTTGGTTGTGGTTGGCTTGTGGCTTTTGTGGGGGGTGTTGCTGCCTGCGGAGTCGGTGCACTGGCTGACTTTGTTGGTGGGGTGGACGGCGCCTTTGGTGGCCACAGCCATTTTGTTGCTGGGGGGTGTTTTGTGGTTGGGCAGGCAGGCGGGTTACTGGAGTGCCGAAGCGCTGCTGGGGGCAGAGGCGCTGTTGTTTGGCCTGATCGCCTTCAGCTATGTGCGCGGCCACGATGCGGTCAACTGGGACGCGTATTTTGAGGCTGGCGGCGGCGGGCTGGTCGGCTGGGGGCTGGGCAACCTGCTGATTGGGGCGTTGGGGGCTCCGCTCGCCGTTCTGCTGGCAGTGGGGGTCAGCGTTGTGGGGGCTGCCCTGCTGGTGCGTTACACGCCGTTGATCTATCTGGCTGCTGCGGTGGTGCGTGGGGCGCCGGGGCTCTACCGCCGGCTGGCCAGCTGGCTGGCGGGGGAGCGCCGGGTGGCTGACCAGCCGCTGCCCCAGACCCCCAATTTTGTCGCTGCCAGACCGCGGGGGGAAGCCCCTGCGGTGCCGGTTCCTGCGGTGCCGGTTCCTGCGGCGCAGCCGACCCCGCTGCGCCAGCAGCCGCCTCCTCCTCCAGCAAAAGCTCTCAAAAAGAGTGCCCGGGCACCTCGTCCTGCCGGCCATCTGCCGCCGTTGGATCTGCTCCGCACCGACACTGCTCCCTCCGGCAACCGGGATGTCACTGCCTTGCAGCAGCTGATTGTGGAGACGCTGGAAGATTTCAATGTGCCGGTGCGTGTGGTGCATGTCGAGAGCGGGCCGACTGTCACACAATTTGGGGTGGAGCCGCTCTATGTCGAAAGTGCCGGCCAAAAACGGAAGGTGCGTGTCAGCCGCATTGTCAGCCTGGCGGACGACCTGGCCCTGGCCCTGGCTGCCCCTGCCGTGCGCATCGAAGCCCCTGTGCCTGGCCGTTCGTATGTCGGCGTCGAAGTCCCCAACCTGGACAAGACGCTGGTCACCCTGCGTGGCATTTTGGAAGAGACCGACCTGAACAAGGCGGGCATTCTGGCCCTGCCTCTTGGGCGCAACACTGCGGGTACTGCGGTGACGATGGATCTGACCCGGGCCCCCCACATATTGATCGCCGGCGCCACTGGTTCGGGGAAGTCGGTCTGCATCAACACGCTGGTCGCCGGCCTGCTCATGCAGCATGGGCCAGAAAATCTGCGTTTTGTCATGGTCGACCCCAAAATGGTTGAGCTGCCCGGCTACAACGGCATCCCTCATCTCTACGGCAAAGTGATCACCGCCACCGACCAGGTGATGGGTGCGCTGACCTGGCTGCTGATCCAGATGGACGACCGCTACCAGCTTTTTCGCGACCTGGGTGTGCGCAACATCGACTCCTACAACGAGGCCATGCGTGCGCAGAAGGGGGGGCAGACGCTGCCCTACATTGTGCTGGTGATCGACGAGCTGGCCGATCTGATGATGACCGCCGCCGAAGACATCGAGCGTCAGATCTGTCGGCTGGCCCAGATGGCGCGTGCGACCGGGATTCATCTGATTCTGGCGACCCAGCGGCCCAGCACCGATGTCATCACGGGTCTGATCAAGGCCAATTTTCCGTCGCGCATTGCTTTTGCGGTCACCAGCCAGATCGACAGCCGTGTCATTCTGGATGCTCCAGGGGCCGAGCGGCTTTTGGGGCGAGGGGATCTGCTGCTGATGCGGCCGGATGTGGGCAAACTTCAGCGCATCCAGGGCTGTTTTGTCGCCGACGAAGAGATCAGCCAGATTGTTCAGTTTTGGAAGGGGGTTGCTGGCAGCGAGCCCCGCCCGGTGGTGACGCCGTGGGCTGGGTTGCTCGATCCACTTGACCAGGAAGAGGAGCTGTTGCAGGATGCGATCGACGCCCTGCGCGAGCTGCGCAGCTGCAGCACCAGCATGCTGCAGCGCAAGCTCAACCTGGGCTATCCCAAGGCGGCTCGGCTGATGGAAGAGCTCGAAAAGAATGGTGTGGTGGGGCCGGACCTGGGGGCTGGCCGTGGGCGTGAGGTATTGCTCAAGCGCAAGGACGCTGCGGCGTTTGATCCGCTGGACGAGTGAGCTGGCCAGGACAACTGTCCGAGACCGCGTGCATCCCCGGCGGTGTGGCGGAAGGAAGGGAGAGGTAATGGGTCCATGCAGCGGATTTTGACCAGTGAACAAGAGCAATGGCTGCAGCGAGAACGTCGGCTGCTGGCCGATCTGCGTGAGCTGGCGGTGCGGCTGGAGGCACCGGCTGGCGACCTGGCCCTGCTCCAGCAGAGCCAGGCGCAGCTTGACGAGTTGTTTTTGCTGGTGGTGGTGGGGGAGTTCAACGCAGGCAAGACTGCTTTTCTCAACGCCTTGCTGGGGGAGCGGCTGCTCAAGGAGGGGGTGTTGCCGACGACCAGCCAGATTCAGCTGCTTCGGCACAGCAGCCAGCCATCTCGCGCTGCGGTCAGCCCTGACCAGGTCGAGATCGGGCTCTCTGTGGAGTGGCTGCGGGAGATCAACCTGGTGGACACCCCGGGCACCAATGCGGTGCTGCAAGACCACCAGCTGCTCACCGAGCATTTCATCCCGCGCAGCGATCTGGTGCTTTTTGTCACCAGCGCCGACCGTCCCTTCAGCGAGAGCGAACGCCAGCTGCTGCTGCGAATCCGGGGCTGGGGGAAAAAAATTGTGCTGGTCATCAACAAGATCGACCTGGTCGAGGATGTTGCTGACCAGCGTCAGATTGTGGAGTTTGTGGCGCAGAACGGGGCGCAGCTGTTGGGGGAGCCGCCGCGTGTCTTTCCGATCAGCGCCCGGCTGGCATTGGAAGCCAAGCAGGCCCAGGGTGGCGGGCCCCTTGCCCAGAACGAACTCTGGCAGCGCAGCCGCTTCGGCGAGTTGGAGCGCTATCTGCTGGCGGCGTTGGATGCTTCCGAGCGGCTGCATCTCAAGCTATCGGCCCCCTTGGGGGTGGCTGGGCAGTTGAGCGGTGCCTACCGGCAGCGGGTCGACGGGCGTGCGGCGGTGCTGCGCGGGGATTTTGCTGCGATCGACCACACCGAGGCGCAGCTGGTGGCCTACGAGGCTGACCAGCGTCGCGAGTTCAAGTACCATCTCAGCCATGTCGACAACATTTTGTATGAGATGGCGGAGCGGGGGGACCGTTTTTTCAACGAAACATTGCGGTTTGAACGTCTTTTTGACCTTGTCAACAGCGACAAGGTGCGTGCTGAATTTGAACGGGCGGTGGTTGCGGGCACCTCGCTGGCGGTCGAACGGCAGGTCAGCGACCTGATCGACTGGATTGTGGCCAGCGACTACCGCCAGTGGCAGGCCGTGATGGGCTACCTTTCCCAGCGGGCTGCTGCCCACACCGACAAGATGGTTGGCCAGGTCGGCGGGAGCTTCGAGTTGAACCGCCAGGCGTTGCTTGGCAGCGTTGGCCGGGCGGCACAGCGGGTTGTCGACAGCTACGACCCGCAGGCTGAGTCGCTCAAGCTCACCCAGCAAGTGCAGGCCACGCTGATGCAGACTGCGGCGGTGGAGGCGGGCGCGCTTGGGCTGGGCACGTTGCTGGTGGCAGTGCTCAACACCACCCTGCTCGACATCACCGGTGTACTGGGGGCCAGTGCGCTGGCTGTGCTGGGGTTTTATGTGTTGCCCTACCGCCGCAGCCGGCTCAAACAGGAGCTGCGGCGGGCCATCGGCGCGCTGCGCAGCCAGCTGGCGGAGAGCCTGGAGCGCCAGTTTGAAAAAGAGCTGGCCGACAGCCTGCAGCGGCTGCGTGCGTCGATCGCCCCCTACACCCGGTTTGTGCGGGTCGAGCGGGAAAAGCTGGAGGCGGTGGGCGGTGAACTCGACCGGCTGCAGCAGGAGCTGGCAGCGCTGCGGGTCGTGACCGCACGTGTTCTGCCAGGAACAGAGTTGCCCAGGAGCAGCCATGGCTGAATGGATCACCCTCATGCCGCTCGATCGGGCTCTGCACACAGCGGCGCTTCAGGCTGTCTACGACGCTGTGCCGGCCTACTGGCAGCTTTACCGGCGTGAATCCCCTCCTCCAGAGCATGCCAGCCAGGAGCTGGCGGCTGCCTCGCAGACTCCTGGCCGCACTTTGTTGGGCATCTTGCGCCGGGTAGACCGGCAGGACCCAGAGGCGGGTGCCGAGCTGATCGGTGTGTTGGATTTTCGTCTGCACTGGCCGACGGCCGGTGTGGCCTACATTGGCAATCTGATGGTGGTCGGCTCGCTGCAGCGTCGGGGCATTGCCAGCCAGGCCTGGGCGTTGCTCAAGCCC
>CAIOHJ010000072.1 GCA_903858085.1 uncultured Chloroflexota bacterium
CTTCGCCCTCTTTGGGTTGCCCTCAGGCGGGGTAGCTGGAGGGCTGTTTGTAGGGCGAAGTGGCACTTCGCCCTCTTTGGGTTGCCCTTCGTGCGGGGTGGCTGGAGGGCTGTTTGTAGGGCGAAGTGGCACTTCGCCCTCTTTGGTGTGTCCTTCGTGCGGGGTGGCCCCTAGCTTCGCCGAGGGCGTAGCCCACCGGCCCGGTGTTGCCGTGCCATCGGTGGTCTGATCCAGCGTTTTTGGAGAGAATACTGCTCTGCGAACGCTGCTGTTGACCTGCGCGTCGCACAACCGGTCGGTGACCTGAGCGTCTATCTGAAACAAGCCGGTTGGGGTATAATGAGAAAGGGTGTGGGCATGGCAGGTGGGCTGGCGTAAATTTTTGCAAACGGAGACACGATGAACATCCTTGTAACAGGAGCGACCGGGTATGTGGGAGGGCGGTTGATCCCACGGCTGTTGGAACGTGGCCACACGGTGCGCGTGTTGGTGCGCGACCCGCGTCGGATCGGCGGGCGCGCATGGGCGGAGCAGGTGGAAGTGGTGGCCGGGGATTTGCTGGATCCTGGGGCGGTGGCACGTGCCACTGCAGGGGTGGACGCCGCCTATTATCTGGTGCATTCGATGGGGGCCAGCGTGGATTTTGCCAGTGTCGACCGGCAGGCGGCGGCCCTCTTTGGCCAGGCGGCCGGCAACGTAGCCCATGTCATCTATCTGGGCGGTTTGCTGCCGAAGACGCGCAACGTGTCGATGCACCTGCAATCGCGCGCTGAGGTAGGAGCCATTCTGCATGCCTACTGTCACACCACGGAGTTTCGTGCCGGCCCGATCATTGGATCGGGCTCTGCTTCGTTTGAGATGGTCCGTTATCTGACCGAGCGGCTGCCGATCATGGTGGCGCCGCGTTGGATTTTGAACGATGTGCAGCCTGTCGCCATCCGTGATGTGCTTCATTATTTGATTGCTGCGCTCGACCATGGGCCGTTGGGCATTGTCGACATCGGTGCGGAGCGGTTGACCTTCAAGGAGATGATGCAGGAGTATGCGGCTGCGCGCAAGTTGAAGCGCGTCATCCTTCCGCTGCCGGTGCCTTTTCCGATGGCTTTTGCGGGTGCGAGCTGGGTAGGGCTGGTGACGCCGATCCCGAACGACCTGGCCATTCCATTGGTCGAGGGGGTGGTCGAGCCTGTCGTTGGGGATACGCAGCGTGCTCGCCAGGAATTTCCCGAGATTGAGCCGATCCGTTATCGTCAGGCTGTGGAGCTGGCGATCAAGCGGATCGCGCGCGGCGATGTGGAGACGCGCTGGAGTGGCGCGCTGGGGGGAGCGGTCACCTACGAAATGCGCGAAGCGGAGGGAATGGTGCGCGAGGTGCGCAGCATTTACACCGAACTGCCGCCGCATGCGCTTTTCAAGAGTTTCAGTTCGATCGGCGGGGACCGTGGCTGGCTGGTTTGGGAATGGGCCTGGAAGATCCGCGGCGCGTTGGACAAGCTGGTCGGTGGGCCGGGCTTGCGGCGCAGCCGCCGTGACCCGATCGAGCTGTTGCCGGGGGAAGCGCTGGACTTCTGGCGCGTCGAGGTCGTCGACCCACCCCATCTGCTGCGTCTACGTGCGGAGATGAAGGTGCCAGGCCATGCCTGGCTGCAGTGGGAGAGCGTTCGAGAGGGCAGTGGCACCCGCCTGGTGCAGACTGCCCTCTTTGCTCCGACCGGCCTCTGGGGGATGCTCTACTGGTATTCGCTTTACCCTGTGCACAAAATCATCTTCAGCGACCTGATCCGCGCAATCGCACGCGATGCGGTCTATATGAATGTGGACGGTTTTGCCGACTGCCTGCCATCTCCTGGAGAGGGGGCGGCCGTTTCTGGCAACAACAGCGGAGAAAAACTGGCAGACAAATTCAGCATTCCGCTCACCAAACTGTAGCTGGCCACCTCGATGAAATAGGTCTGGCCTTCCGCTACGCCGAGCATGACCTGTGACTGGACTCCAGAAAAGTCGTCGTTGCAGGCCTGTCCGGTGAGTGCCCCGCGTTCGCCGGTGAACACTGCCAGCACTGTATCGTAGTTGCTGCCAAAGGTGTCGACTGTGAGCGTACCTGCAGAAGGTGCCACAAACCGATACCAGACCGTCGCTGATCTCTCCTCCACGCAGAGGGAAGGGTCGTCGCCTGCCTGGGTCGCCCTGGTGGTATCCAGCTGATGGTTGAACGGGAGCGGCGCCATCTCGACCGGGCTGTCAAAATCGTCGTTGGCGGGCACAGGAGCGAGCGGAGCGCCTGGCGCGGCAATGAAGGGCAGGAAGGTGCGGCTGTGCTCGCCGATCGTAAGCCAATAGCGGGTGTACGGTCCATAGGTCTGCCCATACAAACCAGGGAGCAACTCCACGCTGACGTAGATGGACCGGGTGCGATCTGCTTTCCAGATCAGGTGCGCTGACGGATCGAAGCGGGGCGTCTCTCCCCAAGATCCCCCCAAAAAATTCGTTTGTGGCGCGATGCCCTCTGTGTAGGTGATCGGCGTGCGTCCGTCGCTGTCGAAAAGCCAGAGGACGGTGTGCAGGGCCGCCGCTGTAGCGGTGATGCTTCCGGTCAGGAAGAGGTATTCCTTCCCTTCTTCGACCTGCACGCGGGCCCAGTCCTGGTCGCCTTCTTCATGAAAGGTGTGTATCTGGTGGAGAAGCGCTCCGTTCACCTGCTGCGCGTCGGCCGGATGGTTGTCTGGTTCGAAGGGATCGCCGCCGATGCAGCGGTCGGGGTCGGCGGTACAGGCTGTGATCCACTCCCGGTAACTGGAGACGCGTGTGAAGACATCGTAAAAATCGCTTGCGGTGCAGCCGTACGGTCCCCAGCTGACAATTCCGATCTGTGTCCACGAGCCATCTGGCTGCTGTACCATCAGCGGGCCGCCGCTGTCGCCATAGCAGGCGCCCATCGTCAGCGTTTCATAGCCGGCGCACAACATGGAGTCTGTGATGCCTTCAGCGACCTGCTGGCATCTGGTGGGGTCGACCAGCGGGAGAGACACTTCACGCAGCGCGTCTGGGTATACAGCGTTCCACCCGGAGAATTCTTTTGCGCCCCACCCGATCACAGTTGCGCGCAGGTAATCCAGCTCCGACGTCCCAGAAATCGTCTGATAGAGTGAGATTGGGGTAGAGGTCACCGGTGTGGAGAGGCGAATCAAAGCCAGGTCGTGGTCCAACTGGGTTGGATCATAGCCGGGGTGGGGGATC
>CAIOHJ010000073.1 GCA_903858085.1 uncultured Chloroflexota bacterium
CCAACTACACCGGGTAACCTGTTTTCCCACTACAGGCAAACCCGTTGCTATCTTTGTGGCCGCGCAGCTCCCGGTCTGGAGTAGAGCGATAGAAACGCTTTCCGCAGACTGAACATTCGATCACGTAACGCGCAGTACTAATTGAACGCCCAGGTTTGGCGCAGTTGCGGCTCTGTGCCTATGCCCCACAGCAACCACCCGATCACATAGTCTTTTTCGACGACGCGTTCCGCAAGGCTCCATTCCTGGGCAAGCTCATTCAGTTGGGTGCGACGAATCATGAAGGCAGTCCTTCGGTGGCCTGCTCGTCGGGAAGCGTGACATTGATTTGGAGATTCCAGCGTCGCCGTCGCACACCCTTTTGTGGGGCAGACGGATCAAGTAGTGAGTAGCCACTGCTCATACGCTCGTGGCAGGCTGGCAACAAGTCGGGAGCGTCAATCCCGAGTCTTTCAATTAGATAGCCAAGACGCTTGTAGACCGTTTTGTTACCAAGCTGCTGGGCATACGTGAGCAACAGTAGATCATCGCGCAGAGGTTCGGCAAAGTAAGTCGCCAGCACATTGGCAACCTGCACGATGCCGCCGCCAAGGGCGGGGTCATCAAGAACATCAATTAGGGTGCGGCTGGGATCGGAGACGAGCACCCGCTGCTCGGAAAGCCACACGACACGGGTGCCAAACAACTTTTCTGCCGAGACCGTCTTTAGCACATACTCTGTCCCCTGAATCTCGGCATGGCGCTCACGAAGATTGGTTGCGGCGGTCACAACGACAACACTGCGAAACAACTGCTCGGTCAACGCCCAGTGTTCACAGGCACTCCACCCGCCGATATAGCAGGGCGCAAAAACCTTTGTTGCCACGACCCACGGTTCTAGGAGCCAGCGATCCGGCTGGGATGCGTCCAGCGGAACCGTAGCGTAGATACCGCGCGTAACGCGCACCAACCAGCCCTGGGCGGTCAAATGCGCTAATAGCCGCTGTGTCTCACTGCGGTCTGTATCCCATCGGTGCATGGCCGCATCTACGGTAAAAGGGCCCTGTAGATCGCGGTGCAGCAACAGCAACCGCTTCCGATTAAGTTGGGAGATGCCACGCTGGTTTGAAGATGATTCGATATATCTTGAGTGCATTTCTTTCATTATAGATGAAATATCTACATATGCAATATATCATTTTGAGTGAAATAACTTTGCCAGGATTCAGGCAGGTTGGCACACAATCCGTGTCGAATACTTCGAAGAGACGGGTCTGGCCAGCATAACACTGTGGTTCTGGTTCAAAGGTTTTTCTGGCTGCATCAGTGCAGGTCACTGTCCAGAGTAAAAGAGTACACAGCACTCCGTTGTTTACCTCACATCAAGGCCACGCGTACTGCGCAGGCGCTCCAGCAGTGAACTGTTGGAGCGCCTTGCTAGCTCTCCAGGTTACCCAGGTCGATCACACACAAGCTGATCTGGCGCGTGGTGGTGCACTTCCTGTAGGTCGCTGAGTTTCCTGAAAGCTCTGCACCCTCCCTCGCCGCCTTTACCGGGCTGTGACGCGCACTGCGCTCTCCGGCCCGGTCACCACCACCAGCTCCGCAGAGATCGCCAGCCACTGCGCCATCTCCGGCTCCGCCAACAGGTCAAAATAGGCGTCGCTGCCCAGCGCCACCGTCGTCACAGCCATCGTCTCCACAAAGCCCGTGTCCACCCAAATCGAACCCGCTCCCCCACTGCCCTCCTCGGCCAGAGAGCCACGCAGCACAAAACTCCGGCCAGCCACATACCGCACGGTGGCAGCACTCTCCACGGCCACCTCAGCCTGCTGCAGCGCCGCCCGAGCCTGGCTGGCAGCGACAGCCGCCTCGCCCGCCGCCGGAGCCGCAGCGATCGGGTCGGTCTGCGCCTCCCAACGGGGCTGCGCAGACAAAACCCCCAGCTCCGCCAACGGGATTTCCCCCCCAGGCTGCAGCAGCTCCGGCTCCAACACCAGAAAAGAGGTGTAGGGTGTCACAATCCCATACCGCACCCCCAACTGCGTGATCTCTTCCACCAGCTCCGGGTCAGCCCCGTTGCGTCGGATCAGAGACAGCAGCTGCCCTATCTGACGCATGGCCCACAGCCGCGCCACAGCCGGATTCCCTCCCCCCACCACCAGCGTGCGGTCCGGATAGACGTACAAGCGTGCTTTGCCGTTGACCTCCCCCGCCAACGCCACCTCCCCGGTTCCCCCCGCAGTGTAACGCCCGACTGCCACCAGCTGACGGCCGGCAAAGAGATCGGGCAACGGGTCGGGCGACAACGCAGTGACCGTGAAGGGAGCCGCAAACACAAGCTCGATCTCCGCCAATACCGGCGTGCTCACCTGCGCATAAAAGGCCCCGACCGCTTCGTCGATCGCCGCATCGGGCGCCACATAGTGGCTCCCCCCACGCAGTTCCGCCGCCAAATTATCCAGCAGATCGGTGTTGACATCGTAGCCCACACCAAACGTGAAAAGACGAGGCGTCCGCTCGGCCGGCAGATGGCCCAGGGCGTTGCGCACAATCGCATCGACCGCACTTTCCCCCTGGGTCGGCTGGCCGTCGGTCACAAACAAAATGTAGGCCGGGCGGGCAGATTCCCCCCCCGCCACCTGCGCCAAGGCCGCCAACAACGCCCGGTTGATGTCGGTGGCCCCCACTGCACGCAACCCCTCCAGCCAGCGCACCGCCTCCCGCTGCCCAGCACCATCGACCGGCTGGAGAGCCTCCCGCCACAGCTCGACACCGCTGCTGAAGGCCACCAGGTTGAAACGGTCGCCAGGACGGAGTGACTCGACAATCGACTGGACAGCCGCACGGGCTTGTTCCAACTTGGCCTTGCGCATCGATCCAGAAACATCCAACACCACCACCAGATCCCGCTCGACAATCTCTTCCTCGGTCGCCGCCAGACCCGGCGCTGCCAGCAGCACAAAGTATCCCTCTTCGCCGGCCGGTTTGTAGGAAAGCAGACTCAACCCGACCGCCCGGTCGTCCGTGCCCCAGTACAGGTCAAAGTCGTTGGCTGGCAGCTCACCCGCCGTGCGGTAGGTGACGGTCGCAGCGTCGTCCGCGCTGCGCTCGACGCTGCTCGGAAAATTCGGGGTGTAGAGGGCACGCAACCCTGACGCCGTGTGCAGATCCACCCGGATCGAAATTTCTTGCGCCTCCACCTGGCCCAGATGGCGCAGGCGCAACGGCACATGGAAGTGAAAGAGTCCGTCGACCGGCTCCACCCAATAGGTGTAGACAAACGCCACCGTGCGCGCCTCGCCCGGCGGAATCGGAAAGACGCTGGTCTGAAAAACACCCCGCTCCCAATACTCCAGCAACGCCGGGTCCCGCTGGGCCCGGACAATCTGTTCGTAGATGCGGCGAGCCTCCTCCCGGTCGAGCACACGCCCTTCCAACACGGCGCCATCCACCGTCATCTCGACGTCGGAGACCGCAGCGTCGGCCGGCAACGGGAAAAGATAGACCCCCTCAGCGACCTGCCCGGAACGGTTGCGCAACAGCTGGGTGACCTGCACCTCCACCAGCGGCCCCTCCACCACCGCTTCGACGCTGTGACGCTCCACCACAACCTGACGAGCCAGCAACGGCTCAGGAGGAAGATCCACCTGCGCAGAAAGAACCTGCGGCCCCCACAGACCCGCCAGAAACACAACCCCGATCCAAATTTTCCGCCAGAGAAGTTTTTCCCATCGCATGGTTGCCTCCGTCATTGGGTGTGAAGAACGATCACCCCCAATGACGGAGACAACAGGGCAAATGTTCCGAGGAACGGAGCTGCCCTCCCCTGCACCCCCAGAGTGGGGGTCAGGTCAGTTGTCGATCAACGGCAGGTAGGTGCCGATCGTGCGCACCGCCCCGTCGCTCTCTCCAACCGGCGCACTGAAGTTGGCCAGCAACATGCCGGTCTGCCCCGGCGACGCCGCCGCGCCTTCCGCACTTTCGTTCCAGACAAAGCCGAGCGAACTGGCCGGCGCAATCTCCACAAACCCCACGCTGGCCGCCTGGGCGGCCGCAGCCTGAGCGCTGGGGAAGTCCATCGTAAAACGGGACTGGCCCGGGGTGTACTGGAAAGCACCTGTACAGACGCCGTTCACCTTGGGCGCACAATCCCACAGCCCCCCTGTGAAATAGGCGTCAAAGGCAAACACGCTGAAACGGAAGGGCTGGCCCGGCGTCACCCCGATCGAGGCAGCGTCCATCGGCAGCACAAAGCTCTGCGTGTTGAAGGTCGCATCGATAAAATACATCGGCATCGGCACACGGTCGGTCAACGGCACGCTGAGGTCAATCAGGAAGACAATGTTGCGCCCGTCGCTGGCGTTGAGCGTCAGGTCCCCGTTGAAGAGCACATAGTCGTCCGCCCCGTCGGCGTCGGAGTCGATGTAGATGTCAAACTCGGTCGGGTACTGGCCAGCCCGGTACGGGGCATCCCAGATCGACAGATAGAACTCCAAGAAGTCGTTGGGGGCGACATCGGTCGAAGAGCGGACACCTACCTCGTGCAGATCGACCGGCGATTGGTTGCAGCCAGGCAAAAGCCCAATCGAGGTGCAGTCGCCGACAAGATAGCCGTAGTCGTTGCCGTCAACGGCCATCAGATCGAAGATGTCCAAGGTCGCCGTGACCGCCGGGGAGCTGTTGGCCATCACCCCGGTGCGCGCCTGCAAGTTTGTCACGGCCACATCCACCCCAGCAACCGCTTTGGGCAATACATGCCAGGCCACATGGACCGGCGCCCCTCCCTGCGGGGTCAGCTGCAGGTAGCCGTCATACTCCTGAAAGCGCAACACGTCGCCGTTGGCGCCAAATGCCCCCATGTTGACCACCCAGGGGTGCAGAGGCCCCAGCCCGAGTTCCAGGCTGCCGGCCGGAAAGATCTCGAGCACCACCGGCAGATCGACAGTCGCTCCGGCAGCCAGATTCACCGAAGTACTCTGCGGGGTCACCAACACGCCGCTGCCAAAATCTTCTTCGTAGCGGAAGAACGACTCGACCGAGACGGTCTGCGGCTGGTTGGAACGGTTGAGGATCGTCAGCGTCCGTGTGTAGGCCTGGTAATCGTCTACAGCAACGTACCCGAACGAGAGGCTCCCCGTCCAGGCCAGCGGGTCTGCCGCCCCACTGGTGCTGTCCCAGGCGATCAGTGGGCTCTGGTTGGCAGCGGCCGCATCCACCTGGCCGCCGCCGATGCGGGTGATCGGGGCCAGGTTGGTGCCCGGGTCCCCTTCCCAGATCGTGATGGTGCCAGTGTTCATCAGCAGCGCCTTGTACTGCTGGGGCAGCAGGTTCTCTTCTCCGTACAGCTCTTTGAGCAGCGCAGCGACACCCGAGACCATCGGGGCCGCCCCCGAGGTGCCACCAAACGCACCTGTGCCCGCACCCGACCCGGCGATGGCCGAAACCGAGGCGCCAGGCGCGCCGATGTCCGGCTTGATCCGGTTGTCGTGGTTGCGCGGGCCGCGCGAAGAGCTGCCCACCATCGTGTACGCCAGGCTGATCGCGTTCGTCGGGTCGATGCCGACCACCACCCCCCCTTCAATCCCCCCCTTGAGCAGCGTCGCAGTCGCCAGGTCAACCATGAAGGAAGGCACACCGATCGGCCGGTCTCCGCCGTCCCCTCCCTCGAAGGGGTCGCCCGGCGCGATCAGACCGATCAAGGAGAGCACGGCGCCCGCCGCCGAAGCATTCATGGCTTTTGCGGTGAAATTGCAGGCCCCGCGGTCGGCCAGCACCACCTTGCCGGCCATACTGGCTGTATACGCTGCGCAGCCGTTCCGGTTTGACCCGTCCGGGTTGCCGTAGGCGAGCGGGCCCTGGAGCAGGGCGGTGCCGGGCGCGGTCGACCAGCTCTGGAAGACCGCGTTGTCGATCGTCGCGGTCACAGCGCCTGTGGTATAGAAGAGCGGGTAGCGCTCCGACGAAGGCACTGCGGTCTGCGCCACGCTGATCGCACCGTCTGCTATCGAGGGGCTGCCAACGATGAAGGGTTTGTTGGCCGAGTTGCCGGCCGATGCGACAACGATCACCCCCAGCTCCGTCGCCAGGTTGACAAATGCAGTCAGGTCGTCCTCTGGCTGGCCGTAGGGAGACCCCAACGACAGGTTGACCACGTCGACCGGGTCAGAGGTCTCAGGGTCGCCGTCGAGATCCATGGCTGCATCCATCGCGGCCAGCAGCGACAGACCGTTGCAGGAGCTGCTGAAAGATGCACAGACTTTGAACGCATACAGTTCGCTGTCGGGGGCCACCCCAACCCCTTTGGCCGGGTAGTTGCCATCTGCGTTCGTTCCCGCGGCATAGCTGCGGCCGCCGATGATGTCGGCGACGTGGGTGCCGTGCCCTTCCACATCGATCGGGTTGAGGTCAGGCATCGGGGTGTCGGAACCTTCTGGCCACGCCTCTCCCAAAAAGTCATAGCCCCCTTTGACCCGTGGGGCCGCTGGCCCAAACAGCGCTGGGTTCGCAGGCTGGGCATAGGCACACTCCGGGTCGCTCAGTACATTGGGGTCGCAGTCCGGTGAAGCGCCATAGTACGCTGCCTCCCAGCCGGCGACGGTCCCTGGTCCGCCAAACGCCAGGTGAGAAAAATCGATCCCGGAGTCCAGCACTGCCACCTTGACCCCCTCTCCGGTGGCCCCCAGGTTCTGCAATGTGCTGGCGCCGATGAAGGGCACCGTCTCCGACAGATCCATTTCATAGTCGTGCACGAGCGAGACATGGCTCACACCAGGCAGGGCGCCGATGTTGCGGGCCGCGCTGGCCGGGATACGGGCTGCAATGCCGCTGCTCAGCGTTTTGAACTGGAAGATCACCTGCCCCCCCGACGCCACGACCCCAGCGCTGGCTGCAGCCTGGGCCTGGGCCACAGCAGAGGCATGGGCGGCCCGCTCCCCCGCGCTGGCATAGACCTGAGCAGCCACTGCCGGGAGGTCAAGGTGCACGACCACGTTGACCCACTCGTCTCCGGCCAGCGCCCCAGCCCGATGGGCTGCCGGCACCTGAGCCCCCCGCGGGGCTGCCCACTGCCGCGCCGGCAGCTGCCCTGCCCGCTGGAGAGCCGCCGCTGGCGAGACCTGCTCGTAGGCAGGAGCCGCCGGTTCAGCCCCAGAGAAGGGCACCCGCCGATCCGGCGTTGCCGGCAGCTGTGCTGGAAGAGCCGACCCCGTACGGCCCAGCCCATCTCTTCCACTGGGCAGCCCCGTCTGTGCAAACACCGCCGTGCTGTTGGAGGCCAGCACTGCCAACAGCACCATGACAGACATCCAAGCCCTTACATGTCTCATAGAAAACTTCCTTGTCCTCTCTGTTTTGGTTTGTAGGGTTCGCTATGCATCGAGACACTATCAGTATACCCGAAGCAGACGCCAGGATCAATCCCCCCCTGGGGCACTTTTAGGGTCCCTCACAGGGGGCAGCACACGCTTCCGGCTGGATCGTCGCCGCTGCACTCATCCCCCAGCGCAGCGCAGCCGGCTGCTCGGCCAGCTGAATCCAGACTGTATAAACGACATCGCCGCCGATCACACTGGCCTGCGGGGCGATCTGCGCCACCTGGCCCGGCAGGCTGAGGGAGAGCGCTTCGACCCAGACGGTGGCCGGCTGCCCAATCTGGACGAAAGAGACATCGCGCTCGCTGAGGTCGGTGGTCTCCACCCAGAGCCGGGCGAGGTCGGCCAAGGTCAACGCAGGAGAACCGGCCGCCACAAATTCTCCGGGCTGCACGGCCACGGCTGTGACCGTCCCCGTAAACGGCGCCCGCAAGGCGAGGTTGGTGACTGCCTGTTCGGCGCTCTCCAGCAGGGCCCTTGCCTCGGCCACTGCCCCGGCAGCCACGGCAACCGTCTCGCTGCGGGGGCCCGCAGCGAGCAGAGCCAGCTTTGCTGCGGCCGCCTGCACCTGCGCCTCGGCCTCGGCAAGCTCTGCAGGGGTCGCTGGCCTCTGCAGCTGCTCCAAAGCCGCCGCTGCCCGCTCGACCTCGGCCTGCGCCGCTGCCACTGCGGCTGGCTGCGGGGAGGCAAAGAGCCCATCATAGTGGGCCTGCGCTGCCTCCAGGGCGATCGTGGCCTCCTGCAGCTGCCGGCTCTGGGGCAGGGCGCCGACATCGTTGCGCCACTGGACGGCGTCGTAGGCAGACTGTGTCTGCTGCACGGCGGCCTGCGCCTGGGCCAGGGCCGCCAGTGCTTCGACACGCGCCGCCGCTGTCGGCCCGGCAAACAGCGCCTGGTAGGCTGCCTGCGCAGCGGCCAGCTGGGCCTCGGCAGCGGCCAGCTGGGCCGGGAGCGCATCCCCCCTCCGCTGGGCCAGGCGCGCCTGGGCAGCGGCCAGTTCCGCCTCCGCCCCATCCCACAGCGGCTGCTGCGGCTCTGCCTGCAGCTCCGCCAGCTGGGCCTGGGCGCGGAAGTAGGCAGCACGGGCGCGGGTCAACGCGGCCTGTCCTTCCCCATCCTCCAGCTGCAGCAGCGTCGCGCCGGCTGGCACCCGCTCCCCCAGCGCCACCCACAACGCCTCCACCCGCCCAGAAGCTGCCAGCGCCAGTTCGGCATGGCGGAGAGGCACGACACGCGCCGAAGCCGTGATCGCCGCCCCAGCCGTGCGCACCAACCCGATCGGCGGCAGCGGGGTCGCCGCAGGGGTCGCGACCGGAGTCGCTGCAGGAGCACAGGCCATCAGCCCCCCCACCCCCCCCACCAGCAGCAGCCTACGCCAGAACCCGGCCACTCGCCACCGCCTCCTGGGCAGAGACTCGCCCGTCGACCATCTGCACGGTGCGCCGTGCAAAGCCCATCACACGTGGGTCATGGGTGGCAAAAATAAACGCCGTGCCCGTCTGTTCGTTGAGCCGCCGCATGATCTCCATCGCCTGCTCCCCGTTCGCCGTGTCGAGGTTCGCAGTCGGTTCGTCGGCCAGCACCACCAACGGACGCTTGACCAGCGCCCGGGCGATCGCCACCCGCTGCTGTTGTCCGCCGCTCAGTTGGTCTGGCCGATGGTGCATTCGGTCGGTCAGAGCCACTGCCTCCAGCATTGCCAGCGTGCGCGCACGACGCTCGCTGGCCCCGACCCCACTCAACAACAGTGGAAGCTCGACATTTTCATAGGCGTCCAACACCGGCACCAACGCAAAAAACTGAAAAATAAAGCCGATCACCGCACGACGCAGATCCGCACGCCGGTTGGCGCTCAACGCCACGACATTCTGGCCCTCCATCCAAATTTCGCCGCTGTCTGGCAGGTCCAGACACCCCACCATCTGCAACAGGGTCGTCTTGCCCGAACCCGAGGGCCCGACCAGAGCCGTAAACTCCCCTGCCTCAAAAGAGAGCGATACCCGATCCAGCGCGCGCGTTTCCGTCTCGCCGACCCGATAGACTTTGCTCACCTTCGCAAGCTCGATGATTGCCATCTTCCACATCTCCTTGAAGACGAGTCTTTAGTCAAGCGTTCTTTGATAAAAATTTTTGACAAGGCCCTAACTGGCATGCAGCGCTTTGACCGGTTCGAGACGCGCGGCAAACCAGGCAGGATAGAGGGAGGCGGCGACAGCAACGATCAGGGTCCACACAGTCAGCCAGGCAAAGGTGTCCGGCACAAAACGTGCGTAGACAACGTTGCTGAGCGGGAGATTGCCGGCGGCGGCTGCCATCTCCCCCATCACAAAACCGTTCTGGGTCAGCAGCGCAACCCCAGCCAGCCCCAGAAGCACCCCCAGTGCACTCCCCATCAGCGCCAGGAGTGTTGCCTCCAGAAGCAGCATGCACAGAATCTGCCCACGTTTCATCCCCAAAGAGGCCAGAATCCCAATCTCACGGGTGCGCTCAAACACCGCCATCAACAGCGTGTTGGCAATGATGACCGCAACAATCAACATCACGATCCCGTCGAAGAGGAGGTAAAACCCCATGGCAGCCCCCATCGACTGCAAAAAGAAGGCGTTGAGCTCCCGCCAGGTGAGCGTCTGCAGCCGGGGCCCAGCCAGTGCCGCCGACACCGAATCCGCATCTTCCTGGCGATGGAGCTGGATCAACACAGCGCTGGCACGGTCTCCCACCGTCGTCAACGACTGTGCTTTTGCCAACGGCAGAAAGACAGTCGCTTCGTCGTAGACCAGCACCCCACTCGCAAAAAGGCCGCGCACCACAAACAAAGCCTCCACCGGCACCCCATTGGCGTCGACCAGCGTCAGACGAACGCTGTCCCCGACATGGACCCCCAGACTTTCAGCCAGACGCCGCCCCAACAAAAGGCCACCGCGGTCGTCAGCCGTCAGAAAGGCCCCCTCTACCACCGCACTGCGGATCGGATCGTAGATCGGCGAGGCCACCTCGATGCCGTGCAGCTGCAGGTTGACCGATTCCGCGCGGGTGCTCAACAGCGCGCCGCTCCACAGCACCGGCGCTGCTGCCCACACCGCAGCCATTGTCTGCGCCTGAGCCACCACCGCAGCCGGCTGATTGACCAGATCCTTCCACTGCAGGCTACGCCGATCCGCTGCGTAGGAGTCTGCACGCACCTGGACATGGCGGGTTTGCAGACGAATGCTGTTTTGCAGCGAGTCTTCCAAGATCCCCGCAATGTAGCCGTTGAGCACGATCAGCAAGGCCAACCCCAACGCAACCGCCAGCAGCGTGAAGAGAGTGCGCCGACGGTTGCGGGTCAAATCTCGATAGGCGATCCGCCAGGCCCATCTCATACCATCCTCCTGGGTCTTTTATACATGGTGCAAAGCCGCAGCCGGCTCCTTGCGCGAAGCCTGCCAGGCCGGATAGAAAGAGGCCAGCGCCGCGATCCCGACCACAAGCGCGCCACGCACCAGAAGGTCAGCAACGGCCAGCGACGGCATCAGATGATCCCCCATCAACGCCGTGGCTTCCCCCATCCCCGCTGCAAACGAAAAGTCCAGCCCTCCCCCCTGGCGAATCCACCAGACGATGGCCCCCCCGGCCAGGCAGCCCACCACAGCGCCGACCCCACCGATCAAGGTGCCTTCGGCCAGGAAGAGCAGCATCACCTGGCGCCCCGGCATGCCCAATGCAGCCAGCACCCCCATCTCGCGGGTGCGTTCAAAGGCAGCCATCAGCTGCAGGTTGAGAATGCCAATGCTGGCGATCAAGACCACGACGACCCCAAGAACATTGACAAACAGCTGCTTGGTCGCCATGGCCTCGGTGATCTCCGGTTTGAGCGTCTTCCACGAATCCACTTCATAGCCGGGCAGGGCCGCCTGCAGCGCTGGCAGCACGCTCGCCTCATGCCCGATGTCACTGATGGAAATCGCCACTTCGGTCGCCTGACCGCGCAGGTTGAAGAGCGTCTGCGCCTGCTCCAGCGTAATGAACACGGCACTCGTTTCCAGATCCGACGCGCCCAATCCATACAGGCCCACCACCGTCACCGTGCGCTGCCGCATCGTCTCGTGGGCGCTGTGCCCCAACAGCGTCACCCGATCTCCCACCCCAACTCCCAGTTTGTCAGCCAACCCTTTGCCGATCAGCAGGGCATCCCCCTCGCCGTCCAGCAGGTACCGGCCCGCAACAACATTGGCTGCCTGGAGGCTGACCGGCGCCTCCACCGAGGGCTGAACCGCCGTGATCGAGACCGGGAACGATTCTCCTCCTTTCACCAGAATGCCCCCCGTATGGATGCGCTGGGCAGCCGCTATCACCGTCGGCTGCGCCAACGCAGCCGCCACCACCTCTGCCGGGTTTTCCAAGGGCAGCAATGGCAGACGGCTCATCTTGTCCCGATAGCCAGGGGCATGCACCTGCACAGCCCCCCCATAGACCTTGACCGCATTGCCGAAGATCGCCTGGTCCGACCCACTGATGACTGCGCTCAAGACCAGCAGCAAAATGAGCCCCAGCACGATCGCAACCAGAGCAATCACAGTTCGCCGCCAGTTGCGCCACATGTTACGCCATGCCAGTTTGACCGTCGTACCCATCTCCACTCCTTCCTCTGCCGAGCCCCGCACCCTGCAGCAAACCAAGAATGTGAATTTCCCCCTGCAAGAATTTGACAACCCAAATACCTTGTTGTATCTTATGATATAGCACTGTGTGTTGTGGCTGGCCCCAATCCAGCCTTCGGGGGACAACACACAGTGCCTTTTTTATGCCCGCTGCGCCCCCGCCCGCTGTGTCCCCGCCCGACCGGATTCAGGGGCGACCGGATTCAGGGGCTGACGTACAGATACCAGTCGCGCTGGCGCGGGTAGCAGGCCTGCAGCGGCTCCCCCCAGACAAAGTCAGCCGGTTTCACCAACAGGCGTATGCGCTCGTCGACCCGCTCGATCTGCCTTTTCAAGGCCGGCGGCAATTCCTCGGCCAATTCTTCCGCCATCCGCCGCACGCGCTGACGGTTGCGGATTTCATAGGGATACTCCACCCGCGCCCGTCTGGGATCCCCTGCGGCATCCTCCAGAAACCAGCTCAAACTGTCCAGACGGGCCTTGATCTCGCGCGCCAACAGCTCGTGAAAGCGTGTGCGCAGGCTGTAGAAAATCGAGTGGGTCGCTGCGGCTGCCCGCTCCAGCGCTGCCTGCTGGGAAACGCTCAATCCAGCCTGCTGGCACACCAGTCGCTCCAGACGCGCCAGCAGATCCCCCGCCGACATCTGCACCAGCTGAAAGCCGGCCGGGGTCTGTACCCGCAGGGTGCGGTACAGCTCACCCGCCACCAGATACGCCTCCAGCTCGCCGACTGCCTCCTGGAGCACCGCCAGATCCACCTCGGGCGGTTCAGCCAGTACATGGCTGCGCAGCTCTGTCATCGCCCCTCTCCTTTTTCACTGCCACTTTTTCACTGTCACTTTTTCACTGCCACGTGTACAACGGTGGCGCTCACCACCGTGTCTGCACATGTGGCCGGATGTAGGTGTCGTAGATGACCTGGATCGCCTCCATCCGGCGCTGTTCGATCGGGGCCAGCTCCGCGGCGGCGCAGTTGTCCAGAACCTGGTCAGGCCGTTTGGCCCCCGGAATTGTACAGGTGACCGCCTCAAACATCAGGATCCAGCGCAGCGCAAACTGGGCCATCGTCGTCCCAGGAGGAACCAGCGGGCGCAGTGCCTCTACAGCGTCAAAAGCCGCATCCAACGGTACCCCGCTGAAGGTCTCCCCAACATCGAAGGCCTGGCCATCGCGGTTGAAATTGCGATGGTCGTCGGCGGCAAAGGTGCTCTCAGGGGTGATCTTGCCGGTCAACAGGCCGCTGGCCAGCGGCACACGCGCCAGAATTCCAATCTGCCGCTCCCGGGCAGCGCGGAAAAAACGCTCCGCCGGTTTCTGACGAAACAGATTGAAGATGATCTGTACCGTCTGCACATTGGGCTGTTTGATCGCCTGCAGCGCCTCGTCGACCGTCTCGACGCTGACCCCATAGTGGCGAATCTTGCCCTCCTCGGCCAGACGGTCCAGCGCCACAAAGAGATCCGACCGCCCATAGACTGCCGTAGGCGGGCAGTGGAGCTGGAGCAGGTCCAGGCTGTCGGTCTCGAGGTTTTGCAGGCTGCGTTCGACAAAAGTGCGCAGGTTTGTATAGGTGTAGCCCTCTGCCGTGTGCGGGTTCAGCCGCCGTCCTGCCTTGGTCGCCACAAAAATCGCTTCCCCCGGCCGCTCACGCTTGAGCTGGGCCACCAACTGTTCGCTGCGCCCATCCCCGTAGACATCGGCGGTGTCGATCAAGTTGACCCCTTCGTCGACCGCTTTGTGCAGGGCAGCCATCGACTCTGCGTCGTCGACCTCTCCCCAACTCCCGCCGATCGCCCATGCCCCAAAACTGACCTCGGAAACGTTCATCCCTGTTCTGCCCAACGGCCGGTATTTCATCGTTTGCCTCGTGCTTTGTTGTGAAAGGTTCTGATCTTAGTTGCCAAGGGTCGCCGTGTCGAGCCAGAGGGTGACTGGCCCGTCGTTGACCAGGACGATCTCCATGTGGGCCTGGAAGACACCCTGGGCGACCGCCACACCATCTGCTGCCAGCAGATGGCAGAAACGCTGGTACAGGGGCTCGGCCTGCTCGGGCCGGGCCGCCTCGACAAAGCTGGGGCGGCGCCCCTTGCGCACATCGCCGTAGAGGGTGAACTGGCTGACCGACAGCACAGCCCCGCCAACATCGGCCAGGCTTAGGTTCATTTTACCATCTGCATCGTCGAACAGCCGCAGCCCAACCAGCTTGCGCGCCAGCATGCGAGCCTCTGCCTCGCCGTCGCTGTGGGTGATCCCCACCAATACCAGAAGCCCGCGCTCGATCTGGCCTACCACCAGGCCGTCCACACGCACCTGCGCCGAGCTAACCCGCTGAACCACTGCCCGCATCTGTTTTGTGCTCCTTTCCGCAGAGTGCCAACAGACTTTCGCCGTTGGCTGAATTCGACATCGCCCGCAGGGGCTTTCTCCGTCTCAGCCGCGCCAACCGCTGCCTCCAGCCCAGAGCACGCTGTCCAGCTGCACGGCATGGGCCCCCAACGCCAACAGCTGTTCGATCTGGCGCGGATGGCAGATGCCGCCGCAGGCGATCACGGCACACCCCAACGCTGCTGCTGCGACAGCGGACAGGCTGCGCAGCATGGCCGCTGAGGCAAGCGGCCCAGAGAGGTGGCCTGTGACCCAGACCGGCTGGCCCGCCGGGGAGGCGGGCAGCGCCACCCGCCCCCCCAGCGGCTGCCCGACCACCACCCCAGCCGCGCCAGCCTGCACAGCCCGTTCTGCCAACGGCAGCAGATTTTCCAGCGGCAGCTTCACATAGACCGGCAGCTCGGTCGCCTGGAGTAGCGCCAGAACCCCTTCTCGGAGCTGCACAGCGGTCACGTCCGCCGGCACCTGCCATTCCAAAGCAGCCACCGCAGCGATCTGGGCCATCCGACGCCCCGCCCGCATCAACTCCGCAGGCCCGGCATCGACCAGCTGCACGATCACCGGGCAGCCCAGCCGGCCCCAGAGGGCCCCATACAGCTCCGCTGCCCGGCGGGCACTGCGGCTGAAAGACGATGGAGAGGCCAGGAACCCCCCGTCCAGCTCGACCAGCCGGACAGGGCCGCCGTAGCCCTGGCCGGCGGCGCTGACCGGCCCGACCACGACACCGCCGACCTGCTGCCAGTCCAGCCCCGGCGGCAACACTTCTCCAAAACCGATCGCCGCCGGCGACAAAAGCAGCGGACTGCCAATCGACAGCCCCTGTTTGTGGTGTGGGGCCAGCTCAATCTCCTGCACGGCAACTCCTTTCCAACATGCCCTTCCACGTTGCCGGGCCATTCCCGGCTTGAGCAGACTCACCGCTGCAACAGCGGCAGCCAGGCCACCTCGGCCGTGTCCCGATTGGCGATCAGCACGGCGCCCTCAAAGGTCTGGATCACCGCTGTAAAGGGCACCGGCGCCGGGGCCACAGCAAACCCCAGCTTCTGCCAGCGTCCCTCCTGCGCCCACAGCCCTGCAAAACGGCCGTCAGGCAGAAAGTTCTCCCCCACAGCAGCGGAGAGCTCGGCGGGCAGGGAGGGGTTCTCCAGCGCCGGCAGCCACTCCCAGCGATCGTCGCGGAGATAGACGATGTAGATCTCCGGCGCGCGGTCCAGGCCCACCATGTAGCCGAACTCGAACGGCAGCATCTGGGCAGCCCCCACCTGCGCGGCAGAACGGGGACACCCCAGAAGCGTGCGCCGTTCTTCTGGCAGCCCCCCGCTGTAGTGCTGCAAAATCTCGTCGGCCGGCTGGGCACAGCCCCCCGCTTCAACCTCCGTCTCTGTGCCCGCCGGGGTCGACACCGGGACGGCCAGCAACTCGTCCGCAGACACCGCCAACAGTTCGGTGAAGGGGGTGCTGGCCTCCACGCTGCGCTCTCCTGCGACCGGTGTCTGGGGAAGGATTTCAGCGGCTGGCAGCTGCTGCGTCGCCAGCTCCTTCCCCAACTCCCCCAGTCGGGGAGCCACGACACCCAGCAGAACCCCCAGCACCACGATCGACACCCCTCCCAGAAGGGCCCGCCCCAGCACACTGCCCTCTCCTGCAGCGCCGGAGGCCCTGCCCCGGAAGCCCACCCGCTCGCGCCGGGTGGCCCGGAACCCCTCTGTTTCGGTGGGCAACAGCTCCCCTGCCCGCCGCAGAGGGTGGACAGGGCGCGCGCCGCTGCCCGGTACCAGAAGGGCGGTGACCGTCGGGGCAGCGGGCGGCGCAAGCGGCGGCAGAGCTGCCATCGTCAAGGTGGCTGTCGCAGCCCCTCCGTTCCCCGCCAGGAGACGCCGCTGGGTGCGGCCAGCGGCCTTTGCCAGGGCGTCCGCCAGCTCGTTGGCATTGGCAAAGCGCTCCTCAGGCAGTTTGGCCAGGCTGCGCTGCAGCACCTCGACCAGCAGCGGGGAGAGCTGGCGGTACACCTCTTCTTCGATCGTCACCGGCTCGTAGACATGCGCGTGCAGAATCTGAGGGGTCGTGCCGACGAAGGGAGGGCGCCCAGCCAGACAGCGGTAGAGCACTGCGCCCAGGGCATAGAGATCCGCACGGCCATCGATCTCCCGGCTGCGGGTACACTGTTCGGGCGCCATGTAGGCTGGCGTCCCCACAGTGCGCCCCACACTGGTCAACTCCGGGGCGTCCAGCGCCCGTGCAATTCCAAAGTCGGTCAACAGCGGCACCACGGGGTGGTCGAGCGTTTCGATCTGCACGCTGTGGGCCGCTCCAGGGCTGACCGTGCGCAGCAGGAGGTTGCTCGGTTTCACATCGCGATGCACGATTCCCTGGGCGTGGGCGGCAGCCAGCGCCCGGGCGATCGGTTCGAGCAGATTGGCAGACTCTGCCGGGCGCAGCCGCCCGCGCTGGTGAAGCAGTTCTGCCAGGCTCACCCCCTCGACCAGCTCCATCGCAATATAGGCCACCTCTCCCTGGGCAGCTGTGCCGATCTGCAAGATGCGCACAAGATGGGGGTGGCGCAGCGAGCCAGCCGTCATGGCCTCATTCCGAAGGCGGATGTAGCTTTTCTCGTCCGCACCTGGCAGCAACAATTTGAGGGCGACCGTCTGCCCTGCCACCTGGTCGTAGGCGCGGTAGACAGCAGCGACGCCGCCGCTGCCCAGCTGCTGGCCGACCAGATAGCGGCCGATCTGCCGGCCCGTAAAGTGCGCGATGCCGGAAGGGTCGGGTCCCCGGCGGCGGATCTCCTCTAACGCGTCCACTGCAACGAATGCTCCAGCCAGTTGGTCAGCACACCGCGAATCTCCAACAGCCAAATCGTTGGCCCCCCTTGCAGGGGGGTGACATAGAGGCGCCAGCTGCCGCCACGGTCGCTGGCAAAAACTACCAGGCTGCTGTCCGGGCTGACCGCCGGCAGCCCGTCCTGCGCGGGGTCGTCGGTCAGCTGCAGCAGCGAACCGTCGACCAGCGACAGCCGGTAGAGCTCCATATCGCCGTCGCGCGTGCTCATAAAGACCACCGACCGGCCGTCGGGCGCCCAGACAGGGCGCACATCGTTGCCGTTGTCGGTCAGCCGCACCCGTCCTTGGCCGGTTGCCTCGATCCGATAGAGGCCAGGGTTCTCGCCGAGCTCGTCGAAACCGTTGTACACAATTCGGTTGCCCCCAGGTTCCCAGGCAGGATCCTTGCCCAGCCCCAGATCGATCTCCTCCCCGCTGCTCAGTGTGCGCACATAGATGCGCGGCCGACCGGCGCCGGTGCGGGCGCTGCTGTAGACGATCTGCGTGGTATCGGGCGACCAGGAGGGCGGGGCATCGCGTGCATCTTCCGCGGTCTCGGTCAGGCGTCCTGCCCAGTCTCCGGGCCCAAACGCCGCCTGCAGATCAAAGAGGGCAATGCCCGGGGCCGCGGTGCTGTGAAAGGCGAGCCGGGGGGAGCCCAACCTGGCGCCGACCTGGGCGCCGTCGGCGATCAGCAAAGAGGAGGGGCTGTTCTGCCGCGCAGGGGCCGCATAGATGTTGTAGCGGCTGCCCTCCTGCGTCGAATACAAAATTTTTCCGCCCGCTGCCGCCAGCGCAGGCTGCAGCTGCTGCAAGCCATCGGCGTCTACGCAAGCAGCCTGGATCTGCGCCAGGGGTGTTTCCGGCCCGGCAGAGGGCAAGATGGCCAGCGCAGCCTCCAGCTGTGCCGCCGCTGTACAGGGGCGGCCCTGTGCGGCGAGCTCGTCCGCCAAGAGCAGGAGCGCACGCCAGAGATTGCGCCGTGCCGGCTCTGCATTCGCCTCTGGAAGGTCGATCCGCTCGTCCAGGGCCCGCTGCACCCTGACCACAGCGGTGGCCTCCGGGCGCAACCGCAACGCCTGGTCGAGCTCGGTGAAGGCCTTCGTCAGCTCTCCCGCCGCCAACGCTTCTGCCGCCAGCCCGACCCGGCTTTCAAACAGATGGGCGTCCAGCTGAGTCGGCTCGTACTGCGGGTCCATGCGCCGCACCAATGTATAGGCGTCTACGGCAGAACGCCAATCCCGCACGGCAAAGGCCTCTTCGCCCACCCGCCAGAAATCGCTGGGCTTCCCTACCGGGGTGGGCGGGGTGCCCGGCACCGCCTCTGCTGCGGCGCTCGGCGCTGCCGGGGGGGCTGCGGTCTCCTGCTGCACCGGGTTTGACGCAGGGGGCGTCGCAGCGGCCTCGCCCACGCTGTCACTCTTCTCTGCCGGACGTAGCGCCGGCCACACCACCAGTGCACTCCAAAAGCCAGCCACCAACACCAGGCTCGACAGCAGCCCCCCCAGCAGCAGACCGACCCAGCGGCGCTGCCGCCTTGCCGCAGCAGGGCGCAGCACCGCACGCTCTGGGGCACGCTCTGGGGCACGCCCCACAGCAGAGGCGGTGCGCTGCCACACTCCAGGCACCAGCACCCGCGCCTGGCTCTGCACCGTCGGCAGCGCCATCATCGTTGCTGTCAACTCGCCGGCCGGCGGCGGCTCGCCGCCGATCTGCTCCAGGGCGCTGGCCATCGCCTCTCCATTCGGATAGCGGCTTTCCGGGGCTTTGGCCAGCGCCAGGCGCAACACCTCGATCGCGGCCTGGGGCAGCGCTGACAGCAGCGATTCTGGCAGCGTCAGGGGCTCGTAGACATGGGCATGCAGAATCTGGGTTGTCGAGCCGCTGAAGGGAGGGCGGCCGACCAGGGCATGGTAGAAGATCGCACCCAGCGCATAGAGATCAGAACGCCCATCCAGCTCGTGGCTGTCGGCGCACTGTTCGGGTGACATATAGATCGGCGTCCCGATGGTGCGGCCGGGGCTGGTGAGGTCGGGGGCATCCAGTGCCCGTGCGATCCCAAAGTCTGCCAGCAGCGGCACCACAAACTGGCCCAACAGAGCTGTCCAGAGCGCCCCAGGGCTCTGCGCGGTGGCTGGCTGCAGCAACACATTGCTGGGCTTGACATCGCGATGCACAATGCCGCGCGCATGGGCGTAACCCAACGCTCGCGCCAGGGGCGCCAAAAGTGCCGCACCCTCATGCACGGTCAGTCGGCCATGCTCTTCGAAAAGCTGGGCCAGGCTGGGCCCTTCGACCAATGGCATGACAAAATAGGCGTTTTCCCCGTTCTGGGGAGCGCCTATCTCCAGAATGGGGAGAATGTTGGGATGGTGCAGTTGGCTGTGGGTGCGTGCTTCTTGCTCGAAGCGTTGGCGAAGCAGCTCGTCTGCGTCTGAGGGCAGCACCTTGACTGCAACAAGCTGGCCACTGTCTGTGGCGACGGCCCGGTAGACCGCAGCCAGCCCCCCCCCTCCCAGCCGCTCGGTCAGCTGATAACGCCCCAGCCGACGAGTCAGCTGCCGGCTCTGCTCTGGATCGGAAAAATGTTGTTCGGTGGCTGACATGGCTGGCTGGTCTGGTGGGCACCCCTCCCCATCGATCGCTTTGCAGCTTGCCCTGGATCCTGCTATAGTGGCAACGACAAAACCCTGATCAAAAGTTCGCCATCCTGCTGCTGGACAGCATAGAATCAGTATAGCACATCAGCAGAAGGCAACCCTGGTGACGACAAGGAGTGCAGCGTGAGCAGATTTGGGCGATTGGTCTGTCTGAACGGCCCAGAAACCGGCCAGGAGATCGAGCTGAATCAGGAAATCATGGCCGTAGGCCGCGCCGTCGATGCAGGGGTCCGGCTCGAAGACCCGTACGCCTCGCGGCAGCACGCTGAAATCCTGCGCCTGGAACGTGGGTACCAGGTGCGCGACCTGCAAAGCAAAAACGGCGTGCTGGTCAACGGCCAACGTCTGGCCCCCGGCGGCACCGCCTGGCTGTCCGAAGGTACCGAGCTCCAGTTCGCCTCCACACGCTTCCGCTTCTACGACCCGGCCGCCACGGTGACCGCCCCGGCGCTGATGGCGGTCGGCGAGCCAGGGCTGCGGATCGACCCGCAGACCCGCCAGGTGTATGTCGACAACCACCTGCTCGCCCCCCCTTTGAGCGTCAAACAGTTCGAACTGCTCTGGTTTCTCTACCAGAACCGCGGCCGGGTGGTCAGCAAGGACGAGATTGCCCAGGCAGTCTGGCCAGAGGCCCAGGGAGATATCTACGACGCCAACATTGACCGCATGGTCAGCCGGCTGCGCAGCCGGATCGAGGCTGAAACCGAAGACGAGCCCCGTTTTTTGCACACCGCTCGCGGCTACGGCTACCAGCTGGACACATGAGGGAGGCGTAGGTAAACAGTCCGATTCGCGTCCTGGAATCTTCAAGTTCTCTTCATCTTCGTCTGGTATCCTGTTTTTTGCACTGCCAGGATTTGGATGACAGCGAAAGAAAAAGGAGAGAACATGACCTTCAGGGCAAACCAGATCCACACAGCCTTCTCTGCGCGAACCGTACAGCCCGACAGCGGCGCCCCCCTGCCCTGGGAAGCAGAGCCCCGCGCGACAGCTGCCGACTGCGTGCTCCAGGCTGCCTGTCTCGGCGACGACCGGGCATTTGGCAGCCTGATCGACCTCTATCGGGCGACTGCCCAGCGGGTGGCGCGCCAGATTCTGCAGACCGAAGAAGCAGCCGCCGACGCAGTGCAGGAGGCGATGATCAAGGCGCACCGCGCCATAGCCCGCTTCCAGGAGGGCAATTTCCGCTCCTGGTTTCTGCGCATTGTCACCAATACCTGCTACGACCACCTGCGCCGCCAACGCCGACGCGCAGCAGTCAGCCTGGATGAACTGACCGACCAGGCCGGCATCGACTACCTGCCCGAAGAGCCCTGCGCTGCTGCAGACCCCGAGACGCTGGCGCTGCAAAATGAAGGGATGCGCCTGCTGCTGGCCGCCATCGAAACGCTGCCCGAATACCACCGCAGCGCGGTCCTGCTGGTGGATGTGCAGGGCTACGACTACGCAGAAGCAGCCGATCTGCTCCAATTGCCCTTGGGCACCCTCAAATCACGGCTCAGCCGGGCACGTGCGGCGCTGCGCGACCAGCTGGTTCAGTCCGGGGTGGTGGGAATCCCTCTCTGACCGAACGCAGAGTGCCCTCTCGCCCAATTGCCCGTATCCAAACCCACTCCTCTGTCGTCTTCTTGGATAGAGATGTGCAGCAGGCCATGCACCTGTCAGCCATCTGTCAGGTCAGCCGTCTGTCAAGTCAGCCGTCTGTCAGGCTGTGCACCCGAAGCTAAGGAGGCTCCCCATGTGCTTTCGTCGACTCTGTGTTTTTCGCCAGACCCATGCCTTGTCGACCGTGACCTTTGCCGTGAAGATCTTGTCGGGCCTTGTGCTGCTGGCGGGGCTGGCCTTTTCGCTGCCGGGCGGCGGCTTCTTCCCACTGGCCAGCCAGAGGCTGCACGCGCAAGAAAACAGCAGGGCCCAGCCGACGGACGGGACGATCCCGACGGACGGGACGATCCCGCCGTCGGCCCCCTCCCGCTTTCTACCCATTCTGCTGTCGCAGCGACCGATCGAGTGCCCGCCCCCCAACGGCTGCGCGCTGCCCGAGGTCGACGCCCTCAACGGCCTGGCGGTTCATCCCGCGACCGGCATCCTCTATGTGACCAGCCGGGACAACGACCGCCTGCTGGCCCTCCAGCCGACAACGCTGGCGGTGCTCGCCAGCGCCCCTACCGGCGACCAGCCCTGGGGGGTTGCGGTCGACGAACGCAACGGCCATGTCTATGTCAGCAATTTTGGCAGCGGCGACGTGTGGATCTACGACGCCACCACCCTGGCCCTGCGTGCGGTCGTGGCGGTCGGAGAGGAACCGACGCTGGTGGCGACCTTGCCTGAGCGCAACACGGCGCTGGTGCTGATGCACAAAGACAGCCGCGTCGCTGTGGTCGAAGAGATGGCCAAGAGCCTCGACCTCCCCTCTGGCGGCAGCGGCCCGGCGGGCATTGCCGCCGACCGTCTGCGCAGCCAGGCGTACGTCAGCCACCGAGATTCAGGCCATTTTGCGACCGTGCGTTTCACCGGGAGCAGCTGGCAGACCCGCAGCAATCTGCTCTTGAACGACGGACGGCGTCTCTTTGCTGTCGCCTACGACCCGGTGATCCAGCGGCTCTACGCCCACTATCAGGCCGCAACCGGCCAGTGGTTTGTCGACACCTGGAAACCAGAGCCTTGGCCTGCCCAGTGGGGCCATGAGGCCACTGTGGCCGTCCCGAGCAGCGGCAGCGTGGGCTCCCCCCAGATCGGCGGGGCGGGGCTTGCCGTCAACCCGGCGACAGGCCTGCTCTACACGGCCAACACCGCAGACCGCTCTGTCTCGGTCATTGCGAGCGGCGGCGCCATTCTGGTCAACACCATCGCAACCGGCGAGGACCCCTTCGCAGTGGCCGCCGACGGCACCGCCAATCGCGTCTACATCGGCCTGCGCGAGCCAGGACGGCTGATCATTCTCCAGTAGCCAGGCGGGTGGAAACGCCGTTGAGCACTGGTCCAGCAGGTGGAAGAAGCCGAGTTTTTCAAACAGCTCGGCTTCTCCCCTGCTCTCCCCCCGAGTGCTGCTGGCAGACAGACAGCACTCGGGGCAGATGAATTTAGCGCCGAGGGCGCACTGCCGCCTGAACTGCGGTCAGATTGTTTGCTTGTCTCAGCCCCCCTGCACTAGATCGCCAGCCCGGCCTGCTGCCACCCACCCAGTTCTTGTTCCAGCCAGGCGGCCAAGGCCAACGCCACGTCGTCGCGCCAGGGCTGGGCAACGATCTGCACGCCGACCGGCATTCCCTCTTCCGACGTCCCACAACGCACTACCGCCGCAGGGTAGCCGACCAGGCTGTAGGTGAGTGTGTAGGCAATGTGGCCAGCCTCCTCGTCGTGCGGCCGCGCCGGCAGCTGCGCAGCCGGCGTGAGCACCGCATCGAAGGGCTCCATCCACGCCAACAGCGCACGGCGAAAGCGATCCCACTGAAAGAGATGCTGCTCCACCGCCAGGCTGCTGAGCACAGTCTCCTCGCCGGCGTCCCACTCCTCCCAAGATTCAGCTTCGGGGCGATTCCAGTAGTCGCGTGTGATCGCATAGGTCTGCTCGACGCCCGGCGGCTGCGCCTCCTGCACCGTCAGCCCAGCGCTGGCCAGCACCGCAGCGGCCGCCTCCACCGCCTGGGCTACCGCAGGGGCCGGCTCCCCGTCAGGGCAGGCTGTGTACCAGGCCACCCGCAGCGCCCCCAGCCTCACCAGCCGCCACTCTGCCAGCGGCACCGGGACCACACTGGCATCGCGCCAGTCTGTCCCCTGCACGATCGACAACACCAAAGCCAGATCTTCGACCGCACGCGCCATCGGGCCAATCACAGTGCGAGGGTCGTTCATCACATTGATGCGCGGATAATGGCCGGTCAACGGCACACGCCCCGTCGTCGGCTTGAGGCCGGCGATGCCACAATTGTGGGCCGGCTGCCGGATGCTTCCCCCAGAATCGCTCCCCAGCCCGACCGGCGACCCTCCCGCTGCCAGGAGTGCCGCCTCTCCGCTGCTGCTGCCCGCCGGGCTGCAGGTCAGATTGTACGGGTTGTGGGTGCGGCCATAAAGAGCGTTGCCGCTGACCGCGTTGGTCTTTCCCAACAAAATTCCACCAGCCTGGCGCATGCGGGCCACAGCGGTGGCGTCAGCCGCCGGCACATAGCCCAGCCGCGCCGGGTACCCTGCCGTACAGACCAGGTCGCACGTCTCCAGCCAATCTTTGACCGTAAAGGGCACCCCGTGCAGCGGACCCCACCAGAGCCCACGCGCCGCAGCCCGGTCTGCCGCCCGAGCCCGCTCCAGCGCCCGCTCCGGGTCAGACTGCACCACCGCGTTGAGGGCTGGGTTCACCGCCTCGATTCGCTCCAAGTACGTCTGGACCACCTCGACTGCCGTGACCTGGCGCAGCCGGATCAGCCGCGCCAGCTGGGTCGCAGACATCCTACACAACGCGTGCATCGCCCCTCCCCCCCATTTCGCCGGCCACAGCACCGCTACACCGCAAATTCCGCACAGGCCGTGTACCCACCATCCACCACCAACGACGTTCCTGTGATCCCCTGCGCCTCGTCGCTGCACAAAAAGACCGCAGCCCGCCCGAGATCCGCCGGCAAGAGCAGTTCCCCAGCCGGGACACGCTCCAGCCGCCGCGCCAGCTGGGCCGCAGGGTCCTCGGCATGGCGCAGATGGTCGCGCAACATGGGCGTATCTGTGATCCCCGGGCAGAGGCAGTTGAAACGGATGCGCTGGCGGCCATAGTCCAGAGCCAGCGCCTTGGTCAACATCAGCACAGCCCCCTTGCTGGCACAGTAGGCAGGGGTCCCCTGTTGAGCCACAAAGCTGGACACAGAGGCGATGTTGAGCACAGCGCCGCCGCCAACCGCACGCAGGTGGGGCAACGCCTGGCGGGTCGTCAAAAAAATGGAGCGGACATTCACCGCCATCACCCGGTCCCAATCCTCCACGCTGCTCTCCTCGACCGTCTGCACCGCCACGACGCCGGCGTTGTTGACCACGATGTCCAGCCGCCCATAGGTGCCCACTGCAGCGGCGACCAGCGCAGCCACCTCCGCTTCGCAGGCCACATCGGCCCGCACCCAGAAGCCCTGCCCGCCCTGCGCCTGGATCTGCGCGACGGTGGCGGTTCCTTCTGCCTGATCGGCCACCACCACCGCCGCACCGGCCGAGGCCAGCGCCCACGCGATCCCCTGGCCGATCCCCCGTGCAGCGCCGGTGACGATCGCGACCTTGCCTGTCAGAGCTGTCACCGGGCTCCCTCCTGGTGAACGGCCTGGACCGCAGCGATGACGCTGGCCTCGGCCTGGCTCATCGGGTGGGCCAGCGCAGCGGCGCGCAGCGCTTCCAGCCGTGCCGCCCCCCCTGCCTGCTCGCTGCTCCACTCGCCGACAAAGCTGCCGTCGTGGATCCCCCGCAGAATCTCACGGGCCCTGTCACGCAGGGTCCCGGGGAGCAGATGAGCGCTGCGCGAGAGCGTCCCATACTGGCTGGTCGTCGAATGGTGCAGCATCTGACGAAAAAAGCCGTTTTTGGCCATATTGGCAAAGATCTGCGCAGTTTCTCCCGACGCATACAGCTCCATGACCATCAACTCCGGTGAAAAACCGTGGGCCACCCCCAGATCGAAACATTCGAGAAACCAGGCCTCCATCCCCGCCCAGATCACCTGCTCGGCAAAGAGATCCAGCTCGGCTTCCTCACGAAACGTCGAACGAAAGACGCCGCCGCGCGTCAGCCCCATCCCCTTGCAGAGCGCCAGCAGCCGCTCCCAGCCCTGGCCGCTGGCATCCTGGTGCACCGCCACCTGGGCCAACGCCCCGCTGCCGCGCACATACAGCTCGCGCACCTGCACCCCAATCATGCGCGGGGCCACCATCAGGACATCGACGCCGGGCGGCGGCACAATCAGACCAAAACCGACATTGTAGCCGCTCGCCCAGACCAGCGTCTTGCCCGCTGTGACCCCCGGCAGGATCTGCTCTGCCCAGATCAGAGGCTGCGATTCGTCGGTGGTCAAAACCAGCAGCAGATCCCCGGCACGCGCAGCCTCCGCAATCGAACAGACCGAAAAGCCATCTGCCAGCGCCCGTTCTCGATAAAGGTCGTCCCGGTTGCCGACCAGCACCGCGACGCCGCTGTCGCGCAGGTTCAGTGCCTGCGCCTGTCCTTGGTTGCCGTACCCCAAAACGGCCACGGTCTTTCCCGCCAACGGCGCCAGCGAGGCGTCCGCATCTTTGTACAACTGCATCTCTTCCTCCTCCAACAGACAAATCCCAGACTCCATACTTCCTCGTCGCCCGACAGCGCCGGCACGCTGCCCTCCAGATGCTCCGCCTCGGTGCCAGTTTCGAGCAGCAGCTCCTCTTTTGCACCGCTGCAAAAAACGACCGAACCCGGACCCCGCGATTCAGAGCGCAGCCGAGAGCAGCTGGCACAGCTGGTCTCGGTACAAAATGGTCTCCGAAAGGTTGTCACACTCGTTGCAGCGCTCCCAGTCGATCCAGACATACTCGATCCCCAGCCAGCCTGCATAGCTGCGCTGCCGCAGCAGCGCCACCACCCGAGCATAGTCGATGGTGTTGCCGGCAAACGAGGTCTGCAGACGCCCCGGGCAGGCCCCGCGCACATGGAAATGGCTGGCATAGGCCAACAGCGGCTCCACCGCACGGTCGGCCAGCCCAGCACGGGTGAAGTGGGTGTAGTCGACCGTGAGCGTCAGCCCAGGCGTCTCCTGGACCAGCCGCAGCGCCCGCTGCGGCTCCGACACCAGCGAGCCGACATGCGCCTCGACCGCACAGACGATGGCGCAGCGGGCCGCCTGCTCGACACGCCAGGCCAGTTCCACAACCGCCCGATCCCAGCTGCGGGCCGGCTCCTCGTCGGCAAACTCGACCCCAGGCAGCAACGTGACATGCTGCGCGCCCACCCCCCCAGCATACTCCAACGTGCGCAAAAACCAGTCGCGCGCCCGCTGGCGCCGCGCCCCCTCGGGGTGATTGACAGCCCAGGGCACAAAATCAGGGTCCATCTGCAAAAAAAGATCGGCGGCCACCAACCCCTGGTCATCCAGCTGCGAACGCAGCCGGGCAGCTGCACGGGGCAGCTCGGCAAATTCACGCGACGGCCAAAGATGCGAACGATTTTCAAACAGACCGATGTCGACCCCCTCCACCCCCAACATCGCAAGCAGACGCAACACATCGGCATGCGGCAGCAGAGGAAACGAAAAATCAGCGCAGGCAAGGCGGATCGACATGGACAGCACCCCATTCACCCGGTCAGACAGACAAGAGAGATTTTTCGATTATACCTGAAAAAAGCGCCAGGAACGAATGGCCGTCACAAAGCTCTTGCCTGCACGCAGCCCTTCCCCAAGGCGGCCCCCGCGTACAGCGCCTCCAGGTTGTTCTGCAGCAGATCGGCGTGGCGCTCCGGCAGATGGTCGCGCAGCGCAGCCCCCATCGCCTCCAGCGTGACCACCGGACGCAGGGCCAGCAGGGCGCCCAACAACACCAGATTGGCCAGCCGTGGGCTGCCAGAGCGCTGGGCCACCTCGCTGGCGGGCACGGCAACCGCACACACCCCCACACGCTCGACCGGCCGCTGCACCAGCGTGCTGTCGTAGACCAGCAGCCCGCCAGCCGCCACCAACGGCTCGTATTTGTCCACCGATGGCAGATTGAGTGCCACCACACACTCCGGATGACGCACCAGCGGCGCCCCGATCGGCTCGTCCCCCACCACTACCGTGCAGTGCGCAGTCCCCCCACGCATCTCAGGCCCGTACGAAGGAATCCAGGTCACTTCCAACCCACTCGCCAACGCCGCATAGGCCAGCAGCTGGCCTGCCAGCAGCGCACCCTGCCCCCCAAACCCCGAAACAACGATCGATCTCTCCATAGCTGCCCCCTACGCCCCCAGTTCGGCTGCAACTTTGAACTCCCCCAACGGATAGACCGGCAGCATCACCTGCTGAATGAATTCGAGCGCCTCCCCAGGGCTCACCTGCCAGTTGGTCGGGCAGGCCCCCAGCAGTTCGACAATGCCCAGCCCCAGCCCACGCAGCTGCGCCGTAAATGCCCGCTCGATCGCCTGGCGCGCCCGGCGGATCTCGGCCACAGAATGGGTGGAACGCCGGGCCGCATAGGCCACCCCAGGCAGCGTTGCCAACAGCTCAGGCAGCTGGATCGGATACCCCTGCTGCCGGGGCTCCCGCCCCAGCGGCGAAGAGGTCGTCCGCATCCCAAGCGGGGTCGTCGGCGCCATCTGCCCGCCGGTCATCCCATAGACCCCATTGTTGACAAAAATCACGGTGATCGGTTCGCCACGCAACGCAGCGTGCAGGATCTCGTTGCCGCCGATGCTGGCCAGATCCCCGTCCCCCTGGTAGGTAAAGACCACCCGATCCGGCAGCACCCGTTTGAGCCCGGTCGCCATCGCAGGCGCACGCCCATGCGCTGCCACACAGCAATCTAACACAAAATACTTGTAGGCCAAGACCGCACAGCCGACCGGCGCCACACAGATCGTCCGGCTGCCGATGCCCAGCCCCTCGATCGTTTCGGCCACCAGCCGATGCACCGTGCCGTGCCCACAGCCTGGACAGTAGTGGGTCGGCAGATCCGCCAACAGAGCCGGACGGCGATAGATCGTTTCCATCTTGCAGCTCCTTTTCTTCCCCGGCGCTCCACCAGAAGCCCTCTGCTCCGCCGCAAAAAAGCGCCTTCAGGAGAGCGCTGCCCGGCCCGAGAGAGAGACCAGCTGTGCAAGCTCGGCCTCAATTTCATCGGGCATCGGGATCACCCCCCCCAGATGGCCCAAAAAACGTACCGGCACCCGCTCCCGCACGACACAACGCACATCCTCAACCATCTGCCCCCCGTTCATCTCCACCACCAACACCCCGCGCAGCTGTGGGCAGATCGCCTCCAAAGGCTGCCGAGGATAGGGCCAGAGCGTCACCGGCCGAAAAAGACCTGCCCGAATCCCAGCCCGCCGCGCAGCCCGCACGGCAGATTGGGCAATGCGCGCCACGGTGCCAAAGGCCACCACCAGATAGTCGGCATCCTCTACACAAAAACCCTCCCAACGCTGCTGGGTAGCTGCCATCTGCCGCAACTTCGCCTGCAAACGAAGATTGCTCTCTTCCAGCTCCGCCGCATCCAGATAGAGCGAAGAGATCACGCGCGGGGGACGCCCTGCCGCCCCCGTGAGCGCCCAGTCAGGCCGCTCGACCGCCAGCGCACGCATCGGCGGCATCTCGACCGGCTCCATCATCTGCCCCAACGTGCCGTCCCCAGCCAGAATCACAAGCGTCCGCCAGCCAAACGCCAGCTCAAAACTGCCGTACATCAGGTCGACAGCCTCCTGGACAGTGGCCGGCGCCAGCACCAACGGGTGAAAATCACCGTGGCCGGCGCTGCGCGTCAGCTGAAAATAGTCCGACTGGCTCGGCTGAATGTTCCCCAGCCCAGGCCCCCCACGCATGATGTCGACCAGAACACAGGGCACCTCGCTGCCAGCCAGATAGCTCAGCCCCTCCTGCATCAGGCTGATGCCAGGCGACGAGGAGGAAGACAACGCACGCACCCCGGCACAGGCCGCCCCATAGACCATGTGGATGGCAGCCACCTCGCTCTCCGCCTGCAAAAAGGTGCGCCCCAGCTCCGGCATGCGCCGCGCCATGTACTCGAGCAGCTCGGTCTGCGGGGTGATCGGGTAGCCAAAAAATGCCTCCGCCCCAGCACGCACCGCCGCCTCCGCCAACGCCTCGTTGCCCTTCCAAAGTTCGCGCGCCATCGCCCCCGCTCCCCTTTCTTCTCTCCAAAGGGCCTCCATGCCCCCACCCCCCAACCGCCCGGCTGCACTTCACCCAGCACGCCCCGCCGACTCCCGGTAGACCGTAAAGACCAGATCCGGGCAGACCCACGCACAGACCCCACAGCCTGTGCAGCGACGAAGCGCTTCGTCCAGCTGGACCGGCTGATAGCCCAACGCGTTCAAGTGCTGGCCAGCGACCAGCACCTGCTGTGGGCAAGCCCGAATACAGAGGCCACACCCTTTACAACGGTCGGTTTGAATGAGAAGTGTCCCTTGCGCCATGGAGGCTCTCCTTTGAGCAACTCACCGGCATCTGCACCCAATCACTGGCAAGACCGCGGGACCCTTGCCTACCTCAATCATACACCCTGCACCCCGCCCATGTCCATCCCCCCTTTCCAGAAGGGACGCTCGGACGCCAGGGCCGGTCGCCCGCAAGCACAACAGCAGGCTGCAAGCTTTGGAGCGCCAGGGAGGCGCTGTGTGGGGAAGGCTACGACGCGTGCCGCCCCCAGAGGTGGAACGGCACGCGTCGCTGAACTCGTCAGGCGTCGGTCACACATCCCTCCGAAGCCGACGAAACGCTCTTGAAGTACTTGTAGAGCACCCCTTTGGTATACTTGGGCGACGGCGCCTGCCAGAACGCACGGCGTTGGGCCAGCGTTTCATCGCTCAGGTGCACTTCCAACCGGTTGTTCTCGGCATCGATGGTGATCAGGTCGCCCTCCTCCACCAGCGCCAGGTTGCCCCCTACCTGGGCCTCCGGGGTGATGTGGCCCACCACAAAGCCGTGGGTCCCCCCCGAAAAACGGCCGTCGGTGATCAACGCCACACTCTTGCCCAGCCCAGCCCCCATGATCAGCGAGGTGATCGACAGCATCTCTCGCATGCCAGGTCCCCCTTTGGGCCCCTCGTAGCGAATGACCACCACATCGCCGTGCGTCACCCGCCCCTGCTGGATGGCCGCCAGGGTCAGCTCTTCTGAGTCGAACACCTTGGCAGGCCCTGTGAAGCGGGTGCCTTCTTTGCCGGTAATCTTGGCCACTGCCCCCTCGCTGGCCAGGTTGCCGTAAAGAATCTGCAGATGGCCGGTCGCTTTGATCGGCCGGTCGATCGGCTGTACAATCCGCTGCCCCGCTTTCAGACCGGGCAGCACAGCCAGGTTTTCAGCGACGCTCCGGCCGGTCACGGTCATGCAGTCGCCGTGCAACAGGCCCTCTTCAAGCAGCAGCTTCATCACCGCCGGCACCCCGCCGACCGCCCACAGATCCTCCATGACCCACGGCCCGCTCGGTTTCATGTCGGCCAGCAGCGGTGTGCGCGCCGAGAGCGCCTGAAAATCGTCGAGGGTCAACGGCACGTCGGCGGCCCTGGCCATGGCGATCAGATGCATCACCGCGTTGGTCGAGCCCCCCAACGCAACCACCACCCGGATGGCATTCTCGAACGCCTGGCGGGTCAAAATATCCGACGGTTTGATGTCACGTTCGAGCAGGTGGAGCAGCGCCGCACCCGCAGCCTGACACTCGGCAATCTTTTCGGGGGCATTGGCAGGATAGGAGGAGCTGTAGGGCAGGCTCATCCCCAGGGCTTCGATCGCCGACGCCATCGTGTTGGCAGTGTACATCCCACCGCAGGCTCCCTCGCCAGGGCAGGCGTGGCGCAGCACCTCGCGCAGCTGCTGCTCGGTGATCTCCTTGGCCAGCCACTTGCCGTACGCTTCAAAGGCCGACACGATGTCCAGCTTCTGGTCACCCAGATGGCCGGCGCGAATGGTGCCGCCGTACACGAGGATCGTCGGCCGGTTCAAGCGCGCCGCCGCGATCATCGCGCCCGGCATGTTCTTGTCACAGCCCGGCAGCGATACATTGGCGTCGTACCACTGGGCCCGCATCACCGTCTCGATCGAATCGGCGATCAGGTCGCGCGACAGCAGCGAAGCCTTCATCCCCTCGGTCCCCATCGAAATGCCGTCACTCACACCGATCGTATGAAAGATCAGCCCGACCATGCCCGCTGCCTGCACCCCCCCTTTGACCTCGCGGGCCAACGCGTTGAGATGCATGTTGCACGGGTTCCCCTCCCACCCCATGCTGGCAATGCCTACCTGCGGTTTCTGCATATCTTCGTCGCTCAGCCCGACACCGTAGAGCATCGCCTGCGACCCCACCTGCGAACGCACCTGCGTCAGCTGGCTGCTGTATTTGTTGAGTAGACCCTCGCGCGTCGTAGCGCCCATGAAGCTATCCTCCCCCTTGCGTGTAGATGAACAGTGATGGCCCCTATTGTACCCTTCTCTTGGCGCTAGACAAACCTCTCACCCGGCAACTGGCGCGACCGTCAACGGAATTTCAGCCACCGTCTCGTCGTCGACCAGGACGCGAAACTCGTAGTCTCCGAACGCGCGAAAGGAGAGATTGGTGAGGTCAAAGATCTGGTTGACCACGACCGAGCGCCCGTCCTGCGTCGGCTGGAGCAGAAACTCGGCAGACAACGACAGCAGTTCCTGCCCATCGGCGTCGACCAGCAGGATCCGCAGGGCATGAAGCCCGGCCTCGCTGGGGTCAAACGCAAACTGGGTCACGACCTTCATCTGCGCGTGGACGGCGGGGATCCTCGGCGCGCTGAGGGTCGTGAAAATTCCCAAGATGTTCAGCTTGTGCTCGATCGACAGACCTGCGTAGTCGGCCAGAACCGCAATGCGTGTCTTCATGCACGGTGTGTGCTTTTCAAAAAATTGCCCATAAAAAAAGTACCGTCTGTTGTCCCCCGAAGGCTGGATTGGGGCCAGCCACAACAAACGGTACTTTTTATAGTATACACAATAATTGAAAAATGTCTAGCCCCCAATTGCGCACAAAATCCTTAAATTTTTGGAGACAATTGCTCTGCTGCGCTACAGCTGCTGCAGCCAGCGGGTCAGCTGGCCTCGATTCAACACAACATGCACGCCAAGGTAGACGACGGCGCCGCCGAGGCCGCCAGCCGCCACAAAGAGTGTGTCGGCCAGGCCGGCTCTGGCAAGCAGCCAGAGTGCCGCCACCATCAGCAGTGCTGCGCCCGCACTTTGAGCCAGCGTGCGCAGCAGCATCCTGCCGTCGATCCCCTGCAGCGAAATGCCCACCACCCAGAAGTAGGCAGCAGCCAGCCCCGCCGAGGCCAACGAAGAGGCCCAGGCCACCCCGTAGATCCCCAACGGGCCGACCAGCCACAGGCTCAACAGCCCCAGGGACAGCACCCAGCCCAGACTCGCCCACATGGGCAGCCGGGTGTTGTGGCGCGCATACAACACCAACGACAAGACATCGACCGCCGAATCTGCCAGCAGACGGACAGCCAAAATCGCAACCAGGGCGTAGACCATCTCCAGGCTGGCGCTGTCCAGGGCTTGACCAGGAAAGAGAAAACGCATGGCCGGCATCCCCAGCGCCAAAATCCCAGCGCCAGCCGGGATGACCAGCGTCAGCGCAGCGCAGAGCCCTGCGGTCGTCGTCTGACGCAAGGTGACCAGGTCGCCGCTGTTGTACTGGCGGGCCATCGTCGGAAAGATGACGGTGGCAATGGCCTGGGCAAAGAGCCCGCGCGGCATAGAGGCCATGATCAGCAGAGCAAAAAAGTACGCCGACAGACTCCCTGCCGTCAGGCCCGAGGCCAGCCGCACAATCAACAGGTCAGCAGCCTGCACTGCCCCGATGGTGACCAGGCGTGGCCAGAAGAGCTGCCACAGGTTGGCCAGCGCAGGCTCGCGGAACTGCCAGGTCAGCCGAATCTGCAACCGTTTCAGCGCCGGTGCCTGCACCGCCAGAATCATCCACGCGCCGACCACCAACCCCCAGGCGGCGCTGACAATTCCCCACTGCCGCGCCAGCAGCCACACCCCGAGGATCTGCCCGAGATCGATCAGCACCGTGCCCAGCGCAGGGGTCACAAAGTGATCGTGGGCCTGCAAAATATTGGCGTAGACACTGCCGACAGCGTAGAAAAACATCGCGACCATCAAGACCTGGATCAGCTGCGCTGTCAGCTGCTGTTGTTCAGGAGAAAATCCAGGCGCCAGCAAGGTGGCGGTCAGCCAGGGCGCGCCGCAGAGCACCGCAAGGCTCACCCCCCCCATCCCCACCGCCGTCAGGGTGACCACGGCAGCGGCCAGGCGTTCTGCGCTGGCGCGCTCGCGCGCGACCAGGGCCGCGGTGTAGACCGGGACAAAGGCAGCAGCCACTGCCCCGCCTGACAGCATAGAGACCAGGAGTTCAGGAAACTGATAGGCCGCAGCAAAGGCATCCGCCGCCGCGCCGATGCTGAACCACTGCGTCATCAACAGCAGTTTGACAAAGCCGGTCAGCCGGCTCAGCCCATAAAACAGCATCACCACCGCAGAAGAGCGGACCAGAAAGCGTGCGTGTGTCACGTCTGGGCTCAAAACATCGGCGGGGTGGCCAGCCGGCGCGCCACAAACTGCCCGTCGTTCTGCGTGCCGATGTACTGCTCGTCTTCGACGATCACCTTTCCCCGCAGCAACACGGTGCGCGGCCAGCCACAGACCTCGATTCCTTCGTAGGGGCTCCAGCCAGCGGCTTCGTGCAGGGTGTCCGGGGCCAGATAGCGCACACGCTGGGGGTCAAAGATGACCAGGTCGGCGTCGCAGCCCGGGGCCAGCCGCCCCTTGCGCCCCAACCCCATCCAGCGAGCTGCGTTGGTCGCACAGACCTGCACCCACCGTTCCAGAGTCAACAGCCCCTGGTTGACCCCAAAATGATGCACCAGAGCCAGGCGCGCCTCGATACTCGGCACCCCACCTGGAATCTGGGTGAAATCGGGCTGCGCTTTTTCAGCCACGGACCAGGGGCAGTGGTCGGTGCTCACCACCTGCAGCGAATCCTGGGCCAGCGCCTGCCAGAGCATGCGGTTGTCCTCGACCGAACGCAGGGGAGGGGCGCAGACAAAGAGTTCGCCGTTCAGCCCCCCCAGGTGCTCTTCTGCATTCAACAGCAGGTACTGCGGGCAGGTTTCCCCCCAGATATCGATGCGGCGCTGGCGGGCACGCAGGATCTCCAACACCCCCTCCTGGCAGCCCACATGAAAGATGTACAAAGGGCAGCTGGCCAGCTCGGCCAGCTCGGCCGCACGGTAGATTGCGCTCGCCTCCAACGATGCAGGGCGTGTGTAGGCATGCCAGATCGGCTCGACATGGCCTTCGGCCAGCGCCTCGGCGCGCAGGTATTCGAGCACAGGGCCGGTTTCGCTGTGCAGCACCGTGCGCCCCCCTGCCTCGCCGACCGCAGTCAACGCGCGCAACAAGGCGACATCGTCCAGCATCATCCCCGCATAGGCCTGATACATTTTGAAGGTCGGGCAGCCAGCAGCCACAGCAGCAGCCACTTCGTCCAATCCATCTGGTTGGCTGGCATGCCAGGTCGGCACCGTCATGTGCAGGCCAAAATCGACAGCCACCTGGCCTGTCGCCTCGCTGCGCCGCTGTTCGAGCGCCTCCAACATGGACTGGCCGACCTGGGGTTCGACAAAATCGATCACGGTGGTCGTTCCCCCACAGGCTGCAGCCACCGTGCCGGTGGCAAAGCTGTCTGCGCTGACCCGCCCTGCCAACGGCATCTGCAAATGCACGTGGGGGTCTATCGCCCCTGGCAACACATAACAGTCGGTCGCGTCGATCGTACGCTTCCCCACCAGTGTCGTCCCGACCGCGGCGATCTGCCCGTGGTGCACCGCCAGATCGCCGCGGGTGACCCCGTCTGCATTGACCAAAATCCCGTTGCGAATCACCAGCTCGTACATGGCTCGCTCCTCGTTGCTCCGACGAATCGTCCCTACATCCATTCCTGAAGCCAGAACCTTCTCTCCTGGAAGGCCAGCTTACTACCAGCCAGCTTAATACCAGATCGTCGGCGGCGCAGGGCGGCCCGCCGTCTCCCCTCCCGGCCCCTTTTCCGCCGAACCTGGCGCATCCCCCTCCTCCCAGGGTGGCAAGTCCGCCCAGGCAGCGAGGTTCTCCTCTGCCGGGCTGTCCTCCCCAACCTGCCGGACGGGCTCTGCGTCCGTCTCTGCTGGAGACGGCTGCTCGGCAGGGCCCTCCCGGCCGAGATACTCGCGCCCGCGTGTGCCGCCGAGGTCGGGCCCCAGCACCCCAGCAGCCTGCATCTGGTCGATCAGCCGGGCAGCACGTGTGTAGCCGACCCGCAGCTTGCGCTGCAGCAGGCTGACCGATCCTCGTCCCTGCTCGCGCACCGCCGCCACTGCTGTCTCGTAGAGGTCGTCCCGGGCCTCTGTGACCCGCAGCTGTTCAATCTGGTCGAAGAGCGGAGGCTGCACAGCCATTTCGCTCTGGCCGGGCCGCCCGGCGGGCGGTTTCTGGGGTGGCACGGCCCCTCCCAACGGCGGCACCGCCCCTCCCAGCTCCGACACGGGATGAGCCGCAGTACCACTCTCAAAGGGCCGGATCCCACGCCAGTGCTGGACCAGACGGGCAATTTCGTCGTCGGTCACCAGCGTGCCCTGCAGACGTTCCAGCTTCGAGGCGTCAGGGGCCATGAAGAGCATGTCCCCACGACCGAGCAGCCGTTCCGCGCCGGGAACGTCGAGGATCACCCGGCTGTCGGTCTGGCTGGTCACAGCAAAAGCGATCCGAGAAGGAAAGTTGGCTTTGATCAGCCCCGTGATCACGTCGACCGAAGGGCGCTGGGTCGCAATGATCAGGTGGATCCCCACAGCACGGGCCATCTGTGCCAGCCGACAGATATGCTTTTCCACCTCTTCCGGGGCTGCCATCATCAAATCAGCCATTTCGTCGACGACCACAACGATGTACGGCATTCTTTTTTCGCCGTTCTTGTCCAGATAGCTGTTGTAGCGCGGCAGGTCGCGGGCATTGGCTTTGGAGAAGAGGGTATAGCGCCGTTCCATCTCTTTGACCGCCCAGAAGAGCACACCGGCCGCCTTGTCGATCTCGGTGACCACCGGGCTCAGCAGGTGGGGGATGCCATTGTAGACGCTCAGCTCCACCATCTTCGGGTCAATCATCAGCAGGCGCAGCTGGTCGGGGGTATTGGTCAACAGCAGACAGGCCACGATCGAGTTGATGCAGACCGATTTGCCGGAGCCAGTTGCGCCGGCGATCAGGAGATGGGGCATCCGCACCATGTCGGCGGCGATCGGCTGGCCTTTGACATCTTCGCCCAGGACGATCGGCAGGGCACGTTTTTTGTCGCGGAAGGGCTCGCTCTCCATCAGCTCTTTGAGACCCACAATGTTGCTCGCCTGGTTGGGGACCTCGACGCCGACATAGTTCGTGCCTGGGATCGGGGCTTCGATCCGCACGCTGGGCGCTGCCAGCGCCAGGGCCAGGTCATTGGCCAAAGCGGCGATCTTGGCGATCTTCACTTTGACCCGCTGGGCATCGACCCCTGTCTTGCGTTCGAGATAGCCCGGTTTGATCAGGTATTGGGTCACCGAAGGACCTTTGTAGGCCCCTTCAAAATCAGCAGGCACCCCAAACAGGGCCAGTGTCTCCTGGATCAGACGCCCTTGCGTCCGAATGTGGTTGTCGTCGTCGGCGACGCGGTCGTAGTCGGTCAGGATCGTTGCCAGGTCAGGCACTTTCCATTCCTGCCCCCCCCCAACGATGCGCGGCGGCGGCAGTTCCCCCTCTGCAACCGGCGGGGTCCCTCCCCGGGCAGGGGCTTTCGCCCGCACTTGCGGGGCACCCTGCACCGACGCTTCCGGGCGCACCAGCCCGGCAGGGGAGAGAGGGGCATTGGGCGCTTCCGCCACGGGGCGCAAGGCCCAAAGCCGTTTCCACCAGGGAAGCTGGCCGGTCGGCATCGGGACAACCGGGGCGGCAGGCAGGGCGGCCGCCGGTGCAGGGCGCGCCGTGCGCCCTTCGCTCCACTCCAACAACGCTCTCCAGCTCTCCACCAACAGACGCTCAAAGAGCCAGAAGAGAGCGACCATCGCCAAAAATGTTACAGCAGCCCAGGCCCCTGCTCGGCTCACCGTCTGCTCCAGCCAGTCTGCCAACAGACGCCCTACGGCGCCGCCGGCGTCCCCTTTGGCAGCCAACTGGGCGCGCAACCCCGGCTCCACCAGCAGCGAGAGCGCTGTGATCGCGCACAGAAAGAGCAACGCCAGACCGGCCGGCCGCTGCCAGGCCAGGTTGGGCATCTGTTCCACTGCACGAACCACCATCCAGAGCCCCAAGGCCCCCAAGACCGCAGGAACAGCCCAGAGCCCCCAGCCAAAGAGCCCCTGCAGAAGGTCGACCCAGCCGCCAGTCAGCTGCCCACGGCTGCTTGTCAGCACACTCAGCAGCGTGAAGAGTGCCAGCAGCACCAAAAAGACACCGCCCACTTCGACCCGCAGCAACGCCCGGCTCACCGCCTCAAAACCGCTGTGCCCTTTGCGTCGTGTGGTCGTTTTTTTGACTGCTGGTTGTCTGCGCCTGTTTGCCTTGGTTGCCATGCACGCACTGCCTGCTCTCTGCCGAACATCCGTTCAACCACTATACCACAGCCAGCATGCCGCCACCAAGCTGCAGAATCCCCAAGGGGGGTAGCTGGGTGACGGTGCTGCGCTGGAGTGGAGCAGTTTGACGGGTTAAAAAAGATCGACTGGGGTTGGATGGGCGGCGGGACAAGGGATCCCGATCGGACTGGCAGTTGACGGCGCTCACCGCAACGACAGGAAGCTGGTGCGTGCCACGAGTGAGCGCAAAGCCTTTCCACAACGCGGTGACGCCGGGTGGGCCATCGCCATCCCCAAGAGGGCGAAGTACCACTTCGCCCTACAAACAGCCCGCTCTACAGCCACCTGTACGGAGAGCATCCCAAAGAGGGCGAAGTACCACTTCGCCCTACAAACAGCCCGCTCTACACCACCTGTACGGAGAGCATCCCAAAGAGGGCGAAGTACCACTTCGCCCTACAAACAGC
>CAIOHJ010000074.1 GCA_903858085.1 uncultured Chloroflexota bacterium
GCCCATCGCTCAGATTGATCACCCGGTCGACATAGTCGTCGGCCAGCATGTCATGGGTGGCCATCAGCATCGTCATCTTGTGCTGGCGCACCAGCGAGCGAAAGAGTGCCAGCACACTGTGGGCGGTCTTGGAATCCAGGTTGCCGGTCGGTTCGTCGGCGATCAACAGCCGTGGCCGGCCCGCCAGGGCCCTGGCCACAGCCACCCGCTGCTGCTGCCCGCCCGAAAGTTCGTAAGGGCGATGGTCGTTCCACCGAGTCAGCCCCACCAGTTCCAGCACCTCCAACGCAGCTTTGTGACGCTCGCTGGCGCCGACACCGTTGAGCCGCAGGGCCAGTTCTACATTTTCGTAGGCCGAAAGCACAGGCAACAGCCCCAGCGACTGAAAAATAAACCCAACCTGCTGGCGACGCCAGGCGGTGCGCCGTGCCTCAGACCAGCTGGCAATCGACTCGCCAAAAACCTGCACACTCCCCCCCGTTGGCTGGTCCAATGCCCCGATACAGTTGAGCAGCGTGGTTTTGCCGCTGCCAGAGCGCCCTTTGATGGCCACAAACTGGCCCGCTTCGACCGCCAGGTCAACCCCGTCCAGCGCACGTACCTCCTGCTGGCCGCGGCGGTAGACCCGCTGAAGCTGTCGGGCCTCTACAGCCAGAAGGCTGTCACGCCGCGCCTGCATCTGACCGCTCCCCCCGTCCATCTTATCCCCGCTTTCCCGGCAAACGCCCCCACAGATCGCGCAAAGGACCGCGACTCTGGCTCGTGTTTTCCACCTCGGCCACCTGGCGGGCACTCGGTGCCGCCTCCTCCACTTTACGAATCAAGATCCCGCCCTCGACGACCTCCAGGCGGGCCCTGCCCCGGATTTGGAGCTCTTCCAAGTATTCTGGAGGGATGTGGAGACGCCCATTTTTGTCAAGCACCACCAGCTCTTCAAAAGCCTCTGTCACCCCAGGCTGCTGGCTGGCCTCTGCCTGGCGCACGGTCTCACTGGCCAACATGCCGTCCCGAATCGCCACCACGCGGTCAACCTGCCGCGCCACCCCCGGGTCGTGGCTGACCACGATGATCGTCACCCCCATCTCCCTGCGCAGCGTCCGAAACGTCTCGTAGATCAGGGCGGCAGTGGCTGTGTCCACCTCCCCGGTCGGTTCGTCCGCCAACAACAATGGGGGGTGGTTGGCAAGCCCCACGGCGATCGCCACCCGCTGCTGTTCGCCGCCAGAGAGCTCCGAAAGCCGGTGATGCATCCGCTGACCCAACCCGACCCGTTCGAGCAGCTCTGCCGCACGCTGCCGGCTGCGGTGGGTACGTCCAGCCACCGTCATCGGCAGGGTCACATTGTCGATCGCGTTGAGATAGGGAATGAGGTTGCGCGCGCTCTGCTGCCAGATAAAGCCCACCCGCTCCCGACGGTAGCGGTTGAGCTGGCTGTCCGACATGCGCAGCAGCTCCTGGCCGTCGACCACGACCCGGCCAGCAGAGGGGCGGTCAAGCCCCCCCAGAATGTTCATCAACGTCGTTTTGCCGCTGCCGCTGGCCCCTACGATCGCCATCAGTTCCCCGCGCTCGATGTTCAGGTTCAGCTCGCGCAGCGCCACCTGCTCTAACCCGGCAACTTTGTAGATCTTGACCAGCCCGTCGCACACTATCAACATAGACAAGGGTTACACCGTCTCTCCCAGCTTGATCGCCTGGAAAACCTTCATCCGCAGCAGCAGGACAATCAACACGATGAACGCCACCAGGAAAAGCCCCCCAAAGAGCAGATAGAGCCGGGTCACAGCAAACCAGGCGATCTCCACGGTAAAGGGCGGAATGTTGGCGGTCGGGCCGCTGCCGACCTGAAAGTAGGGAATAAACAGGTCACTGATCAGCACACCAATGGCAGTGCCCGCCCCCAGCCCCAGCAAAATCAAAAAAGCCAGCTCACAGGACAAGAAAATCGCCAGCTGCCGGGTCGACAGGCCGATCGCCCGCAACGTGCCCAGCTCAATAAAGCGCCGCCGGAAGGAAAAGAGCGCGTAAAGCAGAAAGCCCAACACGGTCAGCAACGCCGAGGCCAGAAATCCAACCGAAAGAACGCCAAAAAGCCCCTGCCGCTCGGGACGCCGCAATTCTTCGGCAATCCGCACCGCAGCAGACTGATAATCCATCACCTGGATGTCATACTGGCGCAGATCCCGCACCATCTGTTCGTAGTCGACCGCAGGATCGGTCTTTACCCAGACGTCGTACGGGCGTTCGCCGCCGGTCTGCTCGAAAATCCAGTCCAGATTGGCCACGACCAGTGCTTTGTTCTCCTCCTCTGCACTGTACCAACGGGGAAAATACCGAAAATCGCCGACGATCCGCACGGGGATCTCGGCATTGGCGTCCGCCGCCGCACGCAGACGGATCTGAAGTGTGTCGCCGACCCGCAGCCCAGCCTGGCGCATCAGGGTTCGTTCGACCAGCACCCCATCCGAGGCGATCGCCAGCGAATTCATCAGGGCCCCCAGGCTGGCCGCTGCAAAATCGGTGCGCCAAAAAGCCACCTGAGGAAAGTCGACACGGTCGATCCCCATCACAGCGACGGGCTGCCAGCGCTCCTGGAGTTGCACCGACCCTTCAAAACGCCCCACCCTGGCCGCCGCCTCGATCTCGGCGACATTCAGATGTTCGTCCACCGGAATAAAGACCCACGCCGGCTCGGCCAGCTGAGAGAGCGCGCTCTCTTCTTCAGCAGGCTCGGCCTCTGCTGGCTGCTCACCCCCAGCCCCGAACGAGCTCCCCTCCTCAGGAGGGGCGGAGCCAAGCTCGACCAGCCGAGCATCGGCGCCGACCGTGTAGTAGCTCTGGTCGTAGAGATGGTTGTCCAGTGTCTGCGCCAGCGACGCGGTAAAGACGGACAGCCCCAGCGTCAGCATCAGCAGCACAAGAGGCGTGCTGTACAGCCCCGGCTCGCGCGCCAGATAACGCGTTGCCAGCAAAAAACCGACGCTGCGGGTGCGCGCAGCCAGCCAGGCAACCCACGCCATCCCCCAGGGCAGCAGCCGCAGGACAAACAGTGTCGCTGCCAGAGCCACCAGCGCCGGCAGCAGGATCAGCAGCGGATTTTCAAAAATGTCCCCAGAGGCCGCACCCGCCTGGGTAAAGATGGCGCCCTGCTGGCGGACCAGATAGACGCCATAAAAGGCCGGAATCAACAGCAGAAGATCCAGCCAGGTGCGCTGCCACCAGGGCCGCGCCACGGTGCGGGCCAGCTCCTGTTTGTAGCTGACGATCGTGTGGCGGGCAGCACCGATCGAGGGCAACAGCTGCGCCAGCAGGGTGACCCCGATCGCGATCGCCCCAACCTGCAAAGGAGCCGCCGTCAGTTGGATCCGCAGGGTGGTGTCAAAGGCAAAATTGAGAAAAGAGCGGGTCGCGCCGAAGGCCTGGGCCACCCAGGTGCTCAACGGCACCGCCAGCGCCAGGGCCAGGATCCCCAGCACGGCAGCCTCCAGCAACGCCACCATCGACACTTGGAGAGCCGTCGCCCCGCGGCTGCGCAACACAGCAATTTCGTTGCGTTGGCGTCCGACCGCCAACCCGACCACCAGTCCGATAAAGGCCAGCAACAGGGCCACAATCGGCAAGCTGAACGCATAGAGCAGGACCGTCAACAGCCGCGACGAGGCCTGATAGACCTTCAGCGCATCGTAAGGCGATGTATCCAGCCGGGTGTTGGGCAGCAACGTCGCCGCACGCTGCGTGATCTGGTCGATCCGGGCAACCAGACGCGGGGCCGTGCTGGCATTGACAGCCGAACCGTCCACAATCCAGTACCAGACAATCAGCGCCACCTCGTCTTCCAGCAACGAAGCAATGCGCCCCTCAAAGGTGGCTGCAGGGACCACCAACTGCTGCTCAAAGGCACGCGGGCGATAAAACCAAAAGGCATCTTCGCTGTCTGTCGGTGCCCAGATTCCGCTCACCCGCACCGGGATCTGCACGGTGCGTTCCCCGGCACTGCCCTCCACCACCCGAAAGGTCATGAAGGTCTCTCCAACCTGGATCCCCAGCAGCGCAGCCAACGCTTCCGTAACCGCAACGTCAAA
>CAIOHJ010000075.1 GCA_903858085.1 uncultured Chloroflexota bacterium
CGCCCACGGCGTAGAAGGCGTCAGCCTGAGCGAAGATCTCTCCTGTCCCGATTTTTTTCCGCTGGGAGACAAATGGGTGCTGATGGGCATCAGCCATGAACTGGGCTGCCGCTACTATGTAGGCAGCTGGCACAACGAGCAATTCCATCCTGAATTGCACGAGCAGATGAGCTGGGCCGACAATACGATGTTCGCCCCAGAAAGTCTGGTGGATCCAAAGGGACGCCGTATCCTGTGGGCCTGGATTTTTGACCAGTGGGACGAAGCCACCAAAGCGGCCAGCGGCTGGTCAGGTGTCTTCTCTCTGCCCCGTGAACTCTGGCTGGGCGAGGACAAACGGCTGCGAATGCAGCCTGTAGAAGAGCTGAAACAGCTGCGCTACAACGAACGGCGCGACAGCCAGATCCGGATCGCACCAGACAGCGAGCAGAACGTCAACGCCATTCAAGGCAACACCCTTGACTTGGAGCTTGTGTTGGAACCTCTGGGCGCAACACGCTGCGGCGTCAAAATCTGCTGCGCCCCCGACGGCAGCGAAGCGACCGAGATCGGCTACGACCGGGTCGCCCAAACACTGTATATCGACCCAACCCACGCCTCCAGTCAGCGCATCGGTCTACAGACGGTCGAAGCCGCTCCCTTTCACCTCGGCAACGGCGAATTGCTCCACCTGCGCGTCCTGATCGACCGCTCCGTTGTCGAAGTCTTTGCCAATCAACGCCAAAGTGTCCTCCGCCGCATCTATCCTGTCCAGCCAGAGAGTCTTCAGATCCAGCTGTTCAGCACAGGAGGCGCCACCCTTGCCCACAGCGTTGCAGGCTGGACAATGATGCCCTCCAATCCGTACTGATCCAGGAGAGACTCCTTGCAGTGAAAAGACGCGAACACGCTCCCCCCAGAGGACGCAGCCGCGTATTAGACTTCAGACAGCTCAGCCCTTCTCCTGAAAGGAGAGTCTGCTGCCTGAGGCGTTGGAGCAGGTGGCGGATGGGGTTGCTGCCAAATCGCAAATTTTGCAATTTTTTGCCGTTCAGACCCTTGAAATGCACAAAAATATGCTATGCTGAATCGCAATACTGTCGAACTGCTCTCCGAAAAGATGCACGTTGACCGCAGGCAGGAAGCCTAGCCGATGCTGGCAGTCAAACTGGCCTTGCCCGCTCCCCCTCCACTTTTTTTGGCCAGAGAGCAGTTGCGCCAGCGGCTGCGCCACTGGGCACAGTACCGCGTGATCGTTGTCTCGGCGCCGGCCGGCTACGGCAAAAGCATGCTGGCGGCCGATTTTCTAAACAGGCTGGCCGACGAACCGGTGCGTCTGGCCTGGCTCTCCCTCGACGAGGACGACGACGACCCGGCACGTTTCGTCGCCGCACTGGCGGCAGCGCTGGCGTTTTCACAGGAAGAGGCTGGCCATATTCCCCCCCTCCAGCTGCTGCTCCAGCTTTTGGACCACCTGATCGCGCAAGGAACCCCTGTCGTGCTGGCCCTGGACGATCTGCACAGGCTGAAAGACCCCGCCGTACACAAGCTGCTGGCCTTTGCGATCGAACGCTCCCCCTCCTCCCTGCACTGGTTCCTCTTGAGCCGCCACAAACCTGCACTGGGGCTCTCGCGCCTGCGGCTGCAAAAACAGCTGCTCGAGATCGGGAGCAGCGATCTGCGGCTGGAACGGGCAGAGCTGGAACAGTACCTGCTCCTGGCTGGCCAAGACAAAGTGGAGACGGCTTCGATCGACCTGCTGGAAAAACGCACGCAGGGGTGGCTTGCCGGGGTACGGCTGGCTTTGCTTTCGCTGCGTGGACAGCCCCTCGAGGGCAGCAGCTTGCTGGAACACCTGCACGGGGACAATCACCTCTTCGCCGAATACCTCACCGAAGAGGTGCTGGCCCAACAGCCAGAGCCGATGCAAAGCTTTCTGCTGCAATGTTCGATCTTGGAACAGCTCCATCCTGCCCTGTGCCAGGAGGTCACCGGCCAACCAGAGGCCGGGCAGCTTCTGGAGCAAGCTTGGGAGCAGCAACTTTTCCTCGATCCCCTCAGCTGCCAGGAACAATGGTACGCTCTACATCAGCTGTTTCGTGAGCTGCTCGCCCGCTCCCTGCACCGCCAGTACTCCGCCGCAGTGATCCAACAGCTCTATCTGCGTGCCTCCAACTGGTACAAACAGCGGGGTCAGCTGATACCTGCGCACCGCTGCCTGCTCGACAGCGGCGCTGCAGACCAGGCAGCCGCCCTGCTCGAACAACATTCCCGCCAGATGTTGCTCGACCTGCGGCTGGACGAGCTGAACTATCTGTTCAGTTTGCTGCCCCTCCAGCAGATCGAAGCACGCCCCCCGCTGCTGATCGACCGGACCTGGCTCTTCTTTTCGTTCGATGCACAGCGTTTTTTTACAGAGATCGACCGCACACTGCAGCTGCTGAAAGACCCGTCAACGCTCTCCCGCTCCCAGCGCGATGAACTGGTTGTACTGCAGCGGGTGCTGCGCTTCGGCCGCCAGGAGCGACAGGGCCTCTACACAGAGATCCAGCAGCTGATCGAGCAGATCTCCCCTGAGAGCAGCGTGGCGGTCGGGACAGCACACACCCTGGCCTTGTTGACAGTGGAGAGCAAAACCCACTGCACGCTGGCCCGCCAGCATGCCCAGCTGGCGATTGAAGCCTTTGAAAGCATCAACGCCATCGGAGGCCAGCTTCATGTGCTCTGGCACCAGGCGCTGCTGACCCGCAACCTGGGCGATCTGCAGGGGTGCCTGGCCAGATGCCAGGATGCCCTGGGGCGCTACCAACCCCAGGGCACCCTCTTCTTGGACTATCACCTGGAACTGCTCTGTCTGGCAGGCGAGGTCCACTACTGGCAAAACGAGCTGGGCGAGGCCCGGCACATGCTTCAACAGGCACTACAGCTCGCACAAAGCCACCGTGAACCTTTTTACCAACTGCAGGCGAGTCTGCAGCTGCAGCTGTGCAATCTGGCTGACGGCATCCAAGAGCCGGCGCCCACGCTCTCGTTGGAAGAAGAACTCTGGCAGGCAGGGGCCAGCAAAAAATTTGCCCCCAAGCGTGCCTGTTTGGTCTACTGGCAGATGTTGCGCTGGCTGGCCTTGGACGACCGTGGTCAGCTCTGGCGGAGCTTCCGCCAGTTGGAGCTCGACCTGGACAAGCTGAACCCCAATGCAGACTACCGGCTGTGGGGGGCGTTGCTCACCGCCCACGTGGTGTGCGGGCATGAACTGGAAAAGGTGAGCCTTGCTCTGCAACAGCAACAGCAGAAGGCTGGCAAATGTGGGTTTGTGCATCAACAGATCCAGTTTGCCCTGTTGAACGCCAGCCTGCAGCAGATGCTGGGGCAAAAACGGGCAGCACGCCGCCATCTGCAGCAGGCCCTGACGCTGGCCAAAACCACCAAAGCGGTGCGCATGCTGTGGACCCTGCCCGACTTGCTCCCGCTGCTGGCCTCGATCGACAGCACCGCTGCACTGCCTGTGCGGCCGACCGCGCAGCAAGTACACCCTTCGCTTACCGCCCAGGATCGGCGGGTGCTGCGCCTGATGGCAGAAGGCCGGACCATCGCAGAAATTGCCGAGCAGATGGTGATCGCCCCCAACACAGTCAAATGGTACCAGCATCGGATCTACCGGCAGCTCAAGGTCAGAAATCGACGCCAGGCGGTGGAGATGGCA
>CAIOHJ010000076.1 GCA_903858085.1 uncultured Chloroflexota bacterium
AGTTTGTCCAGGAAGATCCCTACGTCCAAAATGGACTGGTCACTGCCTGGCAGATCCGTCCCTGGACGGTCGTCGTCGGCGGCTGATCCGCCCTGACTCGACCGGCCCACAAACCTGGTGTCCTGCCAGGCGTACTTTGACAAAATTTCCAGCGCTACACCCGATACCTGCCCCTTTTTTGCCAGTTGACAACCGAACATTTGTGCGGTATGCTTGTTTTTAGAACAAACGTTCTAAAAATAGCTCTGCTCGGCGGCCCAGACGAGCAGACTCCTTTGTTCCAAAAGATGAGGCAGACGCGATGGGATACCGCAGACGCACGCTGGAAATGCAGGCCGATCGAATCGAAACCGTGCTCGCTCGACACCATGTTCAGGCCCGGGTCGAGAGCGGTGAGGTGACTCCCCGCTTTGTACGCTTCCGGCTGATCCCAGACGGCGCCACCAAGGTCAACAAGATCACGGCGTTGGCCGATGAGATTGCCATGGAGCTGGACCAGCGCGAAGCGCGCATCTACCGGGAAGGCGCTGCCCTCCAGGTCGAGGTGCCCAACGCCCAGCCGATCTCGGTGCGGCTGCTCCCGCTCTGCAGCCGACTCCAGAGGGTGCCTGCCTTCACCGCCATTTTGGGGCTCGAACCCGACGGCACACCCCTGATGCTGCGGCTGCCTGCCCCCGATGTCGCCCATGTGCTGGTGGTCGGCACCACAGGCTCGGGCAAAACCGCACTGGCACGCACCCTGCTGGCCTCGTTGGCCATGTACAACCGCCAAAACCAGGTGCAGCTTGTGCTGATTGACCCCAAAGGCCGCGGTTTTGGCCCCCTGGCCCCCCTGCCCCACGTCCTGGGCGGCATTGCCAGCACCCCGGCCGCAGCACTCGACCGCCTGCACTGGCTTGTCGACGAGATGGAACGCCGCGACCGCGCCGCCCACAGCCGGCCAGCCCTGGTCGTGGGGATCGACGAGCTCGCCGATTTGCTGATGAGCGGCGGCACGCCGGTCGAACAGCTGCTGACCCGCCTGGGCCAGCGAGGGCGCGAGGCCGGCATCCACCTCGTCGCTTGCACACAAAAACCGACCGCACAGGTGATCGGCAGCGCCCTCAAGGCCAATTTCCCAATCCGTCTTGTCGGCGCTGTCGCCAGCCGAGACGAGGCCCGCTACGCCACCGGGGTCACCGAGAGCGGCGCCGAAAAACTGGAAGGAAAGGGCGACTTTTTGCTGGTCGCCAAAGGCAGCACCATCCGCTTCCAGGCTGCCTGGCTGGGCCCGGACGATCTCGGACAGGTCTGCCGGGTGCTGCGCCAGGGAATCCGCGGGCTGCGCAGCTGGTCTGCCCCTCCACCCGCCTCCCCCGCTTTTTTGCGCAGCTGATTTGCAATCGATTTGTCTCGAAAAACCATTTGAAAAGGAGTCAGGGTATGAAATTTTGGGGAATCGCCGCTCTTTTGTTGTTCGGGGTGCTGGCCTTCTTGGCCGGCCAACGCCTCAGCGCAGACGCACTCGGCATCGCCATCGGG
>CAIOHJ010000077.1 GCA_903858085.1 uncultured Chloroflexota bacterium
CCCCCTCGATGGCAGACGGGTCGGCAGCAACGACACCGACCGGCTGGCAACCGTGCTGGAACAGTGGGGGATGACCTTGCTGCACAACCAGACCAGACACCTGACCGACCGCCAGAGCGGGCTGGACATCTATCTGGCAGGTGTCGACGACCTGGTCGAAGGGCAACCCCAGCTCGAAGCAGCGCTGCGCTCAGTGCCCCTGGGGGCGCCAGTGCTGCTGTTGAGCCACAACCCAGACCTGGTCGCCAGCCCCCTGCTGTCCCGAGTCAGTTTGCTGTTGGCCGGCCATACCCACGGCGGCCAGATCCGGCTGCCCCTCTGGGGGCCTGCCCACACCCAGGTCGAACACCTCCAGCGTCATCAGGTCTCCGGCTTTTTCCGCCAGGGCGAGACAGAAATCTACATCTCGCGGGGGATCGGAGAAGGCATTCCGCTGCGTTTTTGTGCCAGCCCCCAGATCGCCCTGCTCCAGGTACACGGCTGAGCAGGAGATCGCCGGGACTGCGGCATGTTGCAACACCCATGGCCTGTCCGTCCAGCTGTCCACCCAGCTGTTCAGCCTGCTGCGGGCCAGCCTCACTTTGTATCCTGCGGCACCGAAGTCCACTGCCAGCTGTGCCATGATCGTTGGGAAGAAGATCTTGCAGGATCCGATGGCCGCCGACAAACAAAACCGATCATACATCAGGGAGGATTTTGAAATGGCTTTTACCTTGCCCGAACTGGGCTACGCCGACAACGCGCTGGAGCCCCATATCGACGAACGCACGATGTCTATCCATCGCACCAAGCATCACCAGGCCTATGTCACCAATCTGAACAACGCGGTGACAGGCACGGAATGGGAAGCGATGTCCATCGAAGAGATCTGCCGTAACATCAACGCTGTGGCTGAAAATATCCGCACCGTGGTGCGCAACAACGGCGGTGGCCACGCCAATCACAGCCTCTTCTGGAAGATCATGGGCCCCAACGCAGGCGGGGCTCCAACCGGCGCGCTGGCCGATGCGATCGCCGCCAGGTGGGGCAGCTTCGATGAGTTCAAGGCCAAGTTCAAGGCGTTGGGTGTCGGGCGCTTCGGCAGCGGCTGGGCCTGGCTGGTGGTCAAGGCAGATGGCAGCCTGGATGCCTACAGCCTGCCCAATCAGGACAGCCCCTATATGCAGGGAGACACCCCGATTTTGGGGGTCGACGTCTGGGAACATGCCTACTATTTGAACTTCCAAAACCGCCGCCCCGACTACCTGGATGCCTGGTGGAATGTGGTCGACTGGAACGCGGTCGCCAGCAACTACGCGGCTGCCCGGTAAGCAGCCTACTTTGGCACCAAAAGCCCGCTGTACAGCGGGCTTTTGGTGCTCACGCCCCGCCTTCTGGCTCTTCCAGCCGGGTCACCCAGACTGACAGATCGTAAAAACAGGCGCCAGCCCCCATGTCGGTCTCGTCGGCCGGGGTCACTTGATTGATATTGCGCTGATCCGGGCTCAATTTGGGCCACCAGAGGCCGGGAGCCAGCACAGTCCCTGCGATCAGGCGCTCGGTCACCTCGGCGATCAGGCAGACCCTTCCCTGCGGGTTGCTGACCAAGACAGGATCGCCGTCGCCAATCCCACGCTGGGCTGCGTCGTCGGGGTGGATCTGCAGCGTTGGCTGCTTTTCGCGGCGAAGCAGGCGGGGCACATTGGCAAAGCTGCTGTTGAGAAATGAGTGGGCTGGCGGAGAGATGCAGACCAGCGGCGGGTTGTCGGTCTGCACTGTGTTCTGCTGCCAGCGAGGCGGTGTGTAGGCAGGCAATGGGTCATAGCCGTCGTCGGCCATCCGTGCGCTGAAAAATTCGCACTTCCCGCTGGGTGTCGGAAAATTGCCCTCGGCAAAGGGCAGATAGGGAGAGGGCACCTCCACCCGATAGAACCCTGTCGCCGACAGCTGTTCCCAGCCAAGATTGGCAAAGCGGGGATGCTGCTGGGCCGCAACCCATGCCCGCAGAATCTCTTCGTCGGTTTCGGTGAAACAAGGGTCGGTGTAGTGGAGTGCGGCAGCCAGCCGACGGAAAATCTCGCTGTTGGGAAGCGCAGCCCCGACCGGGGCGATCGCCGGGCGGTTGAGGGCCAGGTAGCCGTGCCCATAGGAACGGTGAATGTCCCAATGTTCGAGCTGCGTGGTCGCTGGCAAGACAAAATCAGCGTAGTCGGCGGTATCGGTCTGAAACTGTTCCAACACCACCGTAAAGAGGTCGGGGCGACGGAGTCCGGCAAGCACAGCATTTTGGTCGGGCACCACTGCTGCCGGGTTGCAATTGTAGACGATCAGCGCTTTGACCGGCGGACCCGCCTGTTCGACAGCAGGGAGCGGGTCAACCGGCCGCGGCCGGTACCGGGCACGGGCCCGCTGGGCTGGATCCAGGCTGAGTGCGTCTCCCAATCGGTTCATGTTGAAGGTGCGCGGGGTACGGCCCGACAGCAGGTCGGGGCGATGAAGCCCCCTGTGGTCGAGGTGGCGAAAGAGGCCGCTGCTGCTGAGCTGGATGCCGCCGCCCCGCTGGCGCCAGGCCCCGACCAGCGCAGGCAGGCAGGCGATGGTGCGCACAGCCATCCCGCCGCCGTAGTGACGCTGCAATCCATAGTTGATCCGAATGGCCGCTGGCTGGGCCAGAGCATAGTCGCGCGCCAGATCGACGATCCGCTGGGCTGGAATTCCGGTGATGGACGCGGCGCGCTCCGGCGTCCAGTCACGCACCCGCTCGACGAGCCGGTCGAAGCCAAGCGTGTACCGGGCGATGTAGTCGGCATCGCAGCGGTTTTCATCGACCAGAACATGCATCATGGCGAGCGCCAGCGCACCGTCCGTGCCAGGATGCAGGGCGATCCACTCGTCGCTGGCCTGGGCCGTGCGGGTGTTGGCCGGGTCGATCGTCAGCAGGCGCGCCCCTTGACGGCGCGCCTGCTGGACAAAAGGCCAAAGATGCAGGTTGCTGGTCAGTGTGTTGCTGCCCCAGATCAGAATCAGCCGGGCATGGGCAAACTCTTCGGGCAACATCCCCTCCGCAGCGCCGATGGTATACAGATACCCCTCAAACCCCGCCTCCGAGCAGATCGTGCGTGCCAGCTGGCTGGCGCCCAGCCGATGAAAAAAACGGGACGCCATCCCTTCCCCCTGCAAAAAACCAAGGGTGCCGCTGTACGAAAAAGGCAACACAGCTTCCGGTCCATCGCCGTCGATCGTCTCCTGCAAACGCCGGGCAATCGTAGCCAGCGCGCTGCTCCAAGAAACCGGCTCGAACCGACCGCTCCCTTTGGGCCCACACCGGCGCAGCGGCGTGAGCAGCCGGCCCGCATGGTAGGTGCGCCCCTCCAGATAGCGGTCGACTTTGCCACACAGGCTCCCGCGCGTGATCGGATGGAGAGGATGCCCGGCCAGCGCGACAGCCTGCCCGCTGGCCTTCTCGACCGCCACCTGCCAGCTGCATGTGTCCGGGCAGTCGTGCGGACAGACCCCCGTGACCACTGTGAAGGCCGGGTTGTCGTAGTAAAGCTCCAGTTTTGCCATCTGCGCATTTCCTTTCTGTAGACAACGGCTGTAGACAACGGCTGTAGACAACGGCTGTAGACAAGGGTTGAATCGGCCGATGCTTTGCCACAACCCGATTCTATCCCATATCCTCGATTTGTCACAGTGCGCCTGACCGAGCCAGTCCCTGAGGGGCGTCTGTTTTTTGTGCAAATTGCACAAAATGCGTAGCCTTGCTTTTGTCTGTTTTCGCGCTGGCAGCAAAGAACAAACTTTTTTACAATAGATGCAATGCTTATGTCCATATTGATCCTTTTCAAGGAGCAGGAGTTAGGAAACTATGAGTCTCAAGTGTCTTGCACCCAAAGATGTGACCGCTGCGATCGAGGCAAATCAGATCGAATTTGTAGACCTCAAATTTACCGATCTGTACGGCCAGTGGCAGCATTTTTCGGTGCCGGTCGACTACTACGACGAAGACGATCTGTTCAAAAGCGGGCTGGGATTTGATGGGTCGTCGATCCGGGGGTTCAAATCGATCGAGAGCAGCGACATGCTGTTGGTCTGCGACCCGACCACGGCGTTTATTGACCCGGTCTGTGCGCACCCGACCCTGAGTGTGATCGCCAATGTCTATGAACCGGGCACCCTGGATCCCTTTGGCCGCGACCCCCGCAACGTGATTCGCCGCGCCGAGGCGTACATGCAGCAGAACGGCTTCGCCGACACGATGTACTGCGGCCCCGAGGCTGAGTTCTTCATTTTCGACCAGGTGATGTACGAGACAGGCCGCTATTCTTCGGCGTATGGGATCGAAAGCAGCGAAGCCATCTGGACCTCGGGTGAGTGGGGGCCAGGCCACAAGGTGGGCTACAAAGGGGGCTATTTCCCGGTCGCACCTTACGATCTCTTCCAGGACATCCGTTCGGAGATGGTCAACGAGATGATCAAGGCGGGCTTGAAGGTCGAGCGCCATCACCATGAGGTCGCCACGGCCGGACAGACGGAGATCGACCTCAAATTTGCCCCGATGATCCAGATGGCAGACTGGATGCAGATCTACAAATATATTGTCAAAAATGTGGCAGCCAAGCATGGCAAGACAGCCACCTTCATGCCCAAGCCACTCTTCGAAGACAACGGTTCGGGCATGCATGTCCACCAAAGCCTGTGGAAAGATGGCAAGCCACTCTTTGCTGGCGACAAATATGCCGGGCTGAGCCAGGAAGCGCTCTGGTACATCGGCGGAATTCTCAAGCACATCAACTCACTGCTGGCCATCTGCGCGCCGACGACCAACAGCTACCGCCGTCTTGTGCCTGGCTACGAGGCACCGGTCGTGATCGCCTATTCAGCCCGCAACCGTTCGGCAGCCTGCCGGATCCCGGTCTCTTCGCAGTCGCCCAAAGCCAAACGTGTGGAGTTCCGTTGCCCGGACCCGGCGGCCAACCCCTATCTTGCTTTCTCGGCGATGCTGATGGCAGGGCTGGACGGGATCAAACAGCAGATCGACCCGGGCAACCCATCCGAGATGGATCTGTTCGAGGGCGAGACGCTGAAAAAGGTGCGCACCGTCGAAGGGTCGCTCTCCGCTGTGCTGGATGCGCTCGAGGCAGACCATGCCTACCTGACAGCAGGGGGTGTCTTCACCGAAGAGTTGCTGGAAAGCTACATTCAGTACAAGCGGATCAACGAGTTCGACGCAGTCCGTCTGCGCCCGCACCCGCACGAATTTGTGATGTACTACGGCGTATAAGGATGCCCCCTACGGGCCACAGTTCAACACCCGTGCCCGGCC
>CAIOHJ010000078.1 GCA_903858085.1 uncultured Chloroflexota bacterium
CCCAGCAACAGCGCCTGTACGTCTGGGGTGTCGCTGACGCAGACGATCACGATATCGCTGGCTGCGGCCACCGCTGCCGGGCTCTCGCCAGCCCGAGCTCCCTCTGCGACCAACCGCTCCATGCGGGCCGCTGTGCGATTCCAGACTGTCAGTGGGTAGCCAGCTTTGAGCAGATTGGCTGCCATGCCCTGCCCCATGATCCCCAACCCTACAAACCCAATTCGCTCTGTCATCGTCTTTCCATCGTCTTTCCAGCGTCTTTCCATCTTGTTTCGGTCTGATTTCTACCGAGGCCAGGCTCCCCTGACAGCTTCTGTATCTTACTGGAGCAACATGGCCAGTTCGTCGACAGGATCAACCGACGACGCTCTGGCTTTGTGTTCGGTGATTTCAAAGACAAACTTTTTGGCGATGCTGCCATCTTCCTCGACCACCTCACGGTAGTCGACCGTGATCGTGTCGCCTACCACATACTTCTCTGAGAGCATGCCTTCGCTGAGTGGGTCCTGGATCTGGTTTTGGATGACACGGCGCAGCGGGCGAGCGCCATATTCGGGGTCATAGCCCGCTTCGGCAATCGCCAGGCGGGCAGCCGCTGTGAGGAGCAACGACATCTCCTGTTCCGCCATCTGTAGACGCAGCGGGCGCAGCTCCAGCTCGACGATCTGGGCGATCTCCTCTTTGCTGAGGCTGCGGAAGACCATAATTCCATCGAGACGGTTGATGAATTCGGGGCGGAAGGTTTTTTTGAGGGCTTCCATCACCTTGTTTTTCATCTTTTCGTACTCGCTCTCGCGACGTTCATTCTCTGCCTCTTGCGAGATCACAAAACCAAGCCCTTTGGCGCCCTGGATGAGTTTGGCACCGATGTTGCTGGTCATGAGGAGCAGGGTATTGCGGAAATCGACCCGTCTCCCCTTGGCGTCGGAGAGATAGCCATCCTCCATAATCTGCAACAACATGTTGAAGGCTTCTGGGTGCGCCTTTTCGATTTCGTCCAGCAGGATGACGCTGTACGGGCGTCGTCGCACCGCTTCAGTAAGCTGCCCCCCCTCTTCGTAGCCGACGTAGCCGGGCGGGGCGCCGACCAGCCGACTGACATTGTGGCGTTCCATGAATTCGCTCATGTCCAGCTTGATCAGCGCTTCTTCGCTGCCGAACATGAACTCGGCCAGTGTTTTGGCCAGCAGCGTCTTGCCAATGCCGGTCGGGCCCAGGAACATAAAACTGCCGATCGGGCGTTTGGGGTCTTTGAGACCGGTGCGTGCCCGGCGCACCGCTTTGGCAATGGCCTTGATGGGTTCATCCTGGCCGATGATGCGCTGGTGCATCACCCGTTCCATTTCCAGCAGCCGTTCTCGTTCTTCGCCGGCGATCCGGCTGACCGGCACTCTTGTCCACATGGCCACCACTTCAGCGATGTCTTCAGCGGTCACCTTGGGCTGATTGGCGGCCTCATTCCACCCTTCACGCAGCTCGTTGATTCTGGCTTCGAGCTCGACCTCTCGGTAACGCAGGTCGATGGCATCGTCGTAGCGCTGGGTGTCCATCGCCTCTTCCTTTTCCTTCTGCAGCTTGCGCAGGCTCATAAAGGTCTCACGCAGGTTGGCAGCGTAAGGGGCCTTGTACATGCGCACGCGGCTGCCCGCCTCGTCGATCAGGTCGATCGCTTTGTCAGGCATAAACCGGTCAGGAACATAGCGGGCTGCCAGATGGGCGGCAGAGTGGAGAGCCTCGTCGGTGATGATCAACTTGTGGTGCTCTTCGTAGCGGGAACGCACCCCCCGCAAGATCTCGATCGTCTCTTCGATCGAAGGCTCGTCGACCAGGATCGGCTGGAAGCGCCGTTCGAGCGCAGCATCGCTCTCGATATGTTTGCGGTATTCGTCCAATGTCGTAGCGCCGATCACCTGCAGTTCACCCCGGCTGAGGGCAGGCTTCAGGATATTGGCGGCATCGACGCTGCTCCCGGCAGCTCCTGCGCCCACCAACATGTGGACCTCGTCGATAAAAAGGATCGACTGCGAGGTTACGACTTCTTCGATCACCTTTTTCAGCCGCTCTTCAAACTGGCCCCGGTACATGGTGCCTGCCACCAGGCTGCCGACATCCAGCATCAACAGCCGTTTGTTGAGCAGCGGTTCGGGCACATCGCCGTCGATGATCCGCTGGGCCAGCCCTTCGACGATCGCAGTCTTGCCGACGCCAGGTTCGCCGATCAGCGCCGGGTTGTTTTTGGTGCGGCGGCTCAAAATTTGGATCACACGTTCGATTTCTGGCTGGCGGCCGACCACCGGGTCGAGCTTGCCCTCTTCGGCGGCAGCAGTCATGTCGTAGCCGAGCTGGTCGACCAACGGGGTTTTGGACTCTTTTTTCTGTTTGTCCTTGCTCTGGGCCTGGCTTTGCAGGATGTTGCGCGCTGTCTGGGTTCGCACCCGGTCAAGGTTGATGCCGAGCCCCCGCAACACATTGACGGCAATCCCCTCCCCTTCTCGCACAAGCCCCAGCAGCAGGTGCTCGGTGCCAATGTAGTGGTGGCCCATCAGACGGGCTTCGTCGACGGCCAGTTCGATCACACGTTTGGTGCGGGGGGCCAATGTCGGCTTCCCAAACGGAGGGCGTTCTCCCCGTCCGACGGTTCGCTCGACGGCGCGAATGATCTGGACCGGCTCGACACCCAGCTCGCGCAACACCTTGACGGCCACCCCGTTTTCCTCGCGCACCAATCCCAACAACAGGTGCTCGGTTCCTATGTAGTTGTGGTTGAGCCTGAGCGCTTCTTCCTGCGCCAACGTCAACACGCGGCGCGCACGCTTGGTAAAGCGATCTAGTTTGTCAGACATAGCGTTCTTTCCTCATACAACGAATACAGCCAGTCACTTTGGGTAGCATAGCAGAGCCAGGCAGGGCTCGGCAGTAAGTGCTGTTCCCCTTCATGCCCCTGCTGCCCTTACCAGACAAAACGGGCACCTGTCGTGCGCATGATGGTATCATTGTAACGAGCAGTTTGGATCTTGGCAAGCAAGTCTCTCGACGATGATTGCAGGGTAGAGACCCTGCCGGTTGACACGACAGAAGGCGCGGGGTTGCCCGCGCCTTCTGGTTTTGGAGTCAACTTTCTGCAGCCGGCAGCTGCCTGGGTCAGGCAGCGACCGTTGGGCTCGCAGCCTGGCTGGGCTCCCCGCTCGGGGCAATCTGCCAGTCTACCTCTGGTTCGGGCAACGCCTGTTTGAGGCTCAACCCGAGCCGCCGTTTGTCGCTCTCGATGCGGATGATCCGCAGCGGGTAGACATCTCCTTCGCCGACCGCTTCTTTGGGGTGGGCAACACGGCGCTCAGCCAGTTCGCTGATGTGGATCAACCCTTCGATCCCAGTATCGACCAGGCGGGCAAACGCCCCAAAGTTCACCAGTTTGGTGATCCGTCCCTGGACGATCTGGCCAACCTGGTAGGTGTTGTCAATAATTTCCCAAGGCTGAGGAATCAACCGGCGTAGACTCAACCCAATGCGGCGCCGGTCGGCGTCGACGCTCAAAATTTGCACTTTGACCTTTTCACCGACCTTCACCACTTCGCTGGGGTGGGTGACCCGATTCCAGCTCAGTTCGCTCAGATGGATCAGGCCGTCTGCGCCGCCCAGGTCCACAAAGGCACCGAAATCGGCAATGCTGCTGATCAGCCCTTCCATCACCAGCCCTTCGCGCAACGTCTCCAACAGTTGATCCTTCTGCTGGCGGCGCCAATCCCGCATTGCCAGCCGTTCCGAGAGGATCAAGCGGTTGCGCTTGCGGTCGATGTCGATCACCTTGAGTTTGAGCAGATCCCCCATCAATGGGGCATAACGGGCATCGGCGTCCTCCTCGCTGTTGACCACCGGCGCGCTGGTCAACTGGCTGGCGGGCACAAAGCCTCGTACCTGCCCAAGGCGCACGATCACCCCTCCCCGGTTGAAGGAATCCACCGGGCACTCGAAGATCTCCTGGCTCTGCATCAGCCCCTCGGCCCGTTCCCAGTCCTTCTCAGCCAGTGCACGGCTGATACTCAACTGCACATTGCCGTCTCGATCTTCGCGAAGGATGAAGACCGGCACCGAGTCTCCTACCGCCAAGGTCTCCAACGACTCGCCGATCCGCTCATACTCACGCCCGGAGACAACCCCTTCCGACTTAAAGCCGATGTCCACTAGAATTTCGTTCGATCGCTTGTCGACCACGATTCCGGTGCGGATCTCTCCAGAGATCGGCTCTTGCAGAGAACGATCGATCTCATCCAGCAAGGCCGCCATCGGGTGATTCTGGTAATCGATCCCTCCAGCCAGCCAGCTCTGTGCAGCACCCGCCATGCTTCGAACTTCACTCATACAGCCCAAAATCCTCCGCGAACAAAATATGATTCCATCACCCGAGTGGTGATTCATCCAACAATACGATCAACTCGATCTCAACCCGCCCATTTCTGGGCAATGCAGCCACTTGAACTGTGCTGCGCGCTGGCGGTTCGTGGGTGAAAACCTCCCCGTACAGCCGGTTAACCAGGGCAAAATCGGCCATATCCGCCAGAAAGATGGTCGCTTTGACAACCTGTGCGACCCCAGCGCCCGCAGCAGCCAGGACTGCCTGCAAATTGGCCAGCACCTGGCGGGTCTGTGCTTCAACACCCTCTGCCAACTGGCCGGTCGCTGGGTCTAACCCCAGCTGGCCAGACATAAACAGAAACTGACCTGCCCGGATTGCCTGTGAATAGGGGCCCAGCGCGGCAGGCGCGTCGGTTGTGCTGACAACTGTGCGTTTACTCATCATGGTTTTATTGGTTGGTTGTTCAGGATGTGCGCTATTGTGGTATTAGAGGACAACAATTCCAAAGCCGCAGCTGGAATCACAAACTTTTTACTTTTGACAATCAAACTCGCGTTACCAACTTTCTGTGGAGATATTGTCCAAAATTGTATTCTCTTTTACACGATTCGTCAAACCTGCAGCCCTGCCAAACAAAATAAATGGTTGCAGCCCGCTCTCTTCAGTCGGGTACGATCGGCAGGCTGCGGCGCATGATCTCATAATTTTCCAGCGCGCGCCCTGCCCCCAACGCCACGCAGGCGATCGGGTTTTCGGCCACATAGGCGGGCACCCCTGTCTCCTGGGTCAGCAGCTGGGCAATGTTGCGCAGCTGCGAACTGCCCCCTGTCAGCACCATGCCCCGGTCGATGATATCGGCAGCCAGTTCAGGGGGGGTCTTCTCCAGCGTGGCACGCACCGTGCTGACCACGGCACGCAGAGGCTCCTGCAATGCCTCAGTCACCTCCCCGCTGCTGATCTGGATGATTTTGGGGAGACCGGTCACCTGGTCACGGCCCCGCACTTCGGTCAGGCGGTCATCTTCCAGCGGCAGCGCGCTGCCGATCGCAATTTTGATCTCTTCGGCGCTCTGTTCGCCGATCAGCAGGTTGTACTTCTTGCGCACGTAGTTGACAATGGCCTCGTCGAAACGGTTGCCCCCGATTCGCACGCTGCTCCAGACCACAATGTCGTACATCGAGGCCACGGCAGCTTCGGTGGTGCCTCCTCCCATGTCCACCACCATGTTGCCAGTCGGCGTTCCGATCGGCAGGCCCGCCCCATAGGCCGCGGCCAGCGGTTCTGGGATCAGATAAGCAGCTCCTGCTCCGGCCTGCATGGCAGCATCGTGCACGGCCCGCTCTTCGACACTGGTGACCCCGCGCGGGGTGCTGATCATCACCTTGGGGCGAAAAAGAGGGCGCAGAAGCGGGTTGGGGTCTCCCGCCACTGTCTGGATCAGATAGCGCAGCATCGCTTCGGTGACCACAAAGTCGGCGATCACCCCGTCCCGGATCGGGCGAGCCACCTCGATGCTCTCTGGGGTCCGTCCGAGCATGTCGTACGCTTCGTGCCCAACAGCCACCATCGTGTTGTCGCGCAGCCGAATTGCAACCACGGACGGCTCGTTCAACACAATGCCCCGTCCCTTGACGTGTACCAGGACGTTGACAGTCCCCAGATCGATACCAATATGCTTTCCAAACATCAGTTCACTTGACCTGCACGCACAACCCACCACACTTTTGTCGTTCCCGCTGTTGGGACGACATAAAATTACCCCGGTGTTATTATATGCATTTTCGGAGCTCTGTCGAACTCGTGGCCAGCTTCTCAACAGATTCGGGCAGGTCGTCGGTTACCCGGGGGGAGAGACACCAGCCCAACAAAAAGCGGGTTCCAGCTGATGAAGCTCTGGAACCCGCCTGCACCCTGGCATTTGATGCCAGCTTGTCGTTCTCACCCTTCCTGGTAGTTCAGCCCGCTAGACGAGCGGCGCCCCTGATGATGGCGTGCAACTTTAAGCCGCAACGAGCTGCGGCGCAGCGAAGCCAGAATCTCTGGCAGTTTGTGTGGGGGCGGGTTTTCTGCCAGCAGCTGCTGTGCCCGTTCCAGTGCAGCATGGGCACGTGCCTCATCGATCTCTTCGCCAGCTTCTGCGACATCGGCCAGCACCGTCACCTTGTCGGGCCGCACCTCCACCACGCCCCCGCTCACTGCAAGATAGTCGTTGCCTTCGCGGCGGTGGAGCACGATTTCACCGATATCGAGCGTCGACAACAGCGGGGCATGTCCGTGCAAAATGCCCATCTGTCCGTTGCTGCCCGGCAACGTGACCATTTCCGCCTCGCCGCTGTAAAGCCTTCTGCCGGGGGAGACGATGTCGACCTTGATTGGCATAGAACTGCTCCTTAGTTGCGCATACGCTCGGCGTTTTCAACTGCCTCTTCGATCGTACCTACCATGTAGAAGGCCTGTTCGGGCAGGTCGTCGTGCTTGCCGTTGAGGATCTCGCGGAAGCCACGGACAGTCTCCTCAATTTTGACATAGCGTCCATCGCGGCCTGTGAACTGTGCGGCCACATACATGGGCTGAGTCAGAAAACGCTGGATTTTGCGTGCCCGAGAAACGATCAGCTTGTCATCTTCGCTCAGCTCTTCGACGCCAAGGATCGCAATGATGTCCTGGAGATCTTTGTAGCGTTGCAGGGTCTGCTGCACCTGGCGTGCCACACTGTAGTGCTCCTCACCTACGATCAACGGGTCGAGAATACGGCTGGTAGAGCCTAGCGGGTCTACAGCGGGGAACAGCCCCTGGTCAGCCAGCGAACGCTGCAGCGTGATCGTGGCGTCCAGATGGGCAAAGGTGGTCGCCGGGGCCGGGTCCGTGTAGTCGTCGGCGGGCACATAGACTGCCTGCATCGACGTAATCGACCCTTTTTTGGTCGACGTGATCCGTTCCTGCAGATCTCCCATGTCGGTTCCCAAGGTCGGTGCGTAGCCGACAGCGCTGGGCAGGCGGCCCAACAGCGAGGACATCTCGGAACCCGCCTGGACAAAACGAAAGATGTTGTCGACGAAGAGCAACACGTCGCGGCCTTCGTCGCGGAAGTACTCAGCCATCGTCACACCGGTCAGTCCGACGCGCAGACGTGCGCCTGGCGGCTCGTTCATCTGTCCAAAGACCATGACCGTGGAGTTGATTACCCCCGACTCGATCATCTCGCGCATCAGGTCGTTGCCTTCACGGCTGCGCTCACCGACACCCGCAAAGACGGAGTAGCCGCTATGGAACTCTGCCACGTTGTGGATCAGCTCCTGAATCACGACTGTCTTGCCGACGCCTGCACCGCCGAAAATTCCTGTTTTGCCCCCCCGTGTGAAAGGAGCGATCAGGTCGACACATTTGACGCCGGTCTCGAACATTTCCGCCTTGGTGCTCTGCTCCGAGAAAGGCGGAGCAGTGCGGTGAATGGGGTAGGTGGTTTCTGACTGGACATCCCCTTTGCCGTCGATCGGCTGGCCGGTCACGTTGAAAAGACGTCCCAACGTTGCCGGGCCCACCGGTACCTGGATCGGCGTCCCATTCGAGAGGCCGGTCATGCCACGGCGCAGACCATCGGTGCTGCCCATCGCCACCGAGCGGACTACATTGTTGCCCAGCTGTTGTTCGACCTCGAGCACCAGCGTCGAACCGTCATCCATCGCAACCATGACAGCGTCATAGATTTCGGGCAAATTGCCCGATGCGAAGAGCACATCGACAACCGGACCAATCACACTTTGAATCGTGCCAACCAATTGCTCAGGCACAGATGACCTCCTTGAAATCAATTTTCATGCACTTTTCAGCATCTGTGTCGCAGCGGAGCAAGTACTCCTCTGGTCCAGAGACCCGCAGGAACTTGTCAAGCCACTGGCAACGCATTTCGCTCCAGCTCGACCGGCAGCCAGTCGCTGCTGCCGGCACTGTCCGTATTTTGCTTATTTTCCAAGGCGCTTGTCCCACCGACAATATCGATCAGTTCGCTGGTGATAGCGCCCTGTCGCGCCTTGTTGTACGTGAGGGTCAGGTCGTCGATCAACTCTCCTGCCGCATCGGTGGCGTTGCGCATCGCCACCATGCGCGCCGAATGCTCGCTGGCCAACGATTCGTAGAGTGCCTGCAGAATCTGTACTTCGGTGAACCCATACAGGACGCGGTTGAGCACAGCGTCAGCAGAAGGTTCAAAGATGTATTCTGGGGCCATCGTCGCCGACGGTTCGGAAGGCACGACCGGCAACAGCTTGTGAACGACCGGCACCTGTTGAATCGTGTTGACATAGTCTGTATAGACCATCAACACTTCGTCGGCGTACCCGGAAAGGTAGTCGTCGATCAGGATGCGTGCGATCGGGCCGATGTCGTAGGGGGTCGGGTTGTCCGGCAGCCCGGTGAATTCGGCTCGCACAACTGGGTCGTAGCGCAGCAGCCATTCTCGCCCTTTTTTGCCGACTGCCACCACGGTCACCTCGGCGCCCGCCTGGCGTTTTTCCCGCATGAGCTGCGCAACACGGCGCAGCACATTGGCGTTAAACCCACCTGCCAGTCCACGGTCGGCGGTCATCAGCAAAATTTCCGACCGTTTCACCGGTCGCTGGGTGATGAGCGGGTTGAGTTCGCTCTCGGTGCTGGTCAGACGCGCGACATAGCTCAGCACCTCGTGCGCCTGCTGCGCATAGGGGCGGGTCGCCAACACCTGCTGCTGGGCCTTGCGCATCTTGGCGGCCGAGACCGCCTCCATCGCCTTGGTCACCTGCGCAATATTTTTTACCGAACGGATACGGCGTCGGATCTCACGAATTAAGTTCGCCAAGGTAGTTCTTCCCTGTTACTGTGGCGGTTGCCACGACACATTGAAGTCGTCGATCGCCACACTCATCGAGTCGATGATCTCCGGCTGGAGATCCTTGGTACGCAAGATTGCCTGGCCGATCTCAGCATGGTTGGCGTCCATGTAGGTGTGCATTGCTGCTTCCCACTGCTTGACATGCTGGACGGCGACCCGGTCGAGCTTGCCGGCACCCGCAGCCCACAGGCTCATCACCTGCTTGTCGAGCGCCATCGGCACATACTGGGCCTGTTTGAGCATTTCCGTCAGACGACGGCCACGATCCAGCTGGCGCTGTGTCGCCGGGTCGAGGTCAGAACCGAACTGGGCAAAGGCAGCCAGTTCACGGAACTGGCTCAGCTCCAGCTTGAGACGGCCAGCGACCTTCTTCATCGCCTTGGTCTGGGCTGCCCCGCCGACGCGGCTGACCGAAATCCCTACGTTCAAGGCCGGGCGAATCCCCGCGTAAAAAAGGTCAGATTCCAGGAAGATCTGGCCATCGGTGATCGAAATCACATTGGTAGGGATGTAGGCGGAGACGTCGCCTGCCTGGGTCTCGATCACGGGCAAGGCTGTCAGGCTGCCGCCGCCATGCTCTTCTGCCAGACGGGCAGCACGCTCCAGCAGGCGGCTGTGCAGGTAAAACACATCGCCCGGGTATGCTTCACGGCCTGGCGGGCGACGCAACAGCAGGGAGACCTGCCGATAGGCTTGCGCATGCTTGGAAAGGTCGTCATAGACAATCAGCGCATCGCGCCCCTGTTCCATGAACTCTTCCCCAATGGCGCAGCCAGCAAAGGGGGCCAGATACTGCAGCGCTGCCGGGTCTGAGGCCGCTGCACTCACCACGATCGTGTACTCCATGGCCCCATATTTTTCGAGCGTGCCGACCACCTGTGCCACCGAGGACTGCTTCTGGCCGATCGCCACATAGATGCAGATCAGGTCCTTGCCCTTCTGGTTGATAATCGTGTCCAGGGCAATGGCCGTCTTGCCAGTCTGACGGTCGCCGATGATCAGCTCGCGCTGGCCGCGGCCGATCGGGATCAGGGCATCGATGGCGGTGATGCCGGTCGCCACCGGTGTGTTGACAGGATGGCGCATCACAACGCCCGGCGCAATGCGTTCTACCGGGCGGAACTTGTTCGAGTCGATCGGCCCCTTGCCATCGATCGGCTGGCCGACTGCGTTGATCACACGGCCGATCATAGCGTTGCCGACTGGAACAGAGGCAATCCGGCCAGTCCGGCGCACCAGGTCCCGTTCTTCGATCCGCTGGTATTCGCCCATGATGATGATGCCGATGTTTTCGGCGGTCAGGTTCAGGGCGATCCCCAGCGTGCCTGTCTTTGGAAACTCCACCAGCTCGCCTGCCATGACATTGGTGAGGCCCGAAGCCAGGGCGATCCCATCGCCGATTTCAAAGACTTCACCCACGTCGATCTGGCTGGGAGACGGTGCATAATTCAGAATTTGCTGTTTCAACAGCGCTGTGATGTCATCGGTACGCACAGCCATTGGACTTATTTCCTCCTATAACGTGCTGCTTGCCGCACGGTTGCAAGCTGGCCAGCAAAAGGTCTGGGTGTAGCAGTCGAGCTTTGGCAGTCGAGCTTTGGCAGTCGGGCTGCTGCACACGGAAGATCCCGTGTCCCAGCCGACGAGCGTTCAGCGAACGACAGAGGCGATCGACTCGCGCAATGTAGCAAGCCGTGTTGCCACCGAATTGTCGATCAACCGGTCTCCGACCCGCACCCGCAGTCCCCCCATCAGCGATGGGTCAACAGCAAAGCTGAACGTCAACCCGGCTCCATATTCGTCGGTGAGCCGCTTGCGCAGCTTGTCCATCTCGCTGTCGCTCAGCTCGATGGCGCTGGTGATCTCTGCTTTCAACGACTGGCTGCGGCCAGATGCGATCTGGGCAATCCGGCCAGCCACATCGGCGACCAAAGTGCTGTCGCCCGCGTCGACCATCACCTTGATCAAATTGGCAATTTCTGCAGGGAAATCGGCGGGCAACAGTTTAGCAAGAGCGGCTGCTTTGTCGGCACCGCTCTTGTTGCCATCCACCAGAAGGGCGGCCAGCTCGGCGTCGGCAAGGACTTTTGAGAGCTGGTCGAAGGCCTGTTGCCACCGTTCCAGTTGGGCCAGCCACAGGGCTTGGGCGTAGCGGTTCACACGCTCTTGTTTGCTGCTCATTTGCCTTTGCTCCCTGCGTCCGCCAGGAACTCGGCCACGAAACGTTTCTGTTCAGCTTTGTCGGCCAGCTCGCGTCCCAGCAGTTTTTCAGTAGCCAAGATTGCCAGGTCGGCAATCTGCTTGTTGGCATCGGCCAAAGCCAGCTCGATCTGTCGGGCAGCATCTACCTGCGCCTTCATCCGAATGTCAGTAGCTTCCAGATCGGCGCGACCGCGCACCTCCTGGGCAATCTTTTCAGCGTCGCGCGTGGCTTGGGCACGAATCTCTTGTGCCTCCCGGCGGGCCTGTTCCAGCACCTTTGCCTTTTCCTGCTCTGCTTCGCGTGCAGCTGCGCTGACCCGCTCTGCATCTTTCATGCTCTGTGCAATGCGCTCCTTGCGTGCGTTGAGCATGTTCAGCACCGGCTGGTAAAGAAACATGCGCAAGAGCACGATCAGCAACAAAAAGTTGACGATCTGTGCCAGCAACAGCGACCATTCAATTCCAAGTGCGTCCACGAATTTGCCTCCTTCTTCAACCTGCGATCACATCGGTTGGGACGAGAGAGCTGTCAGCGGTTTTGATGGCCAGAGAAGGGCTGCACGCAGACACCCCCGTGCAGGACGGTTGGCCTGCAAAACGCCGCCATCGCTGACCGGCTTGAACTCTGGCAAGCCAGAATTGAGCCAGAGCGCTGCAATCGCTCTGCCTGACCTAGACGAATTTGAGCAGCAGCGCGATCACCAGGGCAAAGATACCGATCGATTCGGCGAAGGCAATGGCCAGAATCATATTGGTCTGGATGGTGCCAGCAGCCTCCGGGTTGCGCCCCATCGCTTCCATGGCTTTGGAACCGATCAAGCCGATCCCGATGCCAGGTCCAATTGCGCCCAAACCCATGGCCAACGCAGCGCCAAGCTGTTTCAATGCATCGACATCCATTTTTCGATCTCCTTTTGGTGAATGAGATGACTCTGTGCCAAATTCAAAAATCGTTTGAATCTATCAATGATGTTCGTCGTGGCTGCCGTGGCTGATGGTCGCCATCTGGAAAAAGACCAGAGCCAGCATCATGAAGACCAGGGCCTGCACAAAACCGACGAACACTTCCAACACATAAAATGGGACTGGCAACAAGAAGGCGATCAAGAACGCCATCGTGGCCAACACGATTTCGCCAGCAAAGACGTTGCCGAACAGACGAAACCCAAAGGCGATGATACGGGCAACCTCAGAGATCAGCTCGAGGATGCCAACAAAGCCGTTAATTCCCTTCATAAAGCCGTTGGGGCCTCTGAAGTTGAAAAACTTGTTGAAATAGTTGCCACCTAGATGGCGCACGCCCCAAATCTGGACCATTACCATGGTCGCCAGCGCAAGCGCAAAGGTGACGTTAAGATCCGCACTCGGGGCCCGGAAGAGAGGAATAAACTTGCCCTTCTCGCTCTCGGCAGAGGCGGGTGCCGCCTGAGCGCTTTCGGGTGCAGCCAGGAAGAGATTGCCCCCTGCCATGGCCAGCTGGCTGTCCAACAAGGAGGCGTGCTCGTCCCCATGTTCTTTGACAGGGTGATAGAAACCGATGCTGCCGACGCCCGGAATCATCCCACTCCAGTTGCTGATGATGACAAACAAAAAAATTGTGGCGACCCAGGGAAAAAATTTGACAGCGTTTTTGCCGGCAACACTTTCAGCCAGCCCGTAAAGGGCTTCGATGACTGCTTCCATCAGATTCTGCAAACCGCTGGGCATCTCTTTGATGCCAAAACGAACCGAGAGCGCCAGCACCAATAAAATGATGTCGACGATCAGGGTGGTCAAGACAGAGTTGGTAAACCATTTGGGGCCAGCAGAAAAAAGAGGCTCTCCCGAGAGGGCAACATGTGGTGGAGGAACCGGCGAAATAAACCGGATGAGAAGGCTGGCCACAAACAGCCCACCAAGGATGATCGTCCAGGTCTTGCGCTGCTGTGTGCTCCAAAGGAGCTCTACAAGCTTTTTACCCATGGTGCAGAATGCTCCTTCGGCAACAAGGTGATGGGCCGGCAACCGGCTGGCTAACTAAAGAATCGTTTTGTCTGTGTCTGGCAAATTGTCTGGGCCGCCAGCACAGCCATTTTCACGTCTGTTCTCGTCTAGCGGGGCAACCCGCTCGATTACTCTGTCAAGCTGCCACAACGCTTTGCGCAGCACCACAATCGTCGCCAATGGAATGCAAAAAATTCCAGTGCCCAACAGCAGATAAGGCGACGTCTCCAGCAGACGATCCAACAAAAACGCGCTGCTGACCGGGACCCACAACGTCCACAGTAGCCGTTTGGTCAGCAAGCGCCAATCCAAACCAGTGTGCAGGTCGTACACAATTCACCTGGCGTCTGTCACACACTCTCTGTCACACACTCTCTGTCACACGCTTAGCAGCTGTCACACGCTTAGCAGCTGTCACAGGCGTCCTCTATGTCCATAAAAGCTTTGCAGATTATAGCAAGCCACATTTTGCCTGCGCAAATTTTCACATGTATGTTAACCGATTGCAGGAACCTCGCTCTCTATTGGAGAGCGACAGGTTGAATCTGTCTGCAGCTCGGTTGTCTAAGTCAGACTGCCCCTGTGTGCTATAATCGCCCCATGCGCTTGTCTCGGAGTTGGTTCGGGTTTGTGGCTGTGCTGGCTGTGGCAGCAGGGCTCCGTCTCTGGCAGATCGATACCATTCCTCCCGGGTTTCATTTCGATGAAGCCTTTGAGGGATTGGAAGCCTGGCGGATCTGGACCGATCCAGCCTATCGCCCGATATTTTTGGCCGGAAATTTTGGGGTTACCCCAGCCAATTCCTACGCCAATGCCTGGATGTTTGGTCTGTTTGGCTGGTTTGGCGGCGAACCCGGGCCTGTGGCGATGCGTGTGACTGCCGCTCTGTTCGGGGTGCTGGGAGTCGCTGCGGTGTGGGCTGCTGCCGACGAGCTGCGGCAGCTCCACCCGACCCGAATCAGCAAGGGGTATCCTTGGTTGGCAGCCGGCCTGCTGGCCACCCTCCGCTGGCATCTGCACTTCAGCCGGATGGGGATCGAGCCGATCCTGGTACCACTGGTGGCCGCAGGATCCCTCTGGCTGTTGTTGCGTGGCTGGCGGAAGCGCAGCTGGCTGGCCTTCCTTGGGTTTGGTGCGCTGACTGCGCTCAGCCTCTATGTCTATCAGGGGGCCTGGGTTTTGCCGATACTGCTGGCTGCAGCCTGGGCCCTGCTTGTCTGGCAGGCACGGGGGAGGATCGGCCTCCTGCGGTGGGCAGGCTCCGCAGGAGCTGTTGCAGTCGCGCTGCTGCTCGCTCTGCCGTTGTTGCTCTTCGCGCTGGAGCAGCCGGCACTCTTTCTGCTGCGCCCGGAACAGATCGCTGGCAGTGGGGAGAGCGGTGCACGTCAGACCCTGGTCGAGCATGCGCTCGCCTATCTGCTGATGTTTGTGCCGTGGCTGCAGGCAGGAGATCCAGACCCGCGCCGGAATCTGCCTGGGCTGGCAGCGCTCAATGTCTGGCAGGCGCTCCCTTTCTGGTTTGGGGTGGGGCTGGCTGTGCGCCATGCTCGCCAGACCAGCCATGCGCTGCCCCTGCTCCTGTTGCCCGGGCTGCTGTTGCCTGGGGTACTGAGCGAACATGCCCCCCACTACCACCGCGTGCTGGGTGCAGCCGCCCCGGTCGCGCTGTTGGGCGGGCTGGGGCTCGACTGGATCTGGCACCGGGCCCAGTCAGCGCGCCGTGGCTGGGCGGGCTGGCTGAGCGTGCTGCTGCTGGTGGCAGGCGCCGGGGTCTCGGCACGCGACTATTTTGTCCGCTGGGCAGCCTTGCCAGATCTTTTCTATGCGTTCGACGTAGGCCTCTGGGAGGTCAGCCAGCAGATCGCTGCCCAGCCTTCCGGAAGCCCAGTCTATCTGACGCCGCGCGCCGCAGACCATCCTACCCTGGCCTTTGCCTGGAGCACACAGCCCGGAAGCCATCCCCCCCCCGTATCGTTCGACGGCCGCCATATTCTGCCAGCCACCGCCGGCCGCACGCTGCAGCCAGAGCTCTACGTCGTCCTCGAGAACGAAGATTTTCGCACCCGGCTGCTGCTCCCGGAGCTGCTGCCCGACGCGACGGTCACAGAGACGATCAGGGACTGGCAGGGAGAGGTCTATGCCAACAGCTACCTGCGCCCCGCTGGCAGCTCCTTGCAGCGCACACCGACCACCGCAGCCGCAGTGGAGCTGGGCGACGGGATCGGGCTGGCCGGCTACGATGCCCAGGGGGCCCTGCTGGAGAGCGGCCGCATCCTGTACGTCCAGCTCTACTGGGATGTGGCCGCGCCCCCGCAGCAGGAATGGACCACCTTTGTCCATCTGCGCGGGCCCCTTCCCGAGAAGACACAGCAGGTCGCCGGTACAGACAGCGTGCCAGGGGGCGGCTCGCTCCCGACCCGGCGCTGGCAGGCCGGCTGGAGAATCCTGGACGAGTACCAGCTGCAGTTGCCGGCCGACCTGCCCGCCGGCCGGTACCAGCTGGCGGTCGGGCTGTACAACCAATCCGGTGCCCAGCTGCCGGGCACCGGCGGCGGCCACACACTGGGGGAGGTGACCCTTGAATGACGCTGGAACGCTGCTGCCAACGCTCTATGCGGCGGATGAAGCTGGAGGCTGGAATACCGGGATGCGGGCGATCAGCCATGCCCTTCTGGCCGGCGTCGCAGTTCCCTCTGGCCCCCAGCTGGAGCTGGGCTGTGGCGGCGGGGCTTTTGTGCGGGAACTGGCCACTCTGGCCGGAATTGATTCCCCGGTGGTCGGGCTCGATCTGCGCGGGGATGCGCTGCTCTTTGCCCGCAGCCGCGCCGCCGGTCTTTGGGTGAACGGCAATTTGCTGACATTGCCGTTTGCAGCGGCCACGTTTGCCCTGACTGCGGCGCTCGATGTCCTCGACCAGGCTGGAGTCGACGCCGAGCTGGCGCTGGCGCAGATCCACGATCTGCTGCAGCCGGGTGGGGTGGCGGTGCTGCGGGTCAGCGCCCACCCCTGGCTCTACGGGCCACACGATGTCGCTTTTGGCACCGGACGCCGCTACACGCGCAACGAATTTGTCCGCCTGGTGCGCGATGCCGGGCTGCTGCCCCAGCGGGTCACCTACGCCAATTGGCTGCTGGCCCCGGCGGTGATGGCGGTGCGGCTGGGCCAGCGTTGGGGGGTGCTGCCCTTTTCGCAGAGCCTTTACACAGGCACACAAAGCCACCACCTGCTCGCCACAGCCCTGCACAACGAGGCTGCGTGGCTGCGCCGCCACGACCTTCCGTGGGGCACCAGCCTTTTGGTCGTGGCCCGCCGTCTGTGAAGAGATGCCAGCCGTTACAAGGAAGGAAAAAGATGCTGGTCTGTACCGTGCTGCCCACCTACAACGAACGAGACAACATCGAGCCGTTGATCGAGGGCATTCTCACCAACACAACCGGGTCCCATATGGTATTGGTAGTCGACGACAACTCGCCGGACGGAACAGCGGAGGTGGTGCGGGCGATCGCACGGCGCCACAAGGCCGCTGACGCCAGGCAGGTTGCCCTTTATGTACGCCACGGACAGAGCGGGCTGACCTCGGCCATCCAGTCTGGCATCGACTTTGCCGTGACCACCTTCGGCGCCGACGTCGTCACCTGGATGGACTGCGACCTGTCCATGCCGCCGGCTGAGGTCGCCCGGCTTGTCGCCGCTCTGGTCGACGGGGGCGCTGACCTGGCTGTCGGCTCCCGCTGGGTTGCTGGCGGGGCCGACCAGGCCCATGGCTGGATGGCACGCACGTTGAGCCGCGCGCTCAACGGAGTGGCGACCCAGCTGCTGGGCAGCGCAGTCCACGACTACACCAGTGGCTTTATTGCCGCGCGGGCAGCGTGTCTGCAGACCTTGCGCCTGCGCGGCGACTACGGCGAGTACTGCATCGACCTGCTGGCGCGCGCGGTGCACAGCGGCTTCGTCGTCCAAGAGGTGCCCTATGTCTGTGTCCCCCGCACTGCCGGGGTCAGCAAAACCGGGGTCCATCTCTGGGACTATCTGAGCAAAGGACGCAAATATGTGGCAACTGTCTGGGAACTGGCAAATCGCATGTAAAGAGAGGAATCAATGATGTTACAGCCTGCCGAATTGTCCCTGGCCGAGATGGGCGAACTGGCTCAGTTCATCCCAGCCGCCGACCCAGAAGTCAAACTCACCTACCGAGCCATCCCCGAGTTTGGGGAGAGCCCACGACGGTCGATCATCCCAGTCTGCGAACCGACTTTGGGCGGCAACGAAATGAAGTACGTCCAGCATGCAATCGAAAGCAACTGGATCTCGTCGGCTGGACAATATATCCGTGACTTTGAAGCCCGCTTTGCCGAAGTCTGCGGTGTCCAGTACGGGATCGCCTGTGCCAACGGCACCGTCGCCATGCACCTGGCCATGGCCACCCTCGGCCTCGAAGCCGGCGATGAGGTGATCATCCCGACCTTTACCATGATCGCCACCGCCAACGCAGTGACCTACTGCGGTGCCCGGCCGGTGCTGGTCGACATGGAGCCGACCTACTGGCAGATGGACCTCAACCAGCTGGCGGACAAAATCACCCCACGCACCAAAGCGATCGTGCCCGTACACATCTACGGCCACCCGGTCGACATGGACCCGCTGATGGCGCTGGCCGAAGCACATGGCCTGACCGTGATCGAAGATGCAGCCGAAGCCCACGGCGCCGAATACAAAGGACGGCGGACGGGCGGGCTGGGCCACGCGGCAGGGTTCAGCTTTTACGGCAACAAGATTATCACCACCGGCGAAGGGGGCATGGTCACCACCCAGGACCGCACGCTGGCCAGGCTGGCCTGGAACCTGCGCGACCATGCCTTCAGCCACGAACGCCATTTCTGGCACAAATTTGTCGGCTTCAACTACCGGATGACCAACCTGCAGGCGGCGGTCGGGCTGGCCCAGGTCGAACAGCTGGACGGGTTTGTCGCCGCGCGCCGGCGCAATGCCCTGGAATATACCTGCCGCCTGCATGGAATTCCAGGCATCCGCACCCCCGCCGAAGCGCCCTGGGCCAAGAATGTCTACTGGATGTACGGTATTTTGGTCGACGAAAAGGAGTACGGGATGGACCGCGACGCACTGCGGCGCGTGCTGGCCGACCACGGCATCGAAACCCGCACGTTCTTCATCCCCATGCACTGCCAGCCGGTCTACTGGAAACAGTTTCTCGGCGAACGCTACCCAGTTGCAGAAACCCTCTGCCAGCGGGGGTTCTATCTGCCCTCTGCCTCTTCATTGACCGTCGCTGAAATCGAATACATTGCCGCTGTGATCCGCCAGCACCAACGCTGACCTCCTCTGCTGCCGGGCATGTCGGTAAGATGCCCGGCAGCAGAGCACCGCCGCCCGTGCGCCTACCTCTCCTCGCCGGGGGAAACCAGCTGAGCAGGCTGGCCCCAGCTCCCTTCAAAAACAAATTCTGCCAGCAGACGCCGCTGACGGGGGGCCCGCTCCCGCTCCTGCTGCTGCGCATCCAGCTGCTCAGGGTCCCCCAGATAGCCGATGGCCAGCACCGTCACCGGGCTGTACTCCTCCGGAATCGCAAACTCCTCGCGGGCACGGTCAGGAAAAAAGCCAGCCATCTGGTGGACATAGAGCTCCAGCGCAGTGGCCTGTACAGTCAGATTGGCGACAGCCAGACCGACATCGTAGAAGGCGTGTGCGCTGGGGTGGCCGCTGCGGGTCGTCGACCGAGCCACAGCCAACAACAAGACAGGGGCCCGAGCCGCCCAAGTCCGGTTGCTCTCTTTGAGGACGCCCGCCAGCCGTTCGTGCGTGGAGCTGCCCTGCACCCCTATCAAAAAATGCCACGGCTGCCCGTTGGCGCTCGAAGGTGCCCAGCGGGCAGCTTCCAACAGCGCTCGCAGTTTGTCCGCTTCGACCGCACGCCCGGCAAAGGCGCGCGGGCTCCAACGCTCCCCCAACAGCGGGTGAATCGGATGGTCTGTGACGGCATGTCTGGCTTCGTGGGCGCTTGTGTGGGCGCTTTGCATAGAAAATTCCCCTTGTCGATGGTCAACGATCAAAAAAAATACTTTGACATTAAACAATTTTACCCAAACAAAATCGGTGGTTTCCCTCTCATTGGGGGGGGCGGTAGGGGCGCAGCAGATCGCTGTGCAGGGTTTCAAGCATCGCCTGGGGGGCGCTCTGGCCGACCGCAGCGACCAGAGGGAGCATGCCGCTGCGATCCCACCAGAAGAGGTCGGGTTGGGGCCAGAGGGTCAGGGGCCATTCTCCGCTGACCAGCTGGAGGGGCGGCCAGCTCTGGGCGTCTGGCGGGCGGGTCTGGGGCTCGACAAAGCGAATCTGCGCGCCAGGTTCGCCGCGAGTTGTCCAGACATGCAGCCACCAAAGTGGCGCACAGTAGAGCCCGTGCAGTGCAGGGAGCTCGTGCAGCTCCATCCAGAGGCGCACCAGCTGGGTGAAGCTGCTCTCCTGGCTGAGCATGTGGCCGGGGGGGGTCACCCAGCGGCTGAGTTCGCGAAAGCCAGGAGTCCGGCGGCAGAGGCGCTCGTAGTGGAAGGAGCAGGCTTGGGCAAGGGCTGTTTTTTGCAGAAGAGCGGGAGCGGGCTGGACGTTGGCGACCGCCTCAACGGGGCCACCGCCGGCGGAGTGGACAGCCTCGGCGGCGTGGGGGGCAGCCCAGCGGTTGCCCGCATAAACGACTGCCGGGCGTTGGGCAGGAGCCAGCCGATAGAGGGCCCGGCCCAGCAGGCGGCTGAGTTCGACCAGGGCGTGGTGGGTAGCCGGGCTGGGGTCGTCGAACCCGCCGGCGATCACCAGCAGGTCAGGGGCGGCGGTGACCAGGGATTCGGCCAGTGCAGTGACCTGGATGGCAGGGCTCAGCACCGTATGGCCGATCAGATGGGCCGGGCTGCTGCACAAGGCTTCATAGGTGGCAGCCATGCTTTGGCCCAGGGAGAGGCCGGCGATCCAGACGCGCAGCTGGGGAGAAGGGCTGGCAACCACGGCCACCTGCTCGATCGGAGGGAAATGGACAGCATCGTCGTCGGCCTGGAAGGGAGCCAGACCGGGTGCATCGACCAGCTGCCGGCCAATGCGGGTGCCCAGCTGGAGACAGAGCTCGGCGCTGAGGGTCGCCAGGTTGGTATCCCGTGTCCGGGCAAGGCTATGCCAGGCAGCGAGGCGATAGACGCCGCTGACTTCTTCGAGCAA
>CAIOHJ010000079.1 GCA_903858085.1 uncultured Chloroflexota bacterium
CTCTTCGTAGAGGAAGAGGGTTTCTTGCAGCTGTTCGGCCAGGTCGAGGCGACGCACGCTCCACTTCAGCACTTCAGCGCCGGTCTGTTCGTCCAGCCAGCGATCGGCCAGTTCCATCAGCCCTTCGACGGCAAAGAGGCGGGGCAGGTCGGGGTTGAACAGGTCGAGCAAAAACCGGCCCCCTGGCCGCAGATGGCGGGCCATGTTGCGCAACGCGGCCAGCTGCTCCTGGGCTGTCGTCAGGTGCATCAGGGTGCTGCTGGTACAAAACGCAAAGCCATAGTCTTTGGTGGGCAGGTCAAAGGTACGCAGGTCCGCCTGCAGCAGCTCGACCTGGGCAGACAGCCGCTGTTGTTGCAGCCTGGCTTGCGCACGCTCCAGCAATGCAGGGCTGATGTCGACTCCGGTGAGGCGGTGGCCGGCCCTGGCCAGCGGCAGCAGCAGCCGCCCGGTGCCGCAGCCTAGCTCCAGGACAGGGTCTCCGTGCTCGGCAGCGTACTGGCCGATCAGGTCGATGTCTTCGTCGTAGTGCCGGTAGTCGCCGTCGTAAAAGCGAGCAAAGCGGTCAAAGAGGGAGGGATCTGGAGAAGGGGCCATTGGCATGTTTACCACCATATTGCTTTCACGGCTGCTTTCACGGTGCGACCCAAAAGATGATTTTACAGATTTGAGAAGAATGTATTATACTGGTCTACATGTCTGTCGGGCCGACCTGGATTGGGGTCGGCATTTGCTTTGCTAAACCGGGCCAGAGCAGCGCCGCCTTGCGAAGGCGGTGTTTTTCATACCAGTATTACACAGGAATGTGGTTCTGAAAAGAGTGCAACAATGAGCAACAACCAACCAATTTTTTTGACTCCAGAAGGTCTGCAAAAGGTCAAAGACGAGCTGGAGTATCTGACGACGGTGCGTCGCCGCGAGGTCGCCCAGATGATCGCCGAAGCCAAAGCGGAAGGGGACATCAGCGAGAATGCTGGCTACGACGAGGCCAAGACGGCCCAGGGATTTCTGGAGGGGCGCATTCGCGAGTTGGAGGCGATTTTGAAGAATGCCCAGGTGATCGGCGACCACAACGCCGCACCTGGCGTCGTGACGATCGGCCGGACCGTGGTCGTGCGGGAGGAGGGCTTCGACCAGGAAGAGGAGTATACGATCGTGGGCCCGCCCGAAGCAGACCCGGGCAAGGGCAAGATCAGCAACGAAAGCCCGATGGGACGGGCCCTGTTGGACAGGCGGGTCGGTGACCGGGCAATCGTCAAGTCGCCGGGCGGTGAGATTGTCTTTGAGATTGTGGCGGTGAGGTAGCCTGTGAGCGAACCGTCCCATCCGTTGTTTGACCCCGCTACCCTGACCGACCAGGAAGTGGCCCGTCTCAAAAATCTGGCGGGGCTGCGCGCCGCCGGGATCGACCCCTATCCGGCGCGTGCCCGCCGCACCCATTCGATCGCCGCCGCACGGGCCCTGTACGAACGGGAAGGGGAGACCCGACAGCCTGTCACGGTCACCGGCCGGCTGCGCCGGATCCGGATCATGGGCAAGATGAGTTTTGCCGATCTTGAAGACGGGAGCGGTTCTCTCCAGCTGGTGTTGCGCCGCGACGCGTTGCCCGGCGATTTTTACGACGTTGTCTGGAAGCGGCTGATCGACCTGGGGGATTTTATCGGGGCGACTGGCCCGCTGGTCGTGACCAAGACTGGCGAGCTGAGTGTCGAGGTCCAGGAGATCCAATTTCTTAGCAAGACGCTCAAACCGATGCCAGACAAGTGGCACGGCATGCGTGACCCGGAGAAACGCTACCGGCGCCGCTCCGTCGACCTGCTGGCCAACCCGCCGGTGCGCGACCTCTTTCGGACCCGGGCCGCCATCGTGCGGGCAGTGCGCACCTATCTGGACAACGAAGGCTTTTTGGAGGTCGAAACCCCCATCTTGCAGCCGCTCTACGGCGGCGCAGCTGCAAGACCCTTTGTGACCCACCACAACCAGCTGCACCAGGATCTCTATCTGCGCATCAGCTTCGAGCTCTATCTCAAACGGCTGATCGCCGGCGGCTACGACCGCGTCTATGAAATCGGGCGCGACTTCCGCAACGAAGGCGTCAGTTTCAAACACAACCCGGAATTTACCCAGCTGGAGTTTTACGAGGCCTACGCCGACTATCAGGATGTGATGCGCCGCACCGAGGAGCTGGTCGCCTTTGTCGCCCAGCAGGTCAACGGAAGTCCGCTGCTGACCTGGCAGGGGCAGACGGTCGATCTGACCCCCCCCTGGCGGCGTATCCCGCTGCGCCAGGCGATTCTGGACGCGACCGGCATCGACTATGAAAACTACCCCGATGCGGCCAGCCTGGCCGATGCAATGCGCCGCTTTGGGCACGACCCAGATCCCCGCAGCAGCTGGGGCAAGCTGGTCGACAGCTTGATGGCCAAACATGTCGAGCCAAATCTGATCCAGCCGACCTTTCTGATCGATTACCCGCGCGATGTCAGCCCGCTGGCCAAAGGCTCCCCCGACGACCCGCGGCAGGTCGAACGGTTTGAAGGGTTTCTGGTCGGGATGGAAATCTGCAACGCGTTCAGCGAGATCAACGACCCGATCGACCAGCTGCAGCGCTTTGTCGACGAGGCCTACCGGGCCCGCCACGGCGACGACGAGGCCCATCCGATCGACGAGGCCTATCTCGAAGCCCTCAGCTATGGAATGCCGCCGACCGGCGGCTTTGGCATGGGCATCGACCGGCTGACCATGCTCTTCGTCGACGCCGACACGATCCGCGAGGTCATCCTCTTCCCCCATCTGCGCACTGTGAAAGAGGGGGAAGTGGCCGAGGGGGAAGTGGCCGAGGGGGAAGTGGCCGAGGGGGAAGTGGCCGAGGGGGATGGCGAACCGTAATCGCCCCAATATGCGTTCAGCCAGATCGCTTTTGCGCCCACTTTTTTTTGCCAGCGCGCTGCTGGGGCTCGTGCTCCTCTCGACAGCAACCAACTGGGGGTGGGTGCAGACCAATGTCGTGCTGGTCGGCCGGGACTCGACCGGCCACTTGGAAAAGAGTCTGGAGATTGCCGACCTGCTGGCTTCAGGGGGGGGGCAGGCGCTCTTTCAGGCGATCACCCTGGACAGTTTTCGCCCGCCGCTGCTGTATCTGTTGACCCAGCCCGCCTATGCGGTGTGGGGACGCAGCCTGGATGTAGCCCAGATTCCCAACCTGCTCCTGTTCGCCCTGATTTTGCTGTTGACCTTCTGGCTGGCACGGCGGACGGTCGGTGACGGCTGGGCCCTCCTGGCGGTGGCGCTGCTCAGTCTGCTGCCGATGGCA
>CAIOHJ010000080.1 GCA_903858085.1 uncultured Chloroflexota bacterium
CGCCCAATTGTGCGATCCAGCGCACCACCCTTCATCGGTCACCGTCCTTGCTCGCATTTAGTCAACGCAGTCCGTCGCTAGCCCCCATCTGTTCTCCTATCACAGCTTTTGTCCGCACAAACGTTCTGGGTAAGGATATGCTGTCCGGCAGGGCTCTTCGACACGCCAGCACACGCTTCGTAGATGCGGCGATCCGCCTGTCGTGCAGCAACAAGGTGCACCGATGGCGGGGAAATGCAAGAAAGAGAAAGACCCTCCCTTACGGTCGGGGCTCTGAGCGGTTCACCTGACGCAGCGACTCCTGCGTCGCCGCCAATTCTTCTGTCAACCGCTGGTTTCTTCGCCCGCCCCATCGGGGCGGATGAGTTTAGAGAGGGCGAAGTGTCCCTCCGCCCTACAAACATCCCGTCCTACAGCCTCTCACGCTGCTAGGATGCGATGTGCCATGCAGCACGACACCTATCGTGGAGCCGATTTGGATGATCCTGATCGTTTGCCAACAATCCTCGGACAGATTCTTGGCACTCGTGTCTTTTCAATGATAAGATTATTGAAAGTAGTACCTCCGAGATTTCTATTAAATTATGCTTGACAAGACGCCGGCACAGGTCGGCGCAAATAACTCGTTGATATCGTGACGCACTCTGCTCGAGGGTGCTCCCAGCGAAGCCGGTCAAACTGTTCTGGTGGTTGCGGCTGCACTGTTTTCTTCCAGGTCAATGCCGCATAGACTTCGTTCAAGATGCTGACAAGAGTATGACCCAGACATTGCCATGCACCCTGACAAAACTGTCCCGATCGAAACGCCGATGAACAAAACAGAAGCTCTCAACAAGCTGTGGCAGCTGCTCACCGACCTGATTGATGACAAAGCAAGGATCCGCCGGCTGGCCGAAGAGTCCGGTATCCAAATTGCAGAGATCAATCCAGACGGTGCAGCAACTGAATACTGGTGGCGGGTTCTGGGCGCAGCGCGCAGAGACCGCAAGGTAGATAAAATCGTTGCAGCGGTCGGCGAGGAATTAAAAGAACGAAAAGGCGAGCTTGACGAAGCCTATCGTCTCTATGCAGACGCGACAGATGACGTTGCCAAAACACCAATCTCCCCCATCCACAGCGACTATCTGCACAGCCTGTTCGATCGCTGGGGTGCAGTGCGTCTGGCGGATATTCTCGACAAGCTGAACCGACAAGTGCGTCTGCTCGATGTTTATGTGCCGCTGCCCATTGATGCACAGATTCGGATGAAAGGCACAAAAAAAGACTTGGCGTGGTGGTTTGACCGGGGCGGACAAGAAGCAGATTCTGGCATGACCAGACAAACGACGAAGCACGCCGATCGGGAAAACAGGCCGCGCACCTGGCCAGAACTGGGGATCAACGATCCCGCACAGCTCGAACCATTGGTCAGGCATCTCTGGGACAAACGACAGCCCAGCGACGAAGTGTCCGTCCGCCTCGACGCCGAACATGCTGCTGCACTGCAGCCACGGTTGGTGCTTTTGGGCGGACCGGGCAGCGGCAAAAGCAGTTTTCTGCGCCATCTGACGCTCTGTCTGGCCGGGGCAATGCTGCACGCCGCTGGTGAAACACCACCCGATCCTGCCGCCAACCTGAAGCTCCTGCCCGGCTGGAGCGCCGGTGCGTATACACCGATCTACATCGAACTGCGCGATCTCGTAAAATTTTTCCCTGAGCTGCCCGACCCCAGCAGCGAGGCACTGCCCAGGGAGGCACTGCCCGGGATTGAAGTTTTCTGGACCTATCTCCGCGAGAAAGAAGGCAAGCAAGGCGCTGCAGAGCTGCGCAGCCTGCAGCGCCAAGGCAAAATCATGGTGCTGCTCGACGGGCTGGATGAGGTCAACCGTGCACACGAGCGAGCCCGAATGCGCCAGATTGTCGCGCTGGTCAACGCCCTGCAGACCGCCAAAATTGCCCGCATCCTGATTGCCAGCCGCCCACATGCCTACACAACAGTGGGCGAGCTGTCCGGCTTTGGTGTAGCGCAGCTCGCTCCGTTCGACCGCGACCGTCAGAAATTGCTGGCAGACACCCTGCTGCGCCAACTGCCAGGTGCAGGCAGCACCGCAGATCTGATGGCGGCCATCGACGCTGCCCAGGTCAACGACGACATGCGTGAAAACCCGCTCTTCTTTACGCTGTGGGTCGGCCTGTGGTGCGTGAGCAGCACCGGAGTGCTGCCCGCCACCAAAGCTGGCCTCTATCGCGCCGCCGTCGATCTCCTGCTCTCCAAGTGGACACGCCCCAAAAATCCTGACCCGGCGGTCATCGAGGCCATCGGTGTCGAGCCGCTGAAGCTACGCCCTGTGCTTGAAGCGCTGGCGTGTAAGACCCTGACGCAGCAAGGCGAAGATTTTGCGCTCAGCGAGTTGTTGGATCTGCTCGATCAAGCCAAAGGCAACCCAGATGGGGGCTTCTCCAGAAAAATGCATATCGATGAAGTGGACGACTATCTCGAACGGCATGCCGGCATCCTGGTTGCCCCGCGCTACCGCCACTATCGCTTCATCCACCGTTCCTTTCAAGAGCATCTGGCTGCATGCGAACTGATTCACCTCACGTCCCCTTCAAACCATCCGTTGAAGATCCCATCCGACAACCTGTTTCCTGATGGGCTGCTTGCAAAGCTGCAGCAAGACAGCAGCAACTGGCGCAACGTGGCGCGTCTGGCGATAAGCGAGCTGATTGTCGCCCGTCGCCTTGCCGATCTGCGGAATCTGCTGGAAGCAATGAGCGGGCCGTATGCAGAAGATGGACGCAGCTGGCCAGCGGTGGCACTGCTGGCGCTGGAGATGGTCAACGATCCAGAGATGCCAAAGCTTCCAGAGAGGGATGTCCAAGGGCTGCGCAGCGCAGCACTTCGGGCGCTGCACGACGTCACCGCCTTTCCTGTCCCAAAGGAGCGGGCAATCGCTGGCAACGCCCTCTCTCGCCTGGGCGACCGACGGCGCGGCGTGGGCGTGGGCGAAGACGGGCTGCCGGACATTGCCTGGCTGCCTGTCGAGGCTGGCGAGTTCCCGATGGGCAGCAATGCCGCGTCGGATGAAAAGCCGATCCACCCGGTCGATCTGAACGCGTTTGCGATCGCCAAATACCCCATCACCAACAGCCAGTACGCCTGTTTTGTGGCTGCGACCGGCCGCCGCGCGCCAGATCACTGGGGTGGCGCCACACCGCCAGAGGGACTGCGCACCCACCCAGTCGTCCGAGTCAGCTGGAAAGA